>CAYPHL010000014.1:0-24120 GCA_964410385.1 uncultured Rikenellaceae bacterium | reverse complement strand
TTAAGGAAGATCTTATTTGTACCATACCAGACAGCCCTGAAGTTCGTATTATCATATATTGAAATGATCCTGTTCCGGTGGACTGATACAAAAGCAGTTCCTTTCAGCCTGTCGGAGTTTTCTTTTGTACAGTAGCCGCTCAAAAGGGGATCAGTAGTATAGACAGCAGGATTACTGTAAATATCTGCAGTCCTCTTTGCTGCAGAAGTCCCGGACTTGAAGACAGGCAGGATATTTCTTGTATACCCGTAACAAAGGGGATTTGTAAGATCGAGCCTGACCGAAAAGATCGATCCGGGGATCTGTCTGGCCTGGGTATTGACTGAACGTTCAGCGAAAATCCCCTCTTTCAGTAAGGAACCTGTTGCAGTGACAAAATCAATTTCTGCAAGTTTATTCCTTACAAGCCAGTTATTGCCTCCTTTGTAAGCAATTATCGTTCCGCCCTGCCTGTTCCAGGTTTTAATGTTTTCAATGGCTGCGGGACTAAGATCGGGTGAACCTGCAACAATAAGTACATTATACCTGCTGAGATTTAAATTCCCAAACCTTTGAGCTGTGATCAAAGTGACCGGTATATTGAAACGTGTATCGAACATATGCCATATTTCGCCGGCATCTGAACTGCTTATTCCGTCACCGGCGATCATCGCAACCGAGGGTTGCTCTAAAACGGCAAAATTACCGCTACCCAGGTCCATGCCTGATTCAGTGAATCCGGTTCTGACAGCGTAGACTGTGAGACCACATTTTTCTGCAACTGATCCGATAAGCTTCCTTAGCTCATCTCCTTTAACAGGCTGATCATTTGAGTGTATCATAATAGTCCCATAGGAAAAGACATGATTGAGATCGCTGTTCCTGAAAGAGAAGTTCCCCATTGAGACACGGGTCCTCAGTCCGGCTTTCTGAAACTCATAAAGAGCTTTGGGAGCAAGATATTCATTCCACTCAAACATGTAAGCGTAGGGATCCTGTGGTCCGGTAACTTTACCTTCTGCAGCTGGCGGTGCCAGAATTTCCTCACCCTGCAGCCCGTCCAGCTCCCGGGACATATTGATTGCCGAATACTGAATGTTGAACGACATTGGCAGAACCCATGTTGAAATATCATAGAAAGTGCTGTCTGTAAAATCTTTAACAGGATCAAAGAGACTTCTTACGAAGCGGTATTCATCCTGCCGCAGCGGTACCAGAAAACTGTTCTCAGCCTTAAAATTTATGCCATCCCTGGTAATATCCTTTGCCGTCCTGTATATTTTTATCCGGTGACCTTTAAGCACTCTTATAAATTCTGCAAGCCTGCCTTTATCATCAGGTTCCGTAAAAACATAAGCTTTCACGGGATGCTTATCAGCAAGTGCCCGTGCATCCCTGTAGAAATTTCTGTGGTTCTCAAGTAGCTTTTCTCTCATTGCCAGTCCGGCTTCAAGTGTTGACAGAGATACTGTAAACTGGTTCCGGATTGCAAAGGGGAAGGACAGCAGCATATTGGGAGTCTCTTTCAGATGCCCTTTTACACCGGCCTGTTCGAAAAGAATGCCTACTGATCCATGTATATCAGGGTAGGATGATCCTTTTCCAACATAG
The DNA here is from genome assembly GCA_964410385.1 of uncultured Rikenellaceae bacterium. Classification (GTDB taxonomy): domain Bacteria; phylum Bacteroidota; class Bacteroidia; order Bacteroidales; family VadinHA17; genus LD21. Next base: position 22,530 of record CAYPHL010000014.1, on the reverse strand, counting down.
AAGTCATCATAACTTTCTTCAGTAAAATAGAGGCTGCCGATTGAATTGAGATATTTCTCATGGTATTTCCCTATCTCTGCCGTAAGATCCTGGTTATCTGCAGGTGTAAGGGGATTATTCCTGCTCTGTATACCAGGCTGATAGAAAAATGTCGCATTAGCACCCTGCTCATGGTGATCAGTATTTATATTCGGTCTCCACCTGTAGAACGCCTCCACACGGCCCCTGGATTCAGGATGCTGAAGCATCAGATAATCCCTGTTGAGGTCGAACCAGTAGTGGTTCGTCCTTCCTCCCGGCCATGGTTCGCTGAATTCCCAGGAATTGGGATCAGGATTGTTGTTAAGGCTTCTTGTGAAATTCACCCATGTTGAATGCCGTTGCATCCCGTCGGGGTTAAGTGCAGGATCGATAAGAATGACGGCGTTTTTCAGGAGTTCATCTGTTCTGGTTCCTTCACCTGCTGTAAGGTAATATGCTACGAGAACGGAAGCATTCTGTGCACTTGATTCATTTCCATGAATCCCGTAACCAAGCTTGATAAAGACCGGCATATCTGTTAAGTTAATACCGGGGGAGACCGAAGGGTCCGAAAGTTCCAGATGCCGGATCCGGAGTTGCTCAAGGTTCCTGATATTTTCAGGTGAGCTTATTATCAGATTACCCAGAGGACGGCCTTCATAGCTCCTGCCATATTCCTCCCATATGGCCCTGTCGGATATCCGGGCCAGCTCAAGCATGTAATTATAAAGCTTGTCATGTGTAAGATGCCATTCGCCAACCTCGTGTCCAAAGAATTTTGCAGGAGGAGTTATTTCCTTATTATAACTTATATCATCCGGTAAATAATAATCTGATTTTATCTGCGAGGACATCATCTGGCTAAGCAGAATAGCCGATATTAATGCAATAATATTCTTCATTACCTGCAGGTTTGTTTAAGTACCACAATATAAATTAAAATATATTCCGGTATATCGGATATAACAGTATTTCTTTATCAGAGAGATTCCCCGAAATCCTTTTTATAAGCTTCTGCAAGCTTTTCGGGCCAGTCACTGACCGGTTCAAGCAGGCCGGTAAAGAACCTGAGAACAGGTGGTTCCTCAACAAATCGCAGACCGCCAACCAGTTTCCTGTTCTGGTACAGCCAGTTAAGTCTGTCAATCGTATATTCAACCTGTGAGAGGGTAAATACTCTACGCGGTACGGCAAGTCTTAGAAGTTCAAGATCTGCAAAAATATCATTTCCTTTTTCATCACGATTGCTGCTTATGGTTCCCCGTTCCATACCTCTGATCCCCGAAACAATATAGAATGCTGCGACAAGTGATCCGGCCAGGTATTCTGATTGAGGAATATGTGAAAGGAACTGTGTTGCATCAATGTGGCATCCCAGGGCACCACCGGGACTTACGACAGGTATTCCGAGTTTTTCAAGCTCCTGTACCATATAATTTATGAACGCCGGTGACTGCCCAACAACATTTTCATCAACAGTTTCAAGAAGTCCCTGTGCCATTGCCTCAATCTCGCGGATCGAGATACCTCCATATGTCAGAAATCCTTCATAGAGGGGAATAAGATATTTCATTTTCGTATAAAGCTCTTCGGAATTTGTACAGATTGCACCGCCTCTTGATGAGCTGACTTTTCTCCCGGAGAAATAAACAATATCGGCAAGATCACACATCTGGAGAAGGATCGAAGCAAGGGACTGATCTTCATATCCGGGTTCACGTTTCTTTATAAAATATGCATTTTCTCCTATAAGGCTGGCATCCATTACAATTATAAGATTGTACTTGTCAGCTATCTTTCTTACTTCTTTCATATTTCCAAGTGAGAAAGGCTGCCCGCCGATAAGGTTCGTTGAGGCTTCCATCCTTATAAAAGGAATGTTTTGCGGACCTGATTCAATAATTATTCTTTCAAGCTGAACGGGATCGAGATTCCCTTTGAAAGGATGAGAGCTTTTTATTTTCATTGCTTCCGTACCGAAAAGCTCAAAGATCTTGCCCCCGTTAATTTCAATATGGGCTCGGGTGGTTGTGAAATGATAATTCATCGGGATCACAGATCCTTCCTTAATGAACACTTTCGAAATAATATTTTCTGCGGCTCTTCCCTGATGTGCCGGCAGAACATATTTCTTACCGAATATCTGTAACACACTTTTTTCAAATTTCTTAAAGCTCATCGAGCCGGCATAGGCATCATCGGCTACGAACATTTTTGAGATCTGATTATCGCTCATCGCGTTGGTTCCGCTGTCCGTCAGCATATCAAGAAATACATCACCGCTGCTCAGCAGGAAGGAATTAAAACCCGCTGCTTTCATCGCATCCAGCCTCTTGTTTACGGGCAGGAGATTAAGCGATTGAACTATACGTACTTTATGCATCTCAAGTGGAATCTGTTTTCTGGTAAAGAATTTTACCGCTCCGTTTTTCTGATTTTTGTCCATATTTTTATCTGTTATAATACTTAAAAAAAAAGGCTTACCTCTTTTCAGGCAAGCCTCATATTTATGAATTTATGGTTAATTACACATATTTCACAGGACTGCCTGACCTGCAATTACAATAATAACAATAATAGATTCCAATATTTAATTTTATTATCGTCATTACTTAAAATTTGATTCCAAACGTAATTTAATTTCAGAAAAAATCAAAGATTCATCCTGAAAAAGTTAAAGAAAATTTTAGTGACAGCTTCCCGGGGCATATGAATATGACCTTAGTACCTAATTTTACTTATAATTTTTTACTATATTGCTTTTGTTAATTCGGGGTATGATTTCTTCAGAGAATTATATTTCAGAGGTTTATTTATATCTGACAGCTCAAAATGTGGGTTATCTGAAGCGTTTTGCTGGCTTATGAAGTCTTATGCCTTTAAGGATTATTCAGTCTTAATCTGGTCTAAACCTTCTTTTGAGAAATGATAAATGAAAAGCTGATAAATCCCTCCGGTATTGCTGTGATCGGGGGATCGGATGATCTTTACAAGCCGGGAGGCAAAATCCTCAAGAATTTAATTGATGGTAATTATGCCGGCAATCTGTATGTTGTGAATCCGGGTCACGATATGATCCAGGGTCTGAAATCATATCGTGATATCAATGATTTGCCTCAGGTCGATCTTGCGATCCTTGCTGTTCAGGCAAAGCATTGTCTGCCGGCTGTAGATATACTGATAAGAGAAAAAGGTACCAGGGCTTGTATTATTATTTCAGCGGGGTTCAGCGAATCGGGTGAGGAGGGAAGAAAGCTTGAAACATTAATTGCTGACAGGATAATTGAATGCGGAGGATCTCTTATCGGCCCGAATTGTATAGGTGTGATCACCCGGAATTATAACGGAGTTTTCACCACTCCTGTTCCCCGGCTGAGTGATCGGGGCTGCGATTTTGTGTCGGGCTCCGGTGCAACTGCTGTTTTTATCTTTGAGTCTGCCATTCCAAAAGGTGTAACATTTACAAGTTTCTTTTCTGTAGGTAACAGCGCCCAGACAGGTGTCGAGGAGGTACTTGAATTCTGGGACGACACTTTCGATCCGGAACTAAGTTCTCCTATAAAGCTGATATATGTTGAAGAGATAAGAGATCCCGATAAAATGCTTCATCATGCATCATCCCTGATACGGAAAGGTTGCAGGATCGCTGCAATAAAGTCAGGGACCAGTGAAGCGGGAATGAGGGCGGCATCTTCACATACCGGAGCCCTTGCCTCCTCCGATTCTGCAGTGGAGGCGTTGTTCAGAAAAGCAGGTATTGTACGGTGTGCCGGAAGGGAGGAGCTTACAACCGTTGCATCCGTTTTCTTCCATAAACATCTGAAGGGAAGGAATATTGCCATAATTACTCATGCAGGAGGACCGGCAGTAATGCTTACTGATGCTCTTTCTGCAGGGGGAATGTCAATACCCCGGATCACCGGAGAACATCATGATAACCTGCTGGCAATGATGAATCCGGGAGCTTCGGCGAATAACCCTATCGATATGATAGCAACTGCCACTGACGAACAGCTTGATAAAATCATAGACTATGTCGACAGACGGATGCCTGAAATTGATGGAATGATAGTAATATTCGGCAGCAACGGACTGAATGATATGGCTGTGATATATGACCTTCTTCACAGGAAGATTGAAGAATGCAGTAAACCATTGTTCCCTATATTGCCATCAATATCAAGCTCATACAACGAGCTCGAATATTTCCTGGGGAAAGGACATGTCAACTTTCCCGACGAGGTTGTACTTGGAAGGGCATTGACTAAAATATCAAACACACCTTTCCCTGCTGAAGAAAAGATCTTCCTTAAGGAAATTGATGTGCCGCTGATCCGGAGCATCATAGATAAATCATCCTCAGGTTATCTGGATCCGGATGTGATCCAGCAGCTTCTGAGGGCAGCAAACATTCCCCTTGTAAAAGAGGCTGTTGTCAGGACCATAAAAGAACTGAGAGCTATAGCAGGAAAGGCCGGGTTTCCTCTGGCTCTCAAGGTAATAGGACCTGTTCATAAATCGGATGTCGGAGGTGTTACTCTGAACATCAAGTCAATGGCTCACCTTGAGGCCGAATTCAGGAGAATGATGAAGATCACCGGTGTAAGGGCTGTCCTTATCCAGAGAATGGTCACCGGAACGGAACTTTTCATCGGAGCAAAATATGAACCGAAATTCGGACATGTTATTCTTTGCGGTCTGGGCGGGATATTTGTTGAGGTACTCGGAGATGTATCATCAGGTCTTGCCCCTCTGACTTTCGAAGAAGCTAAATCTATGATACGCAGCCTCAGAGGCTACAGGATAATACGTGGGACAAGAGGTAAACCGGGCGTCAGCGAACATAAATTTGCCGAAATAATCGTCAGATTATCAAGCCTGCTCAGGTTTGCTACAGAAATAAAAGAAGTGGATCTCAATCCGCTTATTGGCAGTCCGGAAGCAATTACTGTTGTCGATGCAAGAATAAGGATTGAAAAATGATATTTGTAAATAAACTGCACATAACGATTTCTAATTCTTATATTCGAACTTTTTTTATACACTTAATTTTTAAAACCTGTCCTGATTATGATAATACAGCAGTTATCAGTATTTCTCGAAAATAAATCCGGCCGCCTTACCGAGGTGCTCGAGGTTCTGGGAAAAGAACAGATCCGGATTACCGCACTGAGCGTTGCCGATACTACCGAGTTCGGGATACTACGTATTATCGTTACGGACCCCGAAAAAGCAAAAAACATACTTAAGGAACAAAAGTTTGCGGTTAATATTACCGGCGTGATTGCAGTAAATGTTCCTGATGAGGCGAAATATTATGCAAAGGTACTTAAAGTCCTGTCGGATATTGATATCAGTGTTGAATATACCTATGCTTTCTCGACAGGTAAAAGATCGGTCATAATACTCCGTTGCAATAATAATGAAGAAGCGATCAGGGCACTCAGGGATAACGGAATGGATTTACTTGCCGGACACGATCTTTACAAAATATGAATTAACAAAAAATAATCAGGGTATCGCATAACTGGATATGGAAATCTGGAACAGACATTTTGAATGCATGGATCGTAATGATCTGCGGGAAATACAGAATGAGCGTCTCAGGGAGACAGTTGAGAGGATTTATTTCAATGTACCTTATTATCGGCATAAGATGCAGGAAGCAGGGCTCGGCCCTGAAGCGATCAATACTATAGACGATCTGAGAAAATTACCGTTTACAACAAAGAATGATCTCAGGGATAATTATCCGTTCGGATTGTTTGCTGTTCCAATGAGTGAAATAGTACGGCTTCATGCATCCTCGGGAACCACCGGCAAGCCAACAGTCGTTGGCTATACACGTAATGATATCGCCACCTGGTCGGAGGTTATGGCCCGTACGCTGACCTGCGCCGGAGCAAACCGGAATGATTTCATTCAGATAGCTTATGGTTACGGACTTTTTACCGGTGGGCTCGGACTCCATTACGGCGGAGAGAAGATAGGAGCGTCGGTCATTCCTGTTTCAGGCGGTAATACAACCCGTCAGTTACAGCTCATGCGCGATTTCGGTACCACGGTGCTTGCTTGTACGCCTTCCTATGCACTGTTCCTCGCAGAGGCAATCCAGGAGAGCGGAATAGACAGAAATGAACTGCATCTTAAAGCCGGGGTTTTCGGAGCCGAACCCTGGACAGAAAATATGAGAAGGGAGATCGAAAGTAAGCTCAGGATTAAAGCAATAGACATTTACGGTCTCAGTGAGGTGATCGGTCCCGGTGTGGCAAGCGAATGTATGATCCAGGACGGACTTCATGTTAATGAGGATCATTTCTTCCCGGAAATTATTGATCCTTCATCCCTCGAAGTGCTTCCTGAAGGTTCAGTGGGTGAGCTAGTTTTCACAACAATCACTAAGGAGGGACTTCCACTTATCCGTTACCGTACGAGGGATCTTACCAGGCTTAAATATGAAAAATGTAAATGCGGACGCACTTTTGTCAGAATGGAAAAATGCCTTGGAAGAAGCGATGATATGCTCATCATAAGAGGTGTTAATCTTTTCCCGTCCCAGATCGAGACCGTTCTTCTCGAAATGAGTGAAATTAAACCTCATTACCTTATATTTGTTGACAGGATCAATAACCTTGATACTCTTGAACTTCAGGTTGAAGTAGATGAGGTATTCTTCCAGGATAAGATAAGCCAGTTGCAGGCGCTCAGGGGAAAACTTCAGGATAATCTCGAAAATGCTATCGGCCTTTCAATAAAAGTTACACTTGTTGAACCAAAAACCATTGAAAGGAGTGAAGGCAAGGCAAAGAGAGTTATTGATAAGCGGAAATTCTGAATATATTGATTTATGGAAAATATCCCGATACCGGCTGATTTAATAAACGGACTGGCAAATGAAAACGGACTTCCCCCTGTCGGTACCGCGTCAATCAGGGAAATATCATTCCTTGTTGACCTTATTGAGAAGAAGACCGGGATCCCTTTTGTAAGGATGGAAATGGGGGTACCCGGACTTCCGACTCCGCCGGTTGCAATTGAAGCCGAAATCGATGCTTTGAGAAAAGGAGTTTCGTCCTTATATCCTGCTATCGGAGGAATACCTTCCCTTAAACTGGAAGCGTCGAGATTCATTAAACTCTTCATTGACGTTGATATTAAACCCGAAGGATGTATCCCGACAGTCGGTTCAATGATGGGAGCGATGCTTAGCTTTCTTGTCGCAAACCGTAATGACCACACAAAGGAAGGTACCCTTTTTCTCGATCCAGGATTTCCTGTACATAAACAGCAGGTTAAGATGCTCGGACATGATTATTACTCGTTCGATATATATAATTACAGAGGTAAAAAGCTCAGGACAAAGCTTGAATCATATCTTGAATCAGGCAGGATTTCATCATTCCTGTATTCAAATCCCAATAATCCTGCATGGATATGTCTTAATGATGAAGAACTTGACATCATTGGTGAACTTTCGATGAAATATGATGTTATTGTGATCGAGGATCTTGCATATTTCGGTATGGATTTCAGAAAAGATTATTCACATCCCGGTGTTGCGCCGTTCCAGCCTACAGTTGCTCATTACACAGATAACTATATCCTTCTAATTTCCAGCTCCAAGATATTCAGTTATGCCGGACAGAGAATAGGTTTGATGGCAATATCGGATACACTTTACAACAGATCGTATCCTGACCTGTTAAGATACTACTCATCAGACAAGTTCGGCCATTCGGTCATTTTCGGTGCATTATACGGGATATCGGCCGGTGTGGCACATTCAGTTCAGTATGGCCTGGCCGGCTTGCTGAAATCATTGAATGACGGCACATACAATTACCGCGACGATGTTATTGAATATGAAGGCAAGGCAGCTGCAATGAAAAAATTTTTTCTGTCAAATGGTTTCAGGATAGTTTATGATAAGGATCTTGATGTTCCTGTAGCTGACGGTTTCTATTTTACAATAAGCTACCCCGGAATGTCGGGAAGTGAGCTGTTGCAGGAACTGATCAGTTATGGGATCAGCGCTATCACTCTCGACATAACCGGAAGTGAAAAAGAAGGTTTGAGGGCGTGCGTATCGATGGTTCCGAGGGATATTTTCCCCGAGCTTGAAAAACGTCTTGAGAAATTCAAAGAAGACCATCCTGTGTTAAATTAATCCAGATAATATGGCAAAGATAAAAGGGAGTATTGTTATAAATATTGACAGGTGCAAGGGGTGTGAGATATGTACTGTTTCGTGCCCGACCGGTACGATAGAAATGGCGAAGGAAGTAAATCACAAAGGCTATTTTTATGCTTATCCGGCGCATCCCGAGCTGTGTATAGGTTGTGCCAACTGTGCTGTTGTATGCCCCGATGGGGTAATAACGGTTTATAAAACAAAAATTTAGCTTTTTCATGGAAAAGGAATTACGACTGATGAAGGGTAACGAAGCGGTAGCAGAAGCAGCTATCCGGGCAGGTGCCGACGGATATTTCGGATATCCCATTACGCCCCAGAGTGAGATACTGGAATATCTCATGGAAGCTAATCCCCAGGCAACGACCGGGATGGTCGTTCTCCAGGCTGAAAGCGAAGTAGCGGCAATAAATATGGTTTACGGCGGAGCAGCATGCGGAAAGAAAGTGATGACCACATCCTCTTCTCCGGGTATAAGTCTGAAACAGGAGGGAATTACATATATAGCCGGTGCAGAATTACCATGCCTGATAGTGAATGTTGTCAGGGGCGGACCCGGACTCGGAACAATCCAGCCTGCCCAGAGTGATTATTTTCAGGCAGTCAAGGGCGGCGGGCACGGCGATTACCATCTTATAGTTCTCGCTCCGGCATCAGTTCAGGAAATGGCCGATTTTGTGGGACTTGGCTTCGATCTCGCATTCAGGTACCGTAATCCGGTCATGATACTTTCCGACGGTGCAATAGGACAGATGATGGAAAAAGTGTGGCTCAGCCCTCCCGTTGAAAGATCCAGAACTGTTCCGGAATGGGCAACTACAGGCAAACCTCCTTCAAGACAAAGGAACATTATCACCTCACTCGACCTGGATCCGGCAGCACAGGAAAGGTTTAACCAGAAACTGATTGATAAATACAATGAGATCAGGGAAAAAGAGGTAAGGTATGAGGAGTTTCAGTGCGGGGATGCACAATACCTGCTTGTTGCATACGGGACAAGCGCAAGGATCTGCCAGAAATCTGTCCAGCTTGCAAGAAAGGAAGGATTAAAGGTGGGACTGCTCAGACCAATAACCCTCTTCCCCTTCCCTTCAAAACAGATCAGCAGACTTGCCGTGAAGGCAGACTTGGTCATTTCAGTTGAAATGAGTGCAGGTCAGATGGTTGAGGATGTTCTTCTGGCAGTGAACGGCAAGACACCGGTTTATCACTTTGGCAGGATGGGAGGGATGGTTCCCACACCCGAGGAAGTAGTTGAATTTCTTAAATCTAAAATAGCAGGAGACTGAGAAATGGCAGAAGCAACAGGAATTAAAGATTATATCAAACCGGAGAACCTTGTTTATAAAAGGACCGGTATTATGACCGAAAACGTTCTTCACTATTGTCCGGGTTGCGGTCATGGTACTGTTCACAGGATACTTGCAGAGATAATTGAGGAGGAAGGACTGCAGTCCGAGGCAATCGGTATTTCACCGGTCGGCTGTTCGGTGTTCCTCTATAATTACCTTGATATCGACTGGCAGGAAGCCGCTCATGGCAGAGCACCGGCACTGGCTACGGCTGTGAAAAGACTATGTCCGGAGAAATTTGTTTTTACTTATCAGGGCGACGGCGACCTTGCTGCTATCGGCACATCGGAAACGATCCATTCCTGCAACAGAGGTGAAAATTTCCTGATCATCTTTATTAATAACGGTATATACGGGATGACCGGAGGGCAAATGGCACCAACAACACTTCCCGGCATGAAATCATCAACATCACCTCATGGAAGAGATACAAGACTGATGGGATACCCATTGAAAATTACAGATATTGTGGCAACCTTACCCGGTACATATTTTGTCACAAGGCAAAGTGTTCATACTCCGGCAAACGCACGAAAAACAAAACGGGTTATCAAAAAAGCTGTTCAGTATCAGAAACTAAATAAAGGTACCTGTTTTGTTGAAATAGTATCCAACTGTCCTTCAGGGTGGAGAATGACACCTGTTGAAGCTAATAAGTGGCTGGAGGAGAATATGCTTCCTTTTTATCCGCTGGGCGATCTGAAAGCCCCTGTTGATGAGAATGCTCAGAAACCAGTAAAAAGTGAAAACAATGACTGAGGAAATTATTATTGCAGGTTTCGGAGGACAGGGTATCCTGTCAATGGGAAAGATAATGGCATATTCCGCTGTCATCCAGGATATGGAGGTAAGCTGGATGCCTTCGTACGGACCTGAAATGAGAGGTGGTACCGCTAATGTAACTGTAATTCTCAGCAGTGAAAGAATAAGTTCACCAATCCTGAGAAATTTTGATACAGCCATTATACTTAACCAGCAGTCACTCGATAAATTCGAGGAAACTGTCAAACCCGGAGGGGTGCTGATTTATGACAGTAACGGAATTACCCGTCATCCGGTCCGGAAAGATATAAGTATATACCGCGTTGATGCAGCTGAAGAAGCTGGCAGGATGAACAGTCCCAAAACGTTCAATATGATAGTTCTGGGAGGATTTCTGAAGATAAAACCAATCATTAGGATCGAAAATGTAATTGCAGGATTAAAGAAATCTCTTCCTGAAAGGTATCACAACCTCATACCGGTAAATGAGAAAGCGCTTCAGCGGGGAATGGAGATAATAACAAAGGTATAGTTGGGTATAGGGAAGGGCAAATACCACATAGTCGTCAGCCTAAGAAGTATCAGGATTATAATATTGCCCTCCTTAAAAAAAGGAGGGGAAACTTTTGTACATAAAACTTAGTTAAGTTCACGGCTATAGCGAGGGAGGGGTGGTTACCGCTTTATGCTATTTTTCATAGAAATGCATCTCCGTAATATATTGCCATACCGGTTCGGGAAGATAATATGACATGTTTCTGCCTTTCTTAATTCCGTTGCGGATAAAGGTTCCGGAGATATCCATATATGGAGCCTTCATATAATGTACCGATGCTTCTGACAGAATTGTATCGAGAAGGGCGGATGCCGGTTTCCTGGCCCCGGGACGCGGATAAACATAGATCGGACACTTTTTTACAAGTTCTCCGGCATTCTTCCACTTGTGAAGGGTGAAAAGATTGTCTTCACCCATTACAAGACAAAAATCGTGAGAAGGATATTTTTCATTAAGGTGAGCAAGGGTATCAATGGTATAGGATGGTACCGGAAGCCTGAATTCAATATCTGAAGCTCTCATCCTGTCATATTTGTCTATGGCAAGATTGACCATGTGAAGCCTCTGGTAATCATCAAGCAAAGATACTTTCAGCTTGAGGGGATTCTGCGGACTTACGACAAACCATACCTCTTCCATAGGTGTGAATTCGGTCATGTAGCCTGCAATGGCTATATGTCCTATATGAACAGGATTGAAGGATCCAAAATACAGGCCTGTTTTTTTCATGTCAATTCTCTGTAAAACTCTTAACTATTGCATAAACTTCTTTTTCAGCCAGTTCAAGACTATCGTTAATTACTATGTGGTCGAACTGATCAGCCATCCTCATTTCAGCCTGTGCTTTTTCAACCCTCATCCTTATTTTCCCGGGGTTGTCTGTGCCCCTTATCAGAAGCCTCTTTTCAAGTTCACGCCGGGATGGAGGCATTATGAAAATTGAAACAGCACTGTTACAGAATATCTTTTTCAGGTTTATTCCGCCCTGAACATCGACGTCAAAAAGGACATTATTCCCCTTCTTGTGTATTCTGTCGATCTCTTCTTTTAACGTTCCGTAATACTGATCCTTATAAACTTCCTGCCATTCAATAAAATCACCATTTTTAATCCTCTTTTTGAATAGTGTTACCGGAATGAAATAATACTCTTTCCCGTGTTTTTCATCACCCCTGGGTTCTCTTGTTGTGGCTGAAACCGAAAACTCGAGATGCAAATCCTGCTCCATCAGATATTTTATAATTGTCGATTTCCCTGCACCCGAGGGCGCTGATATTATGACCATTTTCCCGCTCATAGCACATTAAGGGTTTGCTCTTTAATTTTTTCAAGGTCGTCCTTCATCATAACAACGAGTTTTTGTATAGATGCATCATTGGCTTTTGAGCCTATTGTATTTATTTCCCGTCCTATCTCCTGTGTGATAAAATTAAGGATCTTTCCGTTAGGCGGGGCTGAAGCAATCTTCTCGATGAAATAGTCACAATGATTTTTTAACCTTACCTTCTCTTCATTGATATCGAGCTTTTCGAGATAGAATATGAGCTCCTGTTCAAACCTGTTCTGATCGATATTTTCCCTTGTCAGGTTATCAAGAAGAGAAGAATTAAGCTTTTCTCTGATCCTTACAATCCTTTCTCCTTCAAAGTTCTTTATCTCACCAAGAAATCCGGTTATCCTTTCAATACATGCTCTGAGATCCGATTCTATCGATTTACCTTCTTCGCTCCTGTAACCGTCGAGCTGATCAATTGATTCGTTAAGTTTTTCAATTACAATGTTCCATTCTTCCTCCTGAAGTTCGGGTTTCTCTGTCCTGAGTGCATCGGGGAATTTAAGTATTGTTGAAAGGAGCTCTCCGTCGGACTCAATCCCAAGCTCCCCTGCAATCTCTCTGATCTGGCTGTAATAGTTCTTTACAACAGCTTTATTTATTGAAGGTATTATTTCTGCTTCCATTGAATCAAAGGAGATATTCAGGTCAATTTTACCCCTGTCGAGTCTCTGGCTTACAAGGTTCCTGATCTCTGATTCTTTTTCCCGATACAGCCAGGGCAGCCGGGAATTCAGATCGAACTGTTTAGAGTTCAGTGACTTTATCTCGACAGTTATTTTTTTCTGAGGGGTTTCGGCTACGGATTTTCCGTAACCTGTCATAGATTTTATCATTTCCGGCAGGATTGATTTTACTTTAATTATTTATAACCTTTGTGTATCATTTGTGTCCTTTGTGGTTAAAGTAAATTTCTATTAAACCACAAAGAGCACAAAGTTCAGACGAAGGACACAAAGGAATACAGTAAATAACGAACATTTATGCATTAAGAAGTTTAATTTTCTAAAAATAAGAAAAAGGTAATCAATTCTGATCAGATGGCTTCAAGTTCGAGGGTGAACTGACGAAGTATAGGCTCTTCCTTTTTGATCCGGTATCCTTTATTTATGTTTCCTTTCCTGTTAAAAACGTTCTTGACAACTGCGGCGACGTATGCCATGTGGTTATCGGAATATACTCTGCGTGGAACAGCCAGTCTGACAAATTCATTTAAAGGATATCTGTTTTCACGGGTTACAGGGTTCCTGTTAGCCATCAGTGTTCCCACTTCGCTGACTCTTACACCGCCCTCAACATAAATTTCGCATACAAGGACCTGGGCCGGGAACTCTTCCTTTGGCACCATGGGCAGAAATCTTTCTGCATCGATATATACAGCATGGCCTCCAAATGGCTCTATTACTGGGATACCATATTCCATCAGTTTTGATCCAAGAAATGAAATCTGGTTCATTCTGGCTTTAAGATATTCCGGATCAATCGCTTCGGTTAATCCGGTTGCCAAGGCATTCATATCCCTTCCCGACATACCGCCGCCTGTTGTAAATCCTTCATAAATTATATTGAATCCGCTTGCTTTACGGAAAAGCCCCTCATCGCGGTAAGCAGTAAATCCTCCTGTATTGACAAGGGCATCTTCTTTTGCACTCATCATCATCCCGTCGGCATATGAAAACATTTCAAAGACAATCTCCCTGATGCTTTTTTCGGCATAACCAGTTTCCCTGCTCTTGATGAAGAATGCATTTTCAGCAAATCTTGCCGCATCGAGAAATACTTTTATACCATATTTATCTGCAATACCCCGGACCCCGCGCAGATTCTCCATGCTGACCGGCTGACCCCCGGCTGCATTATTGGTTACAGAAATTATTATACAGGATATTTTTTCCAGCGGATTATTCCTTATAATATCATCCAGCTTGGCAAGATTAAGGTTACCTTTGAAAGGAAACCAGCTGTATAGGTCGTTGGCCTCCTTAATTGTACAGTCGACAGGAATGGCCTTCCTGAATTCAATCTGCCCTGTAAGAGTGTCAAAAAGCAGGTTCCCCGGAATAATATCTCCTTCATTTATAAGAGTTGAAAATAAAATATTCTCTGCTGCCCGGCCCTGATGTGCAGGAATAATCCATGGAAATCCTGTCATCTCTGTGACAACCTTTGAAAGATTCTGATATGATGATGATCCTGCAAAGCTTTCATCTCCCGTCAGCATAGCCGACCATTGCCTGTCACTCATAGCTCCTGTACCGGTATCGGTCAGAAGATCTATTATTACCTGTTCTGATTTCAGATTGAATACATTGAATGAAGCATCCCTGATCCATTTTTCCCTCTCCTCACGTGAGCTTGTATAAACAGGCTCAGTCATCTTTATTTTATAAGGCTCAAATGTTGGTAACTTCATAATAACTAAGTCTAATCCGGACAAAATGGTACTCAACCGTAGGGATGTAAATTTTTATCCCTTGCCGCAGCTATTGGATTTTATATAATTATGAGGAATTCCCTTATAAAATATAACCGCCCGGATTACCGTTCTAATCTATCAGGCAGATACCAGAACCGTAATTTGACGTTATAAGAAAAGTCCATCTGATAATGATATTGAAAGGTAAAATTATAAATATTTTGTGATATATTCAAAGTATCAAACAATAAGAAAACAAGACATAATGAATATCAGGAAATTCAGGTATTATTTTATTTTAATCGTTACAACTTTTTGTTTTTCGGCACATTCTCAGGATAAAATCCAGTCAGACACGATCCGTTTAGCGCCGATCGATTCTCTGAGGAAGACCGGAGTAACGTTCCAGGAACAAATAAAGAAGCCGGAAATTACTCTGTCGGTTGATGATGCTGTCAGATTCCTTCAGAACAGAACCCTTCCGAAATTCTGGAAAGATATTGATGATCCTCTGAGACTTGCAATAAGACAACTTGTTTTTAAAGCATCCAATCCCCCGTTTGACTCAGCAGAGATCTTTATAAAGAAATATCCTTTCGATTCACTGGATGTAGCATGGGATAAATTCTATATATGGGACCCGGTGAAATTTAAAATACCTGTTGTTACTCCGCCTGCTTCACCGTTACCAGTGGATACACTTGCTGTGTCAGACTCGACACTGGCTGTAATCCCGGCTGATACCACAGGAATTCCTGACCTGAGATTGCCCGCGAAAGTATCTCCGGCACTTCCGTCAGTCAGTCTGAAAGACACTGTAGTATATGTAGTCGCCGACACGCTAAAGGAGGTGACTTCCGACAGACCCGGATTCCCTTTCACCTATTATGATGCTCCTTTCCAGAGCGATTCAATAAAAGCTGCAATTACTTCCCTGATGAGTTATGTTCAAGCCCGTGACTCCAGTATACTATATTTTACAGGATTGGGCAATGTTGTTACACCTGTCTGGTTAAATTCACGCTCCGGTATGATGCACAGATACTGGCTGAGGACCGACCTTGAGGATTCTGTTACAGTCTGGATCGGTTCCCAGGACCGGAACACAATAGGACTTTACCTTGAGAACGGGATAAGTTTTTCAAGACCTGTCAGACAGGGGTATAACTCGGCAGCAAGGATTGAGGTTCAGGAGGTGGATAAATCAAAGCTTCTGGCTGTCAAGAAGATAATCACCAAGCCCCAGCGCTGGAAATATCATTCTGAAGCAGCATTTGCTCTTAACCAGGCTTCCCTTACAAACTGGGTGAAAGGGGGAGAAAGTAATATTGCCACATCAATAGATATAACAGGGTATGCTGATTATACAAACAAACCATACAATATTACTTCAAATCATTTTGGCAGGATCAAATATGGTCTCATCGCCTCGGGTGATAAAGGTGTAAGGAAAAACCTCGATCTGCTTGAAACAAATTCAAAGATAAATCATAAAGCATTCGGGAAATTTGATTTCAGCGGTATCCTGCTCTTTAAAACCCAGATAGCAAAAGGATATAACTATCCCAACGATTCAGTGGCGGTATCGAGGTTCATGAATCCGGGAATACTCACACTGGGAGCAGGACTGGATTATAAGCCGGATAAGAACACTTCAATAAACTTCTCACCTGTATCATATAAAGGTACATACGTGCCGGATAAATCTATCGACCAGACAAAATATGGTATTGCAGCCGACAGGAGATCGAAGAATGAATTCGGAGCCAGCTTCATGATAAGCAATGTTTACAAGCCCAATTCGACTGTGGTGGTAACTAACAGGTTACAGCTTTTTACAAATTATATTAATAATCCTCAGAACATAGATATTGACTGGGAAATGATTGTTACTGCAAAACTGAACTGGTTCACCGATGTAAGATTAAATACACATCTTATCTTCGATGATGATACAAAAACCCCGACTTATGACAAGGATAATAAGCCTGTAATGGGAGATGATAATCAGATTAAGAAAACTGCCCGGATACAGTTCAAGGAATTGCTTGGATTTTCTTTTATTTTCAGGTTCTAAAGGGACTTTTGATATATCCTCCATTTCTTAAGGATCCGGCCGTCTACCCGTTCACATTCGGCACGCATCCTTGTATTGGTCTCAAGTACAAGGTGGACATCAATTGTTTCCATTTGTGATTTTATGCTTGATTCAAGGATCTTTACTGCCATGAGGACATCTATCCCCTGGCCCCTGAAGGATTTCCTGACACCACCCAGCATCATCAGCAGATTCTTTGTCCTTTTTGCCTCACCCAATACTTTCATAAATCCGAACGGGAACATTCTACCCCTTGCAGCCTGGATCCCGGGACTCATATCAGGAATGCCCACGGCAAATCCCACAATTTCTCCCCTGGCCTCAACCAGCTTAACAAATCTGGGATCAATTATCATCATATAGCGGTCGGCCAGTTCTTTTTTTTCCCTGTCAGTAAGCGGAACAAAGCCATAAATCTCCTGAAACGATTCATTCATAAGGTTCAGTGCAGGAAGTATATATGGTCTGAGTTCCTTTTTTAATGTGAACTCCAGAATTTTAAACTCTTTGTTATTTGCAACCCTCGAAAGTACTTTTCTGTAAATTTCAGGCAGTTCTTCAGGGATTTTTATCTTATAGTTTACAAGATCAACCTTCTTTTCAAAACCCTCACGTTCCATAAACTGCGGCATGTATGGCAGATTGGTCGCCGCAACAATGAATTTCGGATATTCAAATCCTTCGATCTGAAATCCCTGGGGATCCTTATCGGAAAATCCCAGAGGACCAACAAGACCGACCATCCCGTTCTGCCGGGCCCATTCTTCTACTTTCGCAATAAGGGCATTAAAAACTTCGTGATCTTCATAGCATTCCATGAAACAAAACCTGCCGTGATATTCCTTATGGATCTCATTATACCTCCTGTTAATGATCCCCATTATCCTGCCTACAGGTTTTTTCCCCCGGAATGCGAGGTACAAAACTGTATCGGCATACTGGTATGATTTGTTTTTCTTTTTGTTAAACAGTTCCCATTCATCTATATATAAGGGAGGGAGCCAGTTTGGGTCATCTTTGTGTACCTTTTCTGGAAGGTATATGAACTGCCTGAGGTCTTTTTTCGTAATAACCTCTTTAACAATCACGTCACCCATATTATATCTAATTATTTTCCGGGTTAATATTTGACAAGTATATGAAAAAATCCAATTAGATGATTAAAAGGAAAAGAATTAGAAGAAAATAAGATCACAGATTACAAAAACTGCAAACAGAATACTTGCAACACCATTTGTAGTTCCGAAAGCCAGGTTAACCCTGCTCAGGTCATCAGGTCTGACAATGAGATGCTGGTATGCCAGAAGTGAAATGAAGATGACCGAACCTGTCCAGAACAGGATTCCTCCACTTCCCAGAATACCTGCAACAATGACCAGCAGGAATGTTAAAATATGAATGATGACCGATATTAGTATTGCCCGGCGTAAACCTGCCTCAGCAGGTATTGAAAAGAGGTTGTTTTCCCTGTCAAATGAATCGTCCATAAGGGAATAGATAATATCGAATCCGCTTACCCAGGTAAGTACAATCAGTGAATATACTACCGGAAGAAGGGCAAACTGCCCCGTGACAGAAATATATGCTCCGACAGGCGCAAGGCTGAGCCCAAGCCCCAGGATGAAATGACACAGTGAGGTTATACGTTTCGTCAGGCTGTATCCCAGAATGACAGCCAGTGCAACAGGCGCAAGTCCGAGAGTCAGCCGGTTGATAAATCCTGCGGTGATAATGAATAACAGCGAATTAACAATAACAAATATAATTGCAGCTTTCGGGCTGATCTTCCCCGAAGGTATTTCCCTGTTCCGGGTTCTCGGATTGAGGGCATCGTAACGCTGATCGGCTATCCTGTTGAATCCCATTGCAGCATTACGGGCAAATATCATGCATAATATTATCAATAATAGAAGCTTCATACTGAATTCTTCATTGCCCCGGGTTATGGCCAGTGTAAACCCGATCAGGGCAAATGGCATTGCAAAGACAGTATGACTGAATCTGACAAGTGAAAGATAGTTTTTTATTGAACCCGTGAGGCCGCTCATCGGTTAAGAAGCTTCCGGTAAATCTCAAAGCTTTCATCGTCGAAAGCTACAAAGATTACCTTCTCAGGAACAGGATTATTCTTCAGAAATCTTTTTGACTCGTTATATGCGATCAATGCTGCCAGATCTTTGGGAAATCCGTACATCCCTGTGGATATGCAGGGAAATGCGATCGTTTTCAGGTTGTTCTTTTTAGCCAGCTCAAGGCTCGACTGGTAACATGAAGCCAGTAGATCGGTCTCGCTGTTTTTTCCTCCATGCCATACCGGACCTACAGTGTGAATTATATGTCTGGCTTTCAGTTTATAACCTTTGGTAATTTTTGCTTCTCCAGTTTTGCATCCATCCAGTTCCAGACACTCTGAATAAAGATCCGGTCCGGCTGCCTTATGAATAGCTCTGTCGACACCTCCGCCTCCCAGAAGTGAGTTGTTAGCTGCATTTACAATCACATCGACATCAAGGGTCGTAATGTCGCCTTTAATAAGTTCGATTCTGTCGTTACAAATTTTTTCCATCACCTTATACTTGCATTTAGCTCTTTTTTAAAAGCATTGATCAGATTATTAACTGTCTTTTCGATTGTTTTGTCGTTAAGTGTTCTTAAGTCATCCCTCAGAATGAAGCTGACTGCATATGATTTCTTGTTAAAACCAAGTGAATCGCTTTCATATACATCAAAAAGATCGATATCTTTAAGAATGTTCTTTTCTGTTCTGAATGCAATTTCCCTTACCTGCGTGAACTTTATCTCTTTATCGAGAAGCAGGGCGAGGTCTCTTCTTACCCAGGGATACTTTGGAAGTTCACTGTATGAAACAGTATGGTTCTTAACTATTTTCATAAGCAGATCCCATTCAATGTGTGCATAATATACATCCTGGTCGATATCGAACGTGTCAAGAAAATGCTTTGAGATCTTGCCGGTTTCGGCAATTAACCTGTCATCTGACTGGTAGCTTATTGATTCGGAGAAATATTTCCTTTGACTTTCACCTGATTGAAGGTCATCAGCCTGCAGTCCCAGCCTTGTCAGTACCATTTCTGTGGCTGCTTTAATATTAAAGAAATCGGTAGGAGTGGTCTTATAGTTCCAGCGCTGCTTACCTCTGTTACCCGAGATGAAGATGTCGAGGGACTTCCTCTCCGTAAAATCGTCAACCGCAGGCACGGATTTGCCTGTTTTCCTGTAAAAATAACAGTTGCCGAATTCATATAATTTCAGATCAGTATTCTGACGGTTTATGTTCCAGGCCACAGAGCTGAGACCTCCGAAAAGAAGAGATTGTCTTAACGCATTCAGATCTGAACTAAGCGGATTGGCCAGCATTACAAGCTGGTCCCCGTCAAATACTTCCGGATCATAGAATGATGCCGGATTAAGGGAGTTACACATTATTTCAGAATAACCGTTGGCAGTAAGCATATCGGAAATAATATTCTGTAACCTCTCCCTGTCGGGTTTTTCGGCAAAGTAAAGTGTTGAGCTGACATGCTCGTCTATTTCAACATTATTATACCCGTAAATTCTCAGTATTTCTTCAATAACATCAGCTTCGCGGTGTACATCTACCCTGTAAAGCGGGATCTCAAGAACCAGCCCGTCAGAGGTCTCGTTCATTATTTTCATATCAAGCAAACCCAATATCTTTTTGATAATCTCAGGCTCAATCTTCTTCCCGATTAGTCTGGTAACATTATGGTAGCTGATATCAATTTGTGGACGTTTTATTTCCCGGGGGTAAATATCAACAATACCTGATGATATTTTTCCTCCTGCTATTTCCCTGATCAGGAGAATGGCCCGTTTTAGTGCCCATACTGTTCTTTCCGGATCAGCGCCACGTTCAAATCTGAAGGAAGCATCAGTATTCAGAGAGTGCCGCCTGGCTGTTTTGCGGATAGTGACAGGATTGAAATATGCACTTTCAAGAAATATATTTTTCGTTGATTCAGTAACACCCGATTTAATACCCCCGAATACACCTGCAATACACATACCTTCATTTACATTGCATATCATCAGGTCCCTTGAGGAAAGAGTTCTTTCAATCCCATCGAGTGTAATGAATTTCGATTTGTCGGGAAGGTTGCGGATGATCACCTTCTTTCCGTCGATTTTGTCGGCATCGAAAGCATGTAGCGGTTGTCCGATTTCGTGCTGTACATAATTGGTGATGTCGACTACGTTGTTTATGGGATTGAGCCCTATTGCTCTCAATTTGTTTTTGAGCCATTCAGGTGATTCACCGATGCTGACTCCGCTTATAGTTATACCGGAATACCTTGGGCAGTCAGAAGGGTTCTCTATTATCACCTCATACGGATTGTCATTATTATCAGGTTTGAAGTTATCGAGTGAGGGAAGGTTTGCTTTGACTGTAAGTCCTTCATTGATGTTCAGATAAGCTGCAAGGTCCCTTGCAACACCGAAATGGCATCCGCTGTCGATCCGGTTGGGCGTGAGCCCTATCTCAAAAACAGTATCTTTAACAATATTGAAATATTCTGATGCAGGCGTTCCCGGTATTGCATTTTCATCGAGCACCATTATTCCTTCATGCAATAGTCCGAGTCCCAGTTCATCCTCGGCACAGATCATTCCTTCTGAAAATTCACCTCTTATTTTTGATCTTTTTATTTCGATACTTTCCTCACCTTTAAAAACCCGGGTTCCGATGGTGGCAACAGGGACTTTCTGTCCGGGAGCGACATTTGGAGCTCCGCATATGATCTGCAACGGCTGGGAAGTGCCGATATTAACGGTTGTGACAGTAAGCTTATCGGCATCAGGATGTTTTTTACATGTAAGTACTTCTCCGATAACAACCCCTTTCAGTCCACCCTTAACAGATTCCCATTCTTCCATGGCTTCAACCTCCAGACCGATACCGGTGAGGATAATTGATAATTTCCGTGGTTCAATATCTATATCGAGGTAATCCTTTAGCCAGTTATATGAGATCTTCATCGTGGTTCATTTATTTGCCAGAAGTCCGAAGTCCGAAGTCCGGAGTCCAGTTGCTCATCTTTCTTCCGACTTCCGTCTTCGGTCTTCTGACTTCCTTACAGAACGCAAAAGTAATAATTTTGGAAAATGTTTTGATCTATGCCAGCGTTTTCAGCCGGGAATTTGTGTGATGACTTTCCTTCTTCCTTGAAAAATTAAGGAAAAGCAGGGAAGGGAATCTGAAAAAATTATATATAAATCATTTCTTCACCGGCAGGTATAAACAATTTCATATACTATTTGTTTATTTATTTGAGTATTAACCGATATAAATATCTTTATATCTTAAATTTGCCCGTATGAAAAGTTTTAAAGTATTAAGCATTACTTTTTATATCCTGGGATTTTCGCAACTGCTGCATTCTCAAAATGTATTATCAGTTTCAGGGGGGAGAGCTATTGGTCAGGGAGGCTCGGTCAGTTACTCTGTAGGTCAGCTTACTTACCAGTCCATTACAGGCACCGAAAGCTGTCTTACATGGTATCCAGTTACCGTTTGAAATAACTGTCATTACAGATATTGAAAACCCGGAGCTGCCCGGTTCTATATTTAATCTTTATCTGATAAATAAGTATTAAGAACGCTCTGATCTGAAAAATAAAGGTGCAAACAGATCAGAAACCTCCCTTATACACCCGTCATTCCGAACGTTGGCGAAAGATCTCATCGTATTACTGCTTTGAAATTTAGATCAGGGCCATTAACAACGTATTAAAAAACGTATTAAAAAACGTATTAAGAT
>CAYPHL010000013.1:43623-52934 GCA_964410385.1 uncultured Rikenellaceae bacterium | reverse complement strand
AAGTGTCCATGAAAAGAGGTAATCATCAGTTTTATCCCAGAAAATTCCGGATCCTCCGTCAATGAACTGGTATTTCATTTCATTGGCTTCGAGATATATTGTTGCTTCTGCTTTCTTAACATTGCTTACATAGGTAATCTCCTGCATCGATACTACCTCCCATTTCCCGATTATTGCTTCACTCAGAGGTTTTTCCTTTTCACAGGATGCGAGTATTAACACAAAGACAGGAATAATGATTGCCGGAATGATTGCTTTGTTTTTCATAGTCTGATCTATTTTTTTTTGATTATTGCTTCTTAGCGTCAATAAATAAAATGCTACATATCTGTTATCGTTTCACAAACATTTTGTAAAGAAACGATAAAATTTGAAAAGTGTTTTGTCAATAAATAAAAGAACTGATAAAAAGCATTTGAACGGCCTTAATTGCTTACCTTTGGGAAATCCGATCCTGTTATATCTGTAATGAATTTAACTGCAAAAACACTTTTTGGTCTTGAAAATGTTCTTGCAAAAGAACTTGAAGAACTTGGCGCTTCTGCAATAAGACCTGTAAACCGTGCAGTGTTATTTACCGGAGGAAAGGATACATTGTACAGGATTAATTATTGTGCGAGGACAGCTTTATCGGTACTTATGCCAGTGGGAGAATTCAGGATAGCGTCGAAGGAGGAGCTGTATTCCAAAGCGCATAAGATAAGCTGGTCGGATTTCATGGATCCGGATAATACGTTCAGTGTTGTTCCTGTAGTAAATTCACCTCTCTTCGGACATACCGGCTACCCCGGCCTGGTTGTGAAGGATGCGATTGCTGATTTCTTCAGGAAGAAAAATGGGAGAAGACCTTCAGTGGATACTACTGATCCCGA
Source organism: uncultured Rikenellaceae bacterium (assembly GCA_964410385.1). GTDB lineage: Bacteria > Bacteroidota > Bacteroidia > Bacteroidales > VadinHA17 > LD21. Next base: position 52,062 of record CAYPHL010000013.1, on the reverse strand, counting down.
TTTAATTGTGAACCTGCATATAAGCAACGACAGGGTGACTGTATCACTGGATTCGTCTGGTTTAGCCCTCTACAAACGCGGCTACAGGTTGCAGCAGGGACCGGCACCGCTTAATGAAGTACTTGCTGCAGGAATATTAAAACTTTCAGGATGGAATGGATCAGATCCCGTTCTGGACCCGATGTGCGGATCAGGTACTATCCCGATTGAAGCTGCAATGATAGCATACAATATACCTCCGGGAAAATTCAGAAATTCATTTGGCTTCAGCAGGTGGAAAGATTTTGACAACCGGATGTTCGGTAGGATTAAAGATAAAGCTGATTCTGCAATAAAATTCAGTCCGGTAAATATAAGTGCCGGTGATATTTCAGAACGGGCAGTCAGTATAACCGCAGCTAACCTTGAAAAAGCAGGTCTCTCCGGCCATGTCTCAGTGGAAGTTGCTGATTTCAGGAATTGTAAATCATCATTCACAAATGGTTATGTTTTTTTGAATCCCCCCTACGGGCAAAGGATAAAACCGGAGGATATAGCCGGATTATATAGTATGATCGGATCAGGCCTTAAGCATAATTTCCCCGGGAATAAGGCATGGATCATCACTTCTGAAAAAGAGTATCTTAAAAACATCGGGTTAAAGCCTGTTGCGAAGTATAAACTTTTTAACGGAGCTATTGAATGTACACTCACCGGGTATGAACTTTTTAAAGGATCGGGGAAAAAGCCGAAAGAGAACAAATCAACAGAATGAAAACACTCATCACCTCATTTTTCCACGTTGATCAAAAATCATGGTTAATATTAAAATCTATGTTGTGAACAAGTTATAATTTGGTAACTTTATATTTTTATTATATTTGTCAGCAGAGAAATTTAGAATTTTTCAAAATAAAGCTTATATGAGCTTTGATGTCGAGACCTACCTGAAAGATCAGCCCGAAAGTAATGTTATCCTTTATTATAAAGGTAATGTTGATTCAGATGTGATCAATCATGTTCTTGACACAGTTGAGTATAAGCTGGTGGAAGTCAATGAACAGGCAAAGCTGAGAAAGAAAGTTTATAATGTGCTCGTGGAGAGCCTTCAGAATCTTTATCATCATGTTGATAAGGTACCGGAGGATTTTGAGGATCAGAAATCGGAAAAATTCGGATTGCTGAAGGTTGAAAAAGTTGACGGAGGTTATAAAATAATTACCGGCAATTTTGTCAGAGCCGATCATGTTGAGTTACTGGAGGAAAAAATAAATAAGATCAACAGATCGAGCCATGAAGAGATCAAGGAACTTTATAAGTTTATTCTTAATCATCAGCGTATAAGTGAGAAGGGTGGGGGAGGACTGGGACTTGTTGATATCGCCCGGAAAACAGGGAATAAGCTTGTATATACTTTTAAGCGATACAATGAAACATATTCTTTCTTCTACCTGGATATTTTAGTGAACCAGGATAACTAAAAAAATTATTAAATAATAAATATTACTGAAATGGAACCGATAATAATCGAAGGAACACCGAAAACACCAACTGTAAGATTTGACAAATCAGAAGGAGTATTTGAGATAAAAGGTCGTTCAATTCCTGAAAACTCGGTAGAATTCTACAAGCCTCTTGTAGACTGGCTGGATAGCTATAAGGAAGCTCCGCTTGACAAAACTGTAGTAAACATCAGGCTCGAATATTTTAATACAAGTTCATCAAAGTGTATCCTGGATGTTTTCAAAAAGCTTGAAGCCATTCACAAATCGCGGAATGAGGTTGAAGTTAACTGGTACTATGAGGAGGATGATGAAGATATGCTTGAAGCCGGGGAAGATTATGAATCGATTATCCGCGTGCCTTTCAAAATGATTGAAATAACCGATTGACATTCAGGGTAATTTGTTGATCGATTAAAAAATAAAAGCGGGCTGTACAGGTTGAGACAGCCCGCTTTATTGTGATATCGACGATTTGTGTTTCTTACCCATTGCCCTGTCTCCCGAATCAAGCAGTTTCCTTAATACCCTGAAGTAAAGTAAAAAATAAGTTATAAGGGTCATAAACCATAAAACTATTGTGTTTACCCAGTATGTATCCGTTTCGCGTCCGAAGATTCGCTTGACTGGGGAGTAAAAATGAGCCTTGATGAACTTATGCTCAGGCTCCATATATATAGGATCAAGCTTCTGAACTATTTCATCATTGAATTCTATTATTTTTTCAGTCTCATTTTTGTTTACCACAAATTCCTCGAGCGATTCATTTGCATATTTATCCCTCAGTTCAAGGAAGCCTTTACTGTTCTCTGACTGAAGTTTCAGAATGAGAGCATCTTTTTTCTCCTTGGCTTTGTTGGAGTACGCCACATAATACCTCCTCACATCCTCATTGTATGCAAGAGCTTCTGTAATTATCCGGGATGTTACTTTATCGGGTTTAAGATCGTCAGTAAGCCCGAATTTAAGATCAGGTGTCTGATCTGCCTGTTTTGTAAATTCATTGTAAACCAGCTTCAGCTTCTTGTAGGATGTTTCATTCATAGTCCCCCTTTCAAGATCAGCAGCAATGCTTTCGAGCCTTCCCTTTATCTCGGCATGAAGATAATCTTTTTTAAACCTGGCCTGGCTTAGTGCTTTATCATAAATATAAAACTTCCTTTCATATTCGTTATCCCTGAACTGTTTGACTGCCAGAGCTTCATATCCCCATCTTGCAGTTATCATCTCACCATAAAAAGGTATTGAGACAGGAGATGATACATTGGGATTCAGTTTTTCAAATTTTACAAGTACACCACTGAGGATGATCTGCGGAATAACAAGGAAGGGAATTAGTATATATATCGTCACAACCGCCTTGAAACTGTCCGAGATTACCAGTCCCATTACATTCGCCCCTGCCCAGCATGTGAAGAGCATCAGCCAGTATTCTGAAAACATCCCTTTAACACCGGTTATGTGATTTCCCACAAGGACAAATGTGAAAGCCTGAATGGCCGAAATACCGAACTGTACAATAACTTTCGACATTAGGTAACTGTTCCAGCTCAGGTTGAGAAATGCCTCTCTTTTCAGTATCTTCCTGTCTTTAATGATTTCCTCGGCGCTTACAGTCAACCCCATGAAAATAGCTACGATCACCGACATGAAAATATATATAGGAAGATTGGCATTTTCATAAAGAGTATAACCCGGATCTGCTGCGCTTTCATCAAAATATCTTATAAGGTAGGCAAGGAAGAACGCAAGTACCGGGGCTTCAAAAAAAGTTATGAGCAGATATTGGATATCCGATACTTTCGACAGAATATCACGCTTTACAAAAACAATCAGCTGTTTAAGCCTGTTTGGTATTTTGAAGTTTATTTCGGGGATCGCTCCTCCGGGCTCCAGGTCATCTTCTTTCTTCGCCGATTTATACAGATTATACCAGTCTTCTGGAGCTATCCTGCGGGTATCAGTAGGCTGTCCGCTTTCGGTATATACCCTGGTCTCGAGGATATTAAAAATCTGATCGGGATTTACATTACCACAAACATAACACTCACTTTCATTGTAATTCGTCTGCTCAATCTTCTTCTTGAAATAATCGATCGACTCAACAGGATTTCCGTTATAAACCGGATATCCTCCGGTGTCGAGTATAATCAGCTTGTCAAACATTTTGAATATGTCTGAGGAAGGCTGATGAATTACAATAAAAAGCAATTTGCCTTTCCGTGTCAGATCCTTCAGCAGATCAAGAATGTTTTCAGAATCACGGGAGGAAAGTCCTGATGTGGGCTCGTCAAGGAACAGTATGGATGGCTCCCTTATAAGTTCAAGAGAAATATTCAGCCTTTTTCGCTGACCTCCGCTGATCTTTTTATTCAGCGGCGTTCCCACTTTCATATTCCTTATCTCATATAGCCCCAGGTTCTTCAGTACGCCGTCAACTTTTGATATTACTTCATCATCGCTCAGATTGCCGAAACAGAGCTTAGCATTATAATAGAGGTTCTCAAATACAGTTAATTCTTCAATCAGCAGATCATCCTGCGAAACAAAACCTATAAGACCCTTTATCTTTTCTTTTTCCCTGTAAATATTGACACCGTTTATGAGCACCTCACCATCGGATGGCTGGTTTGACCCGTTAAGGACGCTGAGAAGAGTCGATTTTCCCGCACCGCTGGCTCCCATTATCCCCACCATTCTTCCCGATTCTGCCTTGAAGCTCATATGATGGATCCCAACTTCACCGCTCCTGAACCTGTACTCGAGATTGTGCACTTCATAGACCACCCTTGATGACTGGAAGTCTTCCATAAGGAACTGCATTGTAACGTCCCAGTAGTAAATCGGTTTGACCTTATAACCCCTTATTGAAGATCCTTCACTGAAAGGATAGACCTTATCCTCCTGCAGCAGCTGGACACTCATACTCAGTTCTCCGGAACCCTTGTACCTCAGAAAGTAAATATTTACGGATGGGATATAGAGAACCCATATCTGGCCTTTAAGCTGCTCTTTACAGATATGTCTGGTCTCTTTCAGTCCGTTGGATTTATTTCCATCAATAAGCAGGAAGTTAGGTGAATCTGGTATTTCAGATAACTGACTTAATACAAAGAGCTCTATAAGAAGGTATTCCTCCTTTATTATATTCAACCCTTCAGCAAGGGTTCTTATAAAGCCCAATTCCATTTCACTTATTTCCCTGCCGCCCGATTTACAGAATTCCAGTGCCTGAATGACAGCAAATATCCTCTGTTCATGATCAAGTCTGCCCTGCTCATTGATCTCAACACACAGCCTCCATATCCTTACAGCAATTGCACCTTCCCGACGTTTGGGACTTACTCTTTCCAGACGTTTTTTTGCTTCCTCGTATGCTTCATCGTATTTGGCAAGGTAAACCCTGATAAGATCATGGCTTATATGCCTGTGCAGAAACGCTTCAACAACTCCGCGCCTTTCACTGTCATCAGCCTGAGGCTTGGCAATTATTGCAAATAACTGCATCAGGATTTCAAGTATCTTTTCACTCATTCAGGGTAAGACGGAATTGATTGAAAACTTAATGCTATTCTCTGATTAATAATAAAATAATTATTATGAAACCAGCGGTTATTTATACCACATACCCTTTAAACGAAGATTTAATGCCAGGGTTTCAATAATTGAAGAACTAATTACATCTTCCAGTTTCCTGTGCCTGCGATCCGGAAATATCCTCTGGCGACATATTGACATAACCCTGTCGGATTTTGATGTCAAAAAGTCCCGGATCAGACACTGGCAGGCAATTTGAGAAAAGCATTGAAAACAACGCAAATATGAATTTCAGTAATTATACCCTGAAAGCCCAGGAATCTGTTCAGAAAGCTTTTAATATAGCTGCGGGAAAAGGTCAGCAGGCGGTCGAATGTGCCCATATGCTTAAGGGAATAATGAGCGAGGCAGACAGTATCACCGATTTTCTGTTTGGTAAGGCTGGTATTGATCCGCGACTGATAAGCCGTGATATTGACAGACTTATCGATTCATTTCCAAAAGTATCGGGCGCAGAAGCATATATATCGGCCAACCTTCAGGAAGCATTCCGCAGGGCAGGCGATCAGGCTTCAGCAATGAAGGATAAGTTCATTACACCCGAACACCTGCTGATGGGGATCATGGGGATCAAGGACGAAACCTCAGCTATACTTAAGGATCATGGGGTAACAGTCAAAGGCCTTAAATCCGCAATAGAAGAATTGCGGAAGGGTGCTAAGGTTGAGAACCAGACTTCAGACGACACATTCAATTCCCTTGAAAGATATGCTGTCAATCTTAATGAGAGAGCACGGTCAGGTAAGCTCGATCCGGTAGTAGGCAGGGATGACGAGATACGGAGAATACTTCAGATACTGGAGCGGCGGACAAAGAATAATCCTCTTATGATTGGCGAACCGGGAGTGGGAAAAACAGCCATAGCTGAGGGAATAGCACACCGAATAGTCAGGGGCGACGTGCCTCAGGATTTGAAATCAAAAGTGATCTATTCACTTGATATGGGAGCGCTGATAGCAGGAGCCAAGTACAAGGGTGAGTTTGAGGAGAGACTGAAATCGGTTGTCAATGAAGTCATCAGTGCCGGAGGAGAGATAGTACTTTTCATTGATGAGATCCATACTCTTGTAGGTGCAGGAAAATCAGAAGGAGCAATGGATGCGGCCAATATCCTTAAACCGGCCCTGGCAAGAGGAGAACTTCGGGCGATCGGAGCTACAACTTTCAATGAGTACCAGAAATATTTTGAAAAAGACAAAGCCCTCGAAAGACGATTCCAGGTCGTAATGATCGATGAGCCCGGCAGGGAGGATTCCATTTCAATACTGCGTGGTATACGTGAAAAATATGAAACTCACCATAAGGTAATTATAAGGGATGAAGCAATAATAGCTGCTGTCGACCTTTCTACACGGTATATCACAGACAGGTTCCTTCCTGACAAAGCTATTGACCTTATCGATGAGGCTGCTGCAAAGCTCAGACTGGAAATGAATTCGGTGCCCGATGAGATCGACGAGGCAAACAGGGCAATCACAAGACTTGAGATTGAAAAAGAAGCTGTGAGAAGGGATGCCGACAAGGAAAAGGAAGACCAGATATCAGGTGAACTGGCAGAAATGCAGGCAAGAAGAAATGAACTCAATGCTGCATGGAACTCCGAGAAAGATATTATTGAAAAGGTACAGATAAAAAAGGAGGAAGTCGAAGCTCTGAAATTCGAAGCCGAAAAAGCCGAAAGGGCTGGTGATTATGGGAAAGTTGCCGAAATACGCTATGGAAAAATTGCACTTGTTGAAAAAGAAATAGCTGATCTCAAGGACCAGATCGAGAAGAAAAGACTGAAGGGATCACTTGTTCAGGAAGAGGTCAGGTCGGAGGATATTGCGGAAATTGTATCAAAATGGACGGGAATCCCCGTTTCGCGTATGCTTGAAAGCGAAAAGGAAAAACTGCTGAGACTTGAAGAGGAACTTCATAAAAGAGTGGTGGGTCAGGATGAGGCTATAAGAGCCGTATCGGATGCAGTACGAAGATCGCGGTCAGGATTGCAGGATCAGAAAAGACCCGTGGGATCATTCATTTTCATAGGTACTACCGGTGTAGGTAAAACGGAACTTGCCAGGGCTCTTGCTGAATTCCTCTTCAACGATGAGAACCTTATGACCCGTATTGATATGTCAGAATATCAGGAAAGACATTCGGTATCAAGACTTATAGGAGCACCTCCCGGATACGTAGGATATGATGAGGGAGGGCAGCTTACTGAAGCGGTGAGACATAAACCATATTCGGTCGTACTGCTCGATGAGATCGAAAAGGCTCATCCCGACCTTTTTAACCTTCTTCTCCAGGTGCTTGATGACGGCAGGCTGACGGATAATAAAGGACGTACTATTAATTTCAGGAACGTGATAATTATTATGACTTCAAATATCGGTTCTGAAATTATAAGGGATCGTATGGAAAAGTGGAATAATAAAATGCCTGAAAAAGAGGAGGAAGGACTGAGAAAAGAGATATTTTCGCTGCTCAGAAGATCAATGAGACCAGAATTCCTCAACCGTGTCGATGAAATAGTCATGTTCCACCCGCTTGATCTTGGACAGATAACCGAAATAGTCAAGTTGCAGCTGGGTAATCTCCGGAAACTTCTTTCAGGGTATAATATGGAACTTGAAATCACTGATGAGGCGGTAGTATGGATTGCTGAACACGGTTATGATCCGCAGTCTGGCGCAAGACCTGTCAAGCGGCTTATTCAGAGAGAATTAGTAAATGAACTCTCAAAGGAAATAATTGCAGGAAGAGTATCAAAGGATTCTGTTGTAAGTATTTCCGTGGAAAATGAAAGACTTAAGTTTTCATCCGTGAATCCCTGAGAGTCAACTTTTCTTCATCCGGCACGCGGCACGCGGCATCCGACGTCCGGAACCCGGAACCCGGAACACTAAACCCTGAACGATTTAATACAATCCTCAAGATCCTCAAAGATCTCGAATATTGTATTCAGGTTAAGTGTCACGAAAAGATTTAGCATTGAGGGTTCAGGACATACGAATTTTATTGATCCGAAATTGTTCCGGGCTGTTTTATGAACAGAAAGAAAGCAACCGAATCCTGTGCTGTCAATGTACTGCACGCCTTTCAAATCTAAAATTACCTTTGGGCTGGAATTGTCAAGTACTCTGATGATCTCGTTCTTAAGTTCATCAGCGATAAGGGCATTTATTTTATCAACATTGAATGAAATAATATCAACCTTGTTATGCTTTTCAATATTTATCATTCAAATTTTTGTTAACCTGTTATTAACAAGATCATCAAGCTCTTTAACCGCTTCCCCGGTGTCGTGATCAAACCGGTTTATATAGGATTCATATTTGTCGGCCTCGGCTCCGTCCTTAGCCTGAAGCTCAAA
>CAYPHL010000013.1:36715-43523 GCA_964410385.1 uncultured Rikenellaceae bacterium | reverse complement strand
AGCCAATTAATTTCCCTGATTATTCTGCTGTTGATAAATCCGTCTTTTTCAGAGGCGCAGACAGATATCAAGATCCGGAAGAAAGAGTTTAAGACCGTCAGGGACGGTTTTAAAGAAGCATGGAGTTATATTTCCTCGGGTGATGATTATTATAAGGAAGGTTCGGTCTGGTATGGAAGCGCATATGAAGATTACAGGAAAGCTATGGTATATAATGATGCCAATCCTGCACTGAACTATAAAACAGGTGCTGCTGCCCTTAATTCCGATAACAAGGAAAAGGCAGCCGGTTTTATGTTGAAAGCTTATGCGATGGATAAGGAGCTTACTGATGATTTGCTTCTCCTGACCGGCCGGGCACTGCAATATGCAGGCAGATATGATGAGGCGATCACAATGCTGAATGATTACCTGAACTCGGCTGTCCCGAAAACAAAGGAAACCCTTTCCGATGCTAATAAATTTCTGGCGGAATGTAATTCTGCATTGGAACTGACAAAGGATACACTGAACGTTGAAATCCGGAATGCCGGATCAAACCTGAACTCCTTTGCCGATGATTATTCCCTTGTTTTTTCTTCCGATTTCAACACTCTCTATTTTGCCACCCGGCGTGAGGTGTCGAGGTCGAGCCTGTCGCTTGTCGATGGTAAGTTTGATGAAAATATCTTTTGTTCCACCCGCCTGAACAATGACTGGGGTTCTGCATTTGCAGCGACCGGAGCCGTGAATACAAATTATTGCGAAACACCTCTTTATCTCAGCCCTTCAGGGGATGAACTTTATGTATATACAGGCTATCAGAACGGCGGTGATATAAGACTGTCCGTAAAGAAAAAAGGAGTGTGGAAAGCGCCTGAAAAGGTTCCTTTCACAATTAATACCGGGGGAGCTGAAACATCATTCACTTTCTCACCTTCCGGAAATGAAGTCTGGTTCGTTACTACAAAAGGAAAGAACAGCCTTGGCGGCAAGGATATTTATTTCATGAAAAAAACACCTGAATTCAAATGGTCAAAGCCTGAAAATGCAGGTCCGGCAATTAATACTCCCCTTGACGAGGAATCAGTGAGATTTTCGGAACTGGGTGATACGATCTGGTTCAGCTCAAAGGGACACAACGCAATTGGAGGATACGATATTTTTTATAGTGTAAGAGATTCAACAGGATTATGGAAAAAGGCGGTGAACTGTGGTTATCCGGTAAATACACCATGGGATGAACTGTTCTACAATCCCGATAAGAACAAAAAAGGAGCTTTCTACCTGGCATCAAACAGAACAGGTACGATGGGCGGACTCGATATTTTTCACGGAAATAAGCTTCCTCCAAAAATAGTTAAACCTGAGCCTGTTCCGGCGCCGGTTGCCCCACCGGATACAATAGTCCAGAAGATAATTATAGAGACCCAGCCGGTAAGACCCGATACTATTGTTGTTAAAGATACTGTTGTTATAATAAGGGAGATCGCTCCGGAACCAGTCGTTCAGCCCGAAAAACCGGCCGAACTGGTATTGTATCTTACAGGTAAGGTGCAGGACTCTGAGACCGGCGATCCTGTAATGGCTAAAATAGATGTAATTGATCCTTCCACAGATATTGTAATTTCAACAACAGCCAGCTCTGATGTTGATGGCAGTTACAGGGTAAGATTACCGGAAAAAAAATCATATATGATCGACTTCCGCAGTACCGGATTCCTTCCGGATATGAAGAAAATTACAATTCCTGAAAGTTATTCGGAAGATTATTACAAGCTCGATATGCCTCTTATAAAAGTGAAAGTGGGTAAGAAGGTTGTGCTTAACAATATTCTGTTCCAGACAGGAAAAGCCATACTTACATCAGGTTCCTATGCCGAACTCGATCGTCTCCTTGGAATACTCAGCGACAACCCCCTCATGAGGATAGAAATATCAGGACACACAGATAATACCGGAAGTCTTGCTCTTAACTCGAAGCTTTCCGAAGACAGGGCAAAAGCTGTTGTCGAATACCTGATTCAGAAAGGAGTCAACCAGGGTCGCCTTGAGTTTAAAGGCTTTGGTCCGCAGCAGCCTATTGCTGATAATAAAACAGCCGAAGGAAGAGCTCGCAACAGGAGAGTCGAATTTAAAATTCTTGAATTCTGAAAACATTATGAAAAATACACCATTCTTTTCAGTTCACCAGGCAGCAGGAGCCAAAATGGTCCCTTTTGCAGGTTGGAACATGCCTGTAGAATACTCCGGGATCAACGATGAACATGTTACTGTAAGGGAAAAAGCAGGGGTTTTTGATGTCTCCCATATGGGGGAATTCTTCGTTACCGGACCGAATGCTTTTGACTACCTGCAATATATTACATCCAATGATATCGAGGCGCTTTTTGACGGTAAAATACAGTATTCATGCTTCCCGAACGGCAAAGGGGGGATTGTAGACGATCTCCTTGTTTACCGCTATAACCGTGAGAAGTTCCTGCTTGTTGTAAATGCTGCAAATACAGAAAAAGACTGGAACTGGTGTGTTCACAATGCAGGTGAGTTCGGGATAGTTCCCGGAAGAGATCTGATAAATTCATCGGATGAAATAGCCCAGATTGCGGTACAGGGACCTCTGGCCCTTGAAATTGTACAGAAACTGACCCGGACGGACATTGTGGGGATGGAATATTATACATCCTGCGAAACAGAAATTGCCGGAATAAAAAATGCACTCTTTTCAACAACGGGATACACAGGAGCCGGAGGATGTGAAATATATGTCAGGAATGAAGACGGCCCCAAACTCTGGAATGCTGTTTTTGAAGCAGGGAAGACCATGGGAATAAAACCTGCAGGCCTTGGTGCAAGGGATACTTTAAGACTGGAAATGGGGTATTGTCTGTATGGAAATGACATCAACGACCAGACATCACCAATTGAGGCAGGTCTCGGATGGATCACCAAATTTACTGATAAGAAGAATTTTATAGATAAGGAACTGCTTCTGAAACAAAAGAATGAAGGAGTTGAAAGAAGATTAAAGGGATTTGTGATGATCGACAGGGGAATACCACGCCAGCATTATGAAATCGTTGATCAGCCGGGCAACATTATAGGAGAGGTCACTTCCGGAACTATGTCGCCAATGTTAAAACAGGGTATCGGAATGGGATATCTTGCAAAAGGTTTCTGGAAACCTGATACTGAGATATTTATCAGGATCAGGAACAAGGACCTGAAGGCAAGGGTGGTAAATACTCCGTTTATTAAATAAGGTGTTACGGTATTACGGCTTTACGGTGTTACGGTGTTACGGTGTTATGGCTTTAAGGCGTTGCGGCATTATGGGCTGGAATTCGTAAAACCGTAATGCCGTAACACCATAAAGCCATAAAGCCATAAAGCCGTAACACCGTAAAGCCGTAACACGGCAACACAGTAAAATTCTGACATGGAAAGACGAAAACTTGAGACCTGTTTTACTCCTGCCTTATTTGAACCCGGACTTCATTCGGGTTCGACTGTTGTTATAATTGATATTTTACGTGCCACTTCCTCTATATGTACAGCTTTTGAACACGGAGCCGAAACGATAATACCCGTTGCGGGTGTTGAGGAGGCAAGAGCTTATAAGAAGCGGGGTTATCTGGTTGCTGCTGAACGTGATGGTATAATACTTGATTTTGCAGACCTGGGCAATTCGCCTTTTAATTTCTCACGGGAGAATATCCGCGGAAAAACAATCGTGTACAGCACTACAAACGGTACCGGCATTATCCGGATGGCTTCTTCTGCAGGGTGTATAGTTATAGGATCATTTCTGAATATAAGCTCCCTCTGCAACTGGCTCATACAAGGAAATCAAAATGTACTCCTTTTCTGTGCAGGGTGGAAAAACAGGTTCAATCTCGAGGACGCTGTCTGTGCGGGGGCATTTGCTGAAAGGCTCTTAAACAGTTCTTTGTACTCAACTATATGTGATTCGACAATTGCAGCTGTCGATCTGTGGTCAGTCGCGAAAAATGATCTTCGCGGATATATTGAAAAAGCTGCCCACAGGAACAGACTGAAAAAGAACGGACTTGATGATTGTATAGATTTCTGCCTCACAGCCGATTATACTGAAAAGATCCCCTATATAAAAAATGATGTCCTTTTTAGTGATATCCGCTGACCGATTGTTTTCCGGGTTTTGATCCGGAATTTAATCCCTTTTGTTATTTTTACGGTTAGAAATTCTGAATTAACTATATAACATTATAACCATGAAGAAACACAATTTTTATGCAGGCCCCTCAATTTTGCCACAGTACACAATTGACAAGAGCATCGAAGGGATTAAGGATTTTGCCGGTACAGGATTATCTGTTCTGGAGATATCACACCGGAGCAAGGAATTTATTGCATGTATGAATAATGCAATAGCACTGGTAAAGGAACTGCTTGAAGTTCCTGCCGGATACCAGGTCATCTTTCTGGGAGGCGGTGCAAGCATGCAGTTTGCAATGGTCCCGATGAATCTCATGAATAAGAAATCAGCTTACCTGGTAACCGGGGAATGGGCAACAAAAGCATTCAAGGAAGCGAAGATCTATGGAGAGGCTGTTGAGGTGGCTACATCGAAAGACAAAAACTTCAGCTACATCCCCAAAAATTATACTGTACCAGTAGATGCTGATTATTTCCATATAACTACAAATAATACTATTTATGGTACAGAACTGAAAAAGGATCCCGATGTAAAGGTTCCCCTGATCGCCGATATGTCATCTGATATATTCAGCCGTCCGGTTGATGTCTCGAAATATTCTCTGATATATGCCGGCGCCCAGAAAAACCTCGCTCCGGCAGGTGTGGCTGTTGTTATAATTAAAGAAGAAATACTTGGTAAGGTGTCACGTCCTGTTCCGACTATGCTCGACTACAGGACTCACATCAAAGCTGAATCTATGTTTAACACTCCGCCTGTATTTACTGTATTTGCAGCCGAACAAACCCTGAAATGGCTTAAAGAGCTGGGCGGACTGAAAGTGATGCAGAAGAAGAACGTTGAAAAGGCTCAGTTGCTTTATGACGAAATAGACAGGAATAAACTGTTCGTACCTACAGTTAACGATCCTGAAGACCGTTCATTTATGAATATATGCTTTGTTATGGCAGAAGGATATAAGGAACTTGAACAACCATTCCTCGACTTTGCCAAATCGAAGGGTATGATAGGTATTGCAGGTCATCGTTCTGTTGGAGGCTTCAGGGCATCAACCTACAATGCCCTGCCTCGCGAAAGTGTTCAGGCGCTCGTCGATACTATGAAGGAGTTCGAGAAGTCCCACTAAAAAATCAGACATGGTAATACTTGTTGCTACTGAAAAACCATTTGCCCCGGTCGCTATAAATCAGATCAGGGAGATAACGGAAAAGGCAGGCTGCACATTAATATTACTTGAGAATTATAAAGATGTGTCCGAACTTCTTTCAGCAGTTTCTGACGCTGATGCTCTTATAGTGAGAAGCGATATTGTAAATTCACAGGTACTCGATGCTGCTGGGAAACTGAAAATTGTAGTCAGGGCAGGAGCAGGTTATGATAATCTGGACCTGCAGGCATGTTCTGCAAGGAACGTTGTAGCTATGAATACTCCCGGGCAGAATTCAAATGCTGTTGCCGAACTTGCTTTCGAAATGATGCTTTACCAGGCACGTGGAGGCTTTGCAGGTAAAAGCGGAACAGAACTGAGAGGTAAAACTCTCGGACTTCATGCATTCGGTAATGTTTCGAAATATATGGCTGAAATTGCCCGTGGGTTCGGAATGGATGTCTTTGCTTTCGATCCATTTATTGATCATGAGATCATTAGCGGAGCAGGCGTGAAACCATGTAACACTGCCGAAGATCTGTATTCAGGATGCCGGTATATCTCAATCCACATGCCGGCTAATGAAAAAACAAAAAGATCTATCGGATATGACCTGCTGAAAAGAATGCCTTCAGGCGCCGTACTTGTGAATACCGCCAGAAAAGAAATAATTGATGAAGAAGGCCTGCTCCGCGTCTTTGCAGAAAGGTCTGATTTTAAATATCTGGCTGATGTGGAACCCGATTCAAAAGCTGTATTTCAGGAAAAATATCCCGGCAGGTTCATTTTTACCGCCAAAAAGATGGGTGCCCAGACCGAAGAAGCCAATATAAATGCAGGAGTTGCGGCAGCCCGGCAGATTGTTGACTTCTTTGAGACCGGTAACGAGAAATTCAGATTAAATAAGTAAAAATTAAAGTTTTTCCGATGGCAATTGTTAAACCTTTCAGAGGACTGAGACCTCCATATGAAATAGCTAAAGATCTTGCATGTCTGCCCTATGATGTGATGAACGCTGAAGAAGCAGCCGGAATGGCGAAGGGCAGGGAGACTTCACTCCTTCACATAACAAGGGCGGAAATAGACCTGCCACCGGGAACTGACGTCCATTCTGAAGAAGTATATAAGAAATCGGCAGACAATTTTGAATTATGGCAGAAGAAAGGCTGGCTGAAAAAGGATGAAGAGCCATTCTATTACATTTATGCCCAGACTATGGCCGGAAGGACCCAGTATGGAATTGTCGGTTGTGCTTCTGTTGATGATTATATGACCGGAAAAATAAAGAAGCATGAGCTTACACGCCCCGATAAGGAACAGGACAGGATGGTCCATATCCGTACAAATAATGCCAACATCGAACCGGTTTTCCTGACCTATCCCCCTGTTAAGGAACTTGATGAAATTGTAAAAAAGATTGTCAGGAAAGAAAAGCCTGAATATGATTTTACGGCAGAGGACGGATTCGGACATCACTTCTGGGT
>CAYPHL010000013.1:29246-36615 GCA_964410385.1 uncultured Rikenellaceae bacterium | reverse complement strand
AAAAATGAGCTGCCTCAGGGTGTTAAGCTGGTTGCAGTATCAAAAACAAAACCTGTAAGTGATATACTTGTTGCCTATAAATCCGGTCATCGGATATTCGGTGAGAACAGGGTACAGGAGCTTCTTTCAAAAAAAGACCTTTTACCTTCTGATATTGAATGGCATTTGATCGGTCATCTCCAGACAAATAAGGTGAAATATGTTGTTCCCTTTATAAGCATGATCCATTCAGTTGATTCCTATAAGCTTATTAAAACTATTAATTACGAATCTGAAAAAGCAAACCGGGTTGTCGATTGCCTGTTACAATTCCATATTGCATCCGAAGAGACAAAATACGGATTCAGTATGGATGAAGTTATCGCAATGATCAGCACACCTGAGTTCAGCAAGCTCGATTCAGTGAAGATATGCGGAGTAATGGGAATGGCCACTTTTACTGATGATGAGAATCTTGTAAGGAAAGAATTCAGATATCTTGCAGATTGCTTCAGGGAATTAAAGCGAAGATATTTTCCTGAAAATGATTCTTTCAGGGAAATTTCAATGGGTATGTCGGGTGATTATAAGGTGGCAGTTGAGGAAGGCACTACAATTATAAGGCTGGGAAGTATTATATTTGGTGAGCGATATTAATTGTTTATAATTTACTTTATATGGGCAAGCTATCCGTTAATTATCTTGGGCTCGATCTGAGGAGCCCGCTTATTGTCAGCAGCAGCAGGCTGACTTCAAATCTTGCACACCTTAAGGAGGCTGAGGAATATGGTGCCGGAGCTGTTGTCCTTAAATCACTTTTTGAGGAGCAGATCGATCACTATATCCATACAATTCCCGATTCCACCGGTTATCCTGAAGCTGATGATTATATCTCAAATTATATGAGATCAAATACTGTAGATGAATATCTTGATCTTATCAGGAGTGCAAAAGAGAGTCTTTCCATACCGGTTATCCCGAGCATAAACTGTTATTCATCAGGCGGCTGGACGGGATTTGCTAAAAATATTGCTGAAGCCGGCGCTGACGCCCTTGAGATAAATGTCTTTTTCCTGCCGGTCGACAGGAAGAAAAGCGCAGCTGAATCTGAAAAAATATACCTTGAACTTATAGAAAAACTAAAGAAAACAATCAGGATCCCTGTTGTTGTAAAAATAGGCTTCAAGTTCTCAAATATCCTGAATATAATCGATCAGTTTTATGTCAGAGGAGTATCCGGGGTGGTTATGTTTAACCGGTTTTATGAACCGGATATTGATCTGAATAAGATAGATATTGTTCCTGCAAAAATATTCAGCACTGAGAGTGAAATGCGATATGTACTCAGATGGATCGGTATGGCCAGTGCCCAGGATATTAAAATATACATTTCAGCATCTACAGGTGTTCACAGCGGATCAGACGCTATAAAATATATCCTTGCAGGTGCTCATTCTGTTCAGGTATGTTCCGTGCTGTATGAGAAGGGATTAAAATATCTGGTTAACATGAACCGGGAGATTGAAGAGTGGATGGATCAGAAGGGATTCACATCCGTAAGTGATATCAGAGGCCGGCTTAATTACAGGAATTATTCAAAGCCTGTGATCTACGAAAGAACACAGTTCATGAAATATTTCGCAACCGAGGACTGATTACATTTCTCAGGAAGAAAACAGAATCTTCTGATTACATTTCTCCGGAGATAACAGGCGCTATTCTTCAAGTATTCCCAGCAGTTCATGTGTAAGTGCTGTCTTTTCATGAGTAAAAGCCCTGACACTGTTCTTTATGATCTTCATTATTTTATCTTTTTGCTCCCTTGTATTGAATTTTGCCGATTCTTCAATTACAGTCATGCATTCAATTGCTGTTGCATAATCCCCCTCCAGGAAAACAGCTGCAATATCTTCAATATATTCAGAATAATCGAGCCCCGATTGCCAGCACGAAGATACCAACATACTGATTGTGTCCTGTTTCCGGGACTTGCGTATTTCTGCAATCACCTCCGGTCTTGCCGACTGATATTTGATGTCGTTGAAGAAGTTTTCAATGATAACTGTGATACTCTTATCAGAAGAGTTGTCATAATATTCAGCAAGCAATCCTATGGCTCCCTCAAAAGGTTCTTCATCGCGAAGGGATTTGATAGCTCTGGTTATGAAAAGTGAGTTCCCTTTTTTTAGTATCGCTGCAAGTTCATTTAGTTTCTTTTCAGATCTTATCACTTTTGAAATTTTCTTGTAAAGTTAGAAATTGAGTCAATAACAATCAGCTGTTTTGATAAATAAAAATAAAATACTAATTTAGTCGGGAATTATGTTTGCAATTTAATCTATTTTAATCATGAATAAGCAGCTCAGAATTGGTTCCGGTATCGGTATCGGTATAGTTTTATTACTGGGTGTTTGCCTGCTCACCGGTTGTAAAGGTGGCAAAAAGGCGCCACAGGAAGATCTGGAAGTTGATATTAAGGATAAGGAAGCCATTTTACAGGATATCAGGCAGGCAGAGAAGATATTCCAGGCCCTGCCATCTCCGCTCGAATCAGCAATGCTTATTAAATCCGCAGGGGCAAGATTTGAGGAAAAACTTCTAAATCCGGTATCAGCCGTCAAAAATTATGTTACAAATAAAGCGATGGCTCTTAACCTCGGGATCTATACCTGCGACCTTAGCTTTGCCAGTCTCTATGAACAGACACAACTTCTTATTGACTATATGAACGCAGCGAAAAAAATGGCTGACGGACTGGGTATTTTGAAGGCTATTGAACAGGAAGATATCGACAGACTTGAAGAAAATATCAACAATAGCGAGGTCATAATGGATATTGTTTCCCAGACCTTCATGAACTCAAACTCATATCTTGAGGATAACGGACAGCCTGCAACCGCTGCAATCGTTCTGACCGGTGGATGGATTGAAGGTTTGTACATATCCACACAGCTCGTTGATATGAACGATTTTAACGGAAATAAACTTGTTGGCAGGATTATTGATCAGAAGCTTTCAATAGATATACTCCTCAACCTGCTGAATGGAAGTAAAGGCAATACTTCTGTTGATGAGATCATTCTGGAGGTTACTCGGCTTAAGGATGTGTTCGATAAGATTAAAATTGATACTACACCGGTCAGACCGGAATATGATCCGGAATCCAAATCAACTGTGCTGAAATCGGAAATAAAAACAGATATGACTCCGGAGGTGTTTGTGGAACTATCGGAAATTGTAAAAGAGATCAGAAATTCATTCGTAATTTAGAAGACTATGAGATCAGTGAAAACAATCCTGCTGCCTGCGATCCTTCTTATTGCCGTTACCGGATATGTAAATGCTCAATGCAAGGCATTTGCCAAGAGAGAGTGCCTTCCCAAACTCGTCAGTTATACACATGATGGGAATTACCATGCAGCTGTACTGGTTGAAGGCGAGGAAGCTGAACTGTACAAGACTTTTTATTCCGATATGGATTACAGGGTATCGATAGTCGGAGATGAAAAGCTGCCTGATATCGAATTCAGGGTACTCGATTCAAACAAGAATGTTCTTTATTCAAATAAGGATAAAAACTATTCAAATACATGGGATTTCAAGCTGCAGTCGAGCCAGCAGCTGAAATTTGTAATAAAAGTACCCTCGGCAACACGGTCGGGCCAGACACCTGTAAACGGCTGTGTGGCTATAATGTTCGGATTTAAGCTTAAGCGTTAGATAATTTCCTGTCAGATTACCGGGGATACTGCTTGCAGAATCCCCGGTATGTTTTTAGTAAAGCTTCCGCGCAAGATATTTTCCGGTATAGGACCGGCTGCATTTAGCAAGATCTTCGGGTTTTCCCTCAAAAACAATATAACCTCCTTCTTCCCCTCCTTCAGGCCCCAGATCTATCACCCAGTCACAACTTTTTATTACCTCCTGGTTATGTTCAATAATTATTACAGAATGACCATGTTCAACAAGCGCATTGATCGATCTCAGAAGTTTATTTATATCATGGAAATGCAGTCCGGTAGTCGGTTCGTCAAAAACAAACAGTATATGTCCGGTATCCTTTTCCTGGCTCAGGAAGTAGGCCAGCTTTACCCTCTGACTTTCTCCTCCTGAAAGGGTGCTCGACGACTGTCCCAGCTTTATGTATCCCAACCCTACATCTGACAACGGTCTGAGCTTTTCAATGATTTTCTTTTCAGTACGGCCCGGCTGCTTTCCGAAAAAGTCAATAGCTTCATCAATAGTCATTTCAAGTACATCGTAGATATTCTTTCCGTTATATCTTACTTCAAGAATGTCCCTCCTGAACCTCATTCCCCTGCAGGCATCGCAGGTTAATTCAACTGCTGCCATGAATTGCATCTCAACCCTGATTATTCCCTCTCCCTGACATTCCTCGCACCTTCCTCCCTCGACATTGAATGAGAAATGTGATGGTTTGAAATTGTTCTGTACCGATGCCTGTTGCTCTGCAAACAATTTCCTGATCTCGTCATAGGCTTTAAGATAGGTAACCGGATTTGATCTGCTGGACTTTCCGATAGGATTCTGATCGACCAGTTCTATTCCCGTAAGGCCTGCAATATCTCCCGTTATCTCCCTGAATTGTCCGGGCTTCAGGTTACTTCCTGTTATCCTGTCAGACAAATATTTATACAGAACCTCGGTTACCAGGCTCGATTTGCCGGATCCGCTTACACCTGTTACAACTGTGATTGTATGAAGCGGGAATTTTACATTTATCTCCTTCAGGTTATTTTCTCTTGCGCCTGACACTTCAATGAAGCTGTTCCATTTTCTCCTTAAACGCGGGACCGGCACTTTCAGCCGTCCGCTCAGGTAACCTGCAGTAAGGGATAGATTGGCCTCAGTCAGATCGAGCCCCCCCTGGTAAATAACCTCACCACCGAGCCTCCCGGCTTCGGGCCCAAGGTCTATTATCTCATCGGCTGCCCTGATGATCTCCTCTTCATGCTCAACGACTATAACAGTATTCCCAAGATCCCTGAGTTCCTTCAGTACCCTGATAAGAAGATTTGTGTCACGCGGATGCAATCCGATGCTTGGCTCATCAAGTATATACATCGATCCCACAAGATTGCTTCCAAGAGAGGTGGAAAGATTGATCCTCTGGGATTCTCCTCCTGAAAGGCCTGATGACAGCCTGTCAAGAGTCAGATAAGATAATCCTACATCGAGAAGGAACCTGAGCCGTATTGTAATCTCTTTGAGAAGCCTTTCGGCAATAATTTTATCGGTCGGATCAAGATTGATATTCAAAAAATGATCATATAACCTGTTTACCGGCATATTAACCAGTTCCTGTATGGTCCTTCCTGCAACATTTACATATCCTGCCTCTTTCCTCAGTCTAGCCCCCCTGCATTCAGTACAGATAGTCTTGCCCCGGTAACGGCTCAGGAGAACACGATACTGGATCTTGTATTTTTTTTCCTCGAGATGCTGAAAAAACCTGTTGAGACCATAAAAATACCTGTTCCCTTTCCAGACCAGCTCCTTCTGCTCGGGGGTCAGCTGAAACCAGGGTTTGTGGATGGGAAATCCTGACTGGTCGGCACCGGCAATAAGCCGTTCCTTCCACTTCTTCATCGTTTCTCCCTTCCAGCATACAATAGCATCATCATATACTGAAAGATTCTTGTCGGGGATCACGAGATTCTCATCGATTCCGATTATCTTTCCGTAACCCTCACAAACCGGACATGCACCGATCGGATTATTAAAACTGAAAAGATGTTCGGAAGGTTCTTCAAAAAGAATTCCGTCAGCCTCAAAAAGGTTGGAGAAATTTTCCCTCCGTATTTCATTATCATCCTGAATTATTACCTGGCAATACCCCTGTCCTGTCTGAAATGCAGTCTGTGCCGAATCTGCCGCCCTGCTGAAACTATCTTCCGAATGGTTTACTACAAGCCTGTCTATCACAATATTTACACTCTGCCCGGGCTTAAATTTTCTGAGATCTTTTATTTCATCAGTCCTGGTAATGATACCTTCCGATTCAATCCGGTCAAATCCCTGCTTACCCAGAAATGAGAAATAATCTGAAACAGGTATGTTATCTGGTATCTGCGCTGATGAGGTTAATATTACTCTCGTGTCTTCAGGCAGTGAAGCCAGAAAATCAACAATATCATCAACGCTGTGTTTCCTTACCTCTTTCCCGGAAACAGGAGAGATTGTTCTGCCTATCCTGCCGTAAAGGAGTCTCAGATAGTCATAGATTTCAGTTGATGTACCGACAGTTGATCTGGGATTCCGTGAATTGACTTTCTGTTCGATAGCGATGGCAGGAGGGATGCCGCTTATGAAATCAACTTCGGGTTTGTTCATCCTGCCCAGGAACTGACGGGCATATGAAGACAGACTTTCTACATACCTTCTCTGTCCTTCGGCATAGATTGTATCAAATGCCAGTGATGATTTCCCGGAACCCGATACTCCCGTTATTACAACCAACTTGTTGCGTGGGATTTTTAAACTAATGTTTTTCAGATTATGTACCCGTGCCCCTCTGATTTCAATACACCCATCCATCTGTAGATACTGCCTTAAAATGTAAAAGTTTTGTTAAAATTCAAAAGTAATACTTTCAAATTAAAAAAAATTGATTTATTTTGCGTTACGTATAACATCTGAATATACGTAACGTATAACAACTTAAAACAAGGAGGACTGCCTATTCAACAACTCTACTCTTGGTACTAAAAGAGTGAGCTATATGAATAAATCAATTTCCGATTATGAACTCTTGAAGAGATTCATAAATGGTGAGCAGTCCTGCTTTGAGCAGATAATCCACCGTCATAAGAACAAAGTCTTCGCTTATATAAGTTTATATATCCGCGATCAGGCACTTGCAGAAGATATATTCCAGGACACATTTATGAAAGTGATACAGTCGGTCAAAAGCGGCAAGTATCAGGACAATGGAAAATTCATATCATGGGTGATGCGTATCGCTCATAATTTGATAATTGACCATTTCAGACGGATCCGTCAGATGAATACAATATCAAATGACGAATATGAATCTGATCTTTTCAACTCGAAGAAACTTGCCGAATCAACTGTGGAAGAAGATATTATTAAAAGACAGATACAAAAGGATGTCAGAAAGATGATCAGCCATCTTCCGGATGACCAGCGGGAAGTAGTCATTTTACGCCATTATGCAGGCCTGAGCTTTAAGGAGATCGCAGAAATTACAGATGTCAGCATAAATACTGCACTCGGCAGAATGAGATATGCCCTTATCAACATGAGGAAGATAATGGAGGAGAAGAAGATTAGTCTTACGTTAAATTAAGGTTTTACGGCATTGCGGTATTATGGTATTACGGCCGTAATACCGCAACGCCTCAACGCC
>CAYPHL010000013.1:26940-29146 GCA_964410385.1 uncultured Rikenellaceae bacterium | reverse complement strand
CACCGCAACACCATAATGCCGTAACACCGTAACACCGCAATACCACAACGCCGTAACACCGTAACACCCCTCTGTAAAAAAATCTTTTACCCGTACAATATAGTAACCCGCAGGGCGTTTTCATGAAAACAGAAAACATGAAGCCTATGGGATTAATTTCTACTCATTTTCTTTCATATCATGAAATAAAGACTGAGGGGATCGACCTTTATGAGGATGCTTTCGGATTCCATCAGCAGTTCGATGATGTGATCGGGTACCTGAAACAGTTAAAACCGGTGCCTGAAAAACGGCTGACACGCCGGCTGATCGGAAAGATCAGAAAACGCTGACAAAACGACTAAAAACACGGAAATTTATTCCGTGTTTTTTTTGTCTTTTATATATTAAATTAATATATTTGTGATATTAAATAAATATCATAATAAAATCAAAATGAAACAAGAGTATTCTGTTGAGCCCTTGTCGGGGTATGTAGCTCTGCTCATGGCAGCACTGGTTCTTGGCGGAGCAATTGCCGGATTCGCTTATGAGATAATCTGGCTGGGTGTGCTAATGACGATTCTGTTCGTCCTGATTGTAATGGGATTTACAGTTGTTTATCCCAACGGTTCCTGCGTAATGGTTTTATTCGGTGCATATATGGGAACCATCAGGGACAATGGTTTTTTCTGGGTGAATCCTTTTTATACGAAGAGGAAAATTTCTCTGAGAGCACGGAATTTTGACAGTGAACCGATAAAAGTGAATGATAAGATCGGGAATCCGATAAAGATTGGTTTCGTACTTGTCTGGAGGGTGCTTGATACATACAAAGCTGTATTTGATGTTGATGATTTTCAGCATTTTGTTCTGGTTCAGAGTGATGCTGCCCTCAGGAAACTGGCTGGTTTGTATCCGTATGACAATTTTGAGGACCATGAAGCGGTAATAGCACTCCGAAGCGGTGGTGAAGAGATCAATGATGAGCTTGAAAATGAGATCCGCGACAGGTTGAAGATCGCGGGGATAGAGGTTATTGAAGCCAGGATAAACTATATCGCATACGCCGAGGAGATTGCAAACGCCATGCTCCGAAGGCAGCAGGCTGCTGCAGTGGTTTCGGCAAGATTTAAGATTGTTGAAGGCGCTGTTTCAATGGTTCAGATGGCTCTTGAACAGCTTTCCGATAAGAAAATAGTGGAGCTTGACGAAGAGAAAAAAGCTGCTATGGTCAGCAATCTTATGGTTGTCCTGTGCAGCGATAAGGATACAACACCGGTTGTCAATGCAGGTACTTTACATAATTAATATGAGTGAAAAGAAAGCATTCATTCTCAGAATAGACCAGAAGAAACTCAGGGCGATCGAAAAATGGGCTGCCGACGAATTCCGGAGTACTAACGCACAGATTGAGTATTTACTCGATCAGGCTCTTCGTAAAGCAGGCAGATGGAAGTTTTCGGGAACTGATCCGTCCGGAAATACAAATGAGGCTCAATGACAGATTATCTCCCATCTACTGATTGAGGAAATATACGGAATGGCAGGCAGCAATGCCTGCCGTTTCTGTACGAAGCCGTGCCATTCCAAGATGAACAGGAACATATCCTTTTTCAACCGCCGTTATTATTTCTTCGTTTGAGAAATCTCCTTCCGGACCAACAAGAATTACTGCATTTTCTCCTTTTTTATAAATATCAGCTATTCTCCGGCGCTCCATGCTGTGGTTGCAATGCGCAATCATGAGTCTGCCCCTTCGTTCACGGGCGATAAAATGAGTGAAGTCTTCCTGTGCGTTCAGCCTTGTCATCTTCGCTTTCAGGGATTGCTTCATCGCCGAAATTATAAGGTTATTTACCCTTTCCTGCCTGATACTCCGTTTTTCAGAATTCCTGCAGATAAGCGGTGTGATTTCATCGATGCCCAGTTCAACGCTCTTCTCAACAAACCAGTCAAATCTTTCAGGATTCTTTAGTGGTGATATTGCAATATGAAGTGAATAATCTCTTCTCTCAAAATCCTGAATTACTTTTTGTACCTTAATACGGCAACCTTTCGGATCCGGATCTGTAATTATGCCCTCATAAAGATTCCCTGTGCCATCTATTAATTTTACAGGATCTCCCTTACTCATCCTGAGCACTCTGACCGAATGTTTTGATTCATTTTCATCAAGAATGAAATCATCACACTTTATCCCGGGAGCATAGAAGATCTGCATCTG
>CAYPHL010000013.1:0-26840 GCA_964410385.1 uncultured Rikenellaceae bacterium | reverse complement strand
CATCAAGAATGAAATCATCACACTTTATCCCGGGAGCATAGAAGATCTGCATCTGCTTTTTAACTTTAAGTATTTATAACCTTTGTGTCCTTTGTGTGAACTTAGTGCTCTTTGTGGTTTAGAATAAAATTCACTTTAACCACAAAGGACACAAAGGATTACACAAAGAGCACAAAGGAAGACAGTAAATTATGGACATGTATGAATTAAACAGATTAATTATGTATTATTAATATCACAGATGATTAACTACAAAGCGGAGATGGGTCATCTTACAATACCTCTGAGAGAATTATCATCTCCCCCCGGTGCATCAGCTTCAGGATCTCCTTCCAGTCTGCGAAGGAATCTCCTGAGCCTGTCATCGGCTGCTATCATATAAGAATATGTCTCTTTTGAAATTTTCTTTGGGATCCTTCTGGCTCTCTGTCTGGTTTTGGAAATAAGTGAATTATATGCCTGATTGCTAGAAAGGACCATCATAGTTCCTTTTATATACGAGAAATAGTACCAGGTCTGTTCATTTGCCTTTAGATAGATATCAAACATGTCGCCTGATCTGCGGCGCTGGATCTCTATAGCACCATCCACATAGACATTTACCGGATGGGTACCCACAAATCCCAGACCTATCCTGCCTTTCGACCTGAATGAGGAGGAAGACTCATTCCAGTAAAGTGTTACCTCGTTCAGGAAGAGTTCGAAATTAAATTCCGGTGGCAACTCGCCGGTAACTCCGAAAAGATCCAGATCCTGTTTCATTTTATTCGCAACATCCACACCAAGCAGATCCTTCATCCCTTTACTGTATAGTTCAGAATTCAGGTTAACAGGTTTTACAGAGGGCATGAATTTGATCTCATTACTCATTATTTCAAAAGCTTCGGGGTTGAACCAGAAATCAAATCCCAGAAGTGCCTGTATCTCAACCTTGCCTGAGTCTATATTCTGCGAGAACTTCCCGGCACCTGCCATCACTACCGGAGAGAAGCTTGTGCCAAGATCCATTTTGCCTTCACCCGAAAGAATGCATTCATTCATGCCAAGAGCGATCATGTCACCATGAAGTGTGGGATCGGCAATTTTTTCAAGGGAAGTGAGAAGATACCTTGATTTAGATTTATCGTAATATAAATAGCCCCGGGAAGTTATTATTCCGACATCCCTCCATGATTTTTGTGCCGAAAGAAATGCAGGATAAATATGCAATGAATCAATGTTGATATATGAACCGGTGTATAAAAGATTACCTTTCAGGTCAGCCGGTTTATCGGTAATGGGTATAATTACATTGCGCGGGTCAATAAAGGATTTAAATTTAACCGGATAAGATCTCAACGGGCTGCAGGTATTCAAAATGCCTGCAGCACCTGTAAACAGTAGTTGATCCTTGTCAGAAAAAAGGTTTACATCACCTGTAAAAGAAAAAGCCGGACTAAGCATAAATTTTTCACCGGCACTTATAAAGCCTTTTGCACTTGTTGTCATTGTATCAACTCTCACTTCTGCGAAAGTTATATTACTTATCTGGCTTGCTTCGTCGATATAATCATAGATACCGCTTCCGGAATATTTATTTTTCGATTCTATTGTAATTTCCGATGAATGAAGGAGATGCTTATTGTTAATTGCTACAAGTGCATTCTGAAGCTGACTTATTTTTGCTCTCCTGCCGATTGTTATCTTTCCTCCCTCCGGCTGTATCAGAGCATCCGCAATCCGGATATAATTTATGTTTTCAGCTTCAATATTTTCTTTTTCAATATAATAACTGCCACCTCCCGATGCAAATTTTATAGTATCTCCCATAGTGCTGGTTGCAAAGAAATTGGGCTTTTCGAGCTTATTCAGATCCTGCCTTATCAGCTGATCACGCGGAAGCAATTCTCTGGCAGGTCTTTTCTTATCCAGCATCCTGAGTACTTTATCCTGCATATCATATTCGAAATCAGTGAGTTTACATATATACTGGATTTCGGGGAATTTAACAAGTGAAGTATCTGTGTTCAGCTGAAGTCTTGTATTTTTTAGTCCAAAATCAATATCTGCCGAAGTGTTTTCTGCAATGAAGGCATAGCCACCGGTCGATGCAGATTTAAGGAAGAAATCGGAAGTGTCGGCTTTGATTGTTGTAGAAGTAAAACTGAATCCCTGAGAAGTAACTCTTGATTCAGAAGTGTTCAGAATGCCTTTACCGCTCATTGATTCAGGACCATAGGCCAGCCAGCCATCAAACTCGGTCCCGTTCCCGTACATACTGAAATTCTTTCCCTTACTGTTCGTCAGCTGCATTTCATCTTTTTCAGTAAGCCATTTTATACCGATATTGTTGCTGGTGAGTACCGGGAACCTGCCGGTAGTATCTTCAATGAGTGTAAATGTTGTAGCCTGCGCTGTTAAAGAATCGGGAAAGAACCTGAATTCATCGGATACTATTCTGGAAGTAAGATGGTCAATTCTTCCTTTTCCCCTGAGCCCTTTACTGCCCATGCTTATGCTGTCGTAAAGTCTTCCTTTACCTCCGTAGATCTCCAGTCCTTCGGGTGGTATATTCATATCGAACCCGAGCAGGCTGCTGTCCTTGACCACAAGCCGCTCCTGCATGGGCTTGATAATATTTCCTCCGATAAATTCTCCGGGCAGGTCGATGGTTTCAAGCTTGAAATGATCAATATTCTCGTACACGAAGGGGAATATCCTGAAATAAAACTTATCTCTCGGGTAGATGTTTTCCAGACCGGGTATCTGATCATAAAAGATGTACGAATCTTTTTTAACCCCAACCATAGGATATTGTGTCAGGTTCTTAAGGCCTGATTTATTACCGGGATCATCAATGAACAGATCAGCATTGGTAAGTTCCAGCAGGTTATCCATTGCCTGAGTCATGGGATTCCCGTATTGATCTTTCTGGTCAGTTTCAATTGCTATTCTGATAGAATCAATATTGGCAAGGTTTATCTTAAATGTATCATAGCTGAATGAAAAGTTATGCCCGTAAATTGTAAAAAGTCCTGCTTCAACGATCCCGTCAAATTTCATGTTCCTGTTCCTGCCAACCTTAATTTGTTGATTATAAGGAATTATGGCAACCTTTTGTGAATCACTAAGATGTACATTTTTCACACCATTAATCGTCATCTGCATGTCATTGATATCGAGGATGGCATTATCCAGTGGTGCTCTGGTTTCACTCTCAAAACGCAGTATATCATAATCCTTTTTCCGGGCGTAGGCAGTAAGAAAGTCACTGACCTTCGGCTTCAAAGTAACTTCATTGTATGTCCTGTCGTAGAACAGGAAGCCCTTGTTTGCCATGTCAATACATAATGCAGTTACTGCTTCAACCGGTCTGTTAAGCCATTTGGCGAATTCCACCACAGGGAATGTCTCAGAGTAATACCATTCAGCGAATTTCTTAAGCCTCATCAGCGGGTGATATTCATCAATTCCGGCCATTTGCATAAATAATCCGGAATCGAAAAAGGAAGCCGATTCAAATTGTGCCTTGCCGATAGAGGTCCCTCTTGATCTGGATAGAATGATCTTAGATTCATTCAGGTTCCATGACATATACTCAAATGACATATCAAGCATGTGAAATGAATTGAAGCAGGGACTTTTCGATACCGGAGTATTGCCCCTGAAGAAATTCACCTGATGCTGTTCGGCATTATATGAAAATGACAGGTTTGAATGATAAATTGAATCTTTTTCGAGATATATTGCCGCTGTAACCTCCGGACTTGTCAGTCCTGCTTTTGTAAAGATGAATTCCGGGGTTTTGATATTTATCCGTAAAGTATCATTTTTATATACCCTGACCTTTGCCGGCATATTATTACCACCCTTTCCTTTGACGGTTGCACCTTCGAAGGCGAGACCTCCTTCATAATCCAGACCTTTGTAAAGGTTTTTCAGAGAAAATTCTTTTGTATAGGTTTCAAACCGGGGAAAATCAGCCTTTTCCTTCTGGGTAAAAGTTATAGCCCGGTCACTCAGCAAGCCGTAAACCGGTTTTTTGAAATAAGTCTTATGTGAAAGCAGTGCCGAGTCGACTGTGAAATTGTCTTTGGATGTATAGATCACAAAGTTCCTGATCTCTGCAGAGACATCTTCCCTGGGATAGCCCGCCTTTTCCCATGTTACCACGCCTTTTGTGCCGTGAAATTCTTGTTTTTCAGGATAATATGATCCAGATACATTATAGATTTCAGTACTGTCCTTCTGATAATAGCAGGTAAGCGTCGCATTTGTAACTACGGCTTTAAAAACTGTATCATGCCGGAACTGAAGTGGATTATTCTTAACCTTCCATCTTATAGTTGTACTCTCCGAAAGTACATTTACAGTCAGCATCAGTTCAGTATCCCTGATATAGCGGTTGATACTCTCAACCGCTATCCTGGGATCAAATACTATTTCGCTGAGCCCTCTCAGCCAATGTGTAAGAAAATCCTTATCGCCGTTAACCCGTATATATGTGTTTAGTGTCGTTAGGAAATTATGCATATGAGGTACCGGCCTCATTGATCTGCCGTAAAACTGGCTTGATACATCGATTATTCTCGTCATATCCTCCTGCCCGAATTTCTGACTTTCCCAGTTTTCCAGGAACAGATTCAGATTTGCTTTATGATTTTCCTTAAGGTTTGGTCCCATAAAGGATGTAAGCTCATCTTTATATCTCGAAGGATCACCGGTGAATGGTGATATTAACTGCGCATCCAGACCGGCTGTGCATAGCAGACGGAATATGAGTACAGAGATCACCAGTTTCTTTACCATGATCGCAGAATTTCTCTTGATTTTATATCATGCAACCAGCAGACCATTTTTAAGATGTCATCAGACAGCTTCAACAATTGCTGTAAAATCTTCTTTCTTAAGAGATGCGCCACCTATCAGACCACCGTCAACATCCGGTTTCGAAAAAATCTCTGCAGCATTTGAAGGTTTACAGCTTCCCCCGTATAGTATTGTCATATCATCGGCAACTTTATTTCCGAATTTTTCCTTTACAAGCCCACGGATATATTTATGCATTTCCTGTGCCTGTTCTGGCGTGGCGGTGAGCCCTGTACCAATCGCCCATACAGGTTCATAGGCTATAATTATATCATTCATCGATTCTGCTCCGAGGGGGAATAGTCCTTCTTCAAGCTGGCGCTTTACGATCACAAAGTGATTTCCTTCCTCCCTCTGTTCCTTTACTTCACCACAGCAGAAGATGACCCTTAATCCGCTGTTAAGGGCAAGAACACTTTTCTTGTTCAGAAGACGGTCGTCTTCGTTATAATAGGTTCTCCTTTCAGAATGACCTATAATCACATATTCTGCACCGGCACTCTTAATCATATATGCCGATACTTCACCGGTAAAAGCACCTGAAGCTTCTGAAGCACAGTTCTGGGCTCCAAGAGCTACTTTCCCTCCTTTAATTATTTCTGCAATTCCTGCCAGGTGTATGAAAGGAGTACAGATTATCACATCAGCCTTTAATGCCGGCTTATTCCTGAAATACTGGTCCAGGGTTCTGGCAAAAGTAATTCCCTCTTCATAATTCATATTCATCTTCCAGTTTCCGGCAACAATCTTTTTTCTCATTTTATTCTTGTTTTAGATTTAAGTTATAAGTTATTTAAATATTCGTCTTTCAGAAATTCAGAGGAAGGCAATTCTGCCCATGACCATTTACCGGCTATAGTTCCTCTTCTGAGTAATATGTATCCGGGATTCGATCTTACAATCGTTTTGAGGGTAATCTCATCAACACTGCAGACAACATTTCCCGGATCAAAACTTCTTATTTCATCAGCACCCGATGCTGTCAGAATGTAAAATTGGCCGCCATCAGCAACAAACTGGCTCCCCAGACTTATTCCTGCGGATAATCTTTCCGGTTTAGCTTTCTTTAGTTTCCTTGAGATCATTAGCAAAGTATAGCCTTCATATTCAAGCACTTCCTGTGTAATGTCTTCGTTATTCTGTGTTGTCAGCACAAAATCGTGGATGGGAGGCTGATATCCTTTCTGAACCAGTACTGATCTCTGATCCACAAATTTCCAGGTCGTATCTTCGGCCGGATAGTTATCGAGTGTAAATTCCTTCTGCTGACCATCTTTCTCGTAAATAAATGTCGTTTCATATTTATCAGCAGGCATCCCTTCAGGTATTTTCATTTTGTCAGGGATATATGTACCGGTTTTGTACGGAAGGAAATCAATCACGGGAAGATACCTGAGGTTGTATTGTATGAAAGCAAGGAAGATGATCGTAGCAGCTGATAAAATCGTCCATTCCTTTGTTAATCCGTATTCTGGCATGATCCGGTTCCTGTTAATAAAAAGAAAAACCACAGGGATCAGGAGGATAATATTTTTTATGAATGTCTGCCAGTTTGTAAGATGAATTGCATCACCGAAACAACCGCAGTCAGTGACCGGATTTGTAAGGGCAAGGACAAATGTGAGTGGAGTGAAAATAATCATCAGAAGCAAAAAACCCCATATTCCTGCTTTCTGCCGGATGTTGAACAAAACGGAGAAGCCTGAAAGAAACTCCGCTGTACATAAAAGAATAGCCAGGGGCAGACTGAGAGGGAGGAGGAAATCCATCCCGAATGCCTGAAAATAGTCCTGGAACTTATATGTTGATCCAAGGGGATCTATGGCTTTTACAATTCCGGAGAAAATAAATACCAGTCCGGCTGCAAGTCTGCTTATGTAATGCAGGATTTTCATTATAAAAGGTTCCTTTCCGATATCTTTTCAATTATCCTGTCGAAGATTTTTTCAGGAGGAAGAATATCTCCGTTC
Organism: uncultured Rikenellaceae bacterium; assembly: GCA_964410385.1. Lineage (GTDB taxonomy): Bacteria > Bacteroidota > Bacteroidia > Bacteroidales > VadinHA17 > LD21. Next base: position 20,022 of record CAYPHL010000013.1, on the reverse strand, counting down.
TCATTACTGCAATCTACAAGACAAAGCCTGTTATCGATCCGGGAAACTTTCACATAAATATCCCTTACTTTTCTCTGGAAAGAAAGAGATTCCTCGTGAATATCCCTTGTGCCGTTAAGATATTTTCTGTCTTCTCCTGTTCTGGATAAGGTCAGTTTTTTTTCGGTGAATGAATATGGAACATCAAGAAAGATGTTAAGTGCGGGTTCTGGGATTTTAAAATGCCTGAATTCAAGGTCAGTTATCCACATCATCAGTTTTTCCTGTTCCTCCGGACTGGCGAGCTTGGCGCACTGATATGCTATGTTTGAATAGGTATATCTGTCAAGCAGAACAATACTTCCTTTATTCAGCCAGTCACTGATCATGTCAGCAGCATCTTTTCTGTCACCTGCATAAAGCATTGCCACAAGCCATGGGTTAACCTCACTCAGCGATCCGAATTCACCTCTCAGGAAGCGTGCGATCAGCTCACCGAAAAAAGGGGCATCTGTTCTCGGAAAATGAAGATATTCACACCGGTAACCTTTTTTTGTAAAGTAATCATTAAGCAACCTGATCTGTGTTGACTTGCCTGAACCATCAACTCCCTCAACAACAAAAAGTTTCATATAATAACCCTTACTTTCTGTGCAAATGTAATAAGCGCCCTTTAAAGATTAAAACGAATGAGAGGCAGAAATATGATTTGTTTTCAGCACTTATTAACTGCTGCCCGGTAACAGATAGTTCAGGCAACTCATGTTACCCCCAATTGGTAAAAAATCATTATTTTCGGAAATTATTTATACAGGGTTGGCTGATAAACCAAAATACATTAGTGCGGGGGGAAAGCTTATCGATCTGACCGTACCAAAGGTGATGGGGATAATCAATATCACTCCTGATTCATTTTACAACGGTAGCAGGGTTTCAGGGGATACTGAGGTCATTGCTCTGGCTGAAAAAATGTTACGTGATGGTGCCGACATTCTTGATATAGGCGGGTATTCATCCCGACCCCGGGCTGATGATATTACAGTTGAGGAAGAGAGCAGGAGGGTGCTGAATGCAATAAGTCTTGTCAGAAAAGAATTTCCCGGGGCAATAATTTCAGTTGATACTTTCAGGGCAGAAGTGGCACAGAAGGCAGTCTCTGTCCATGGGGCAAATATTATAAATGATATCTCCGGAGGTGAAACTGATGAAAAAATGTTCGAGGTTGTGGCCCGGCTTAATGTCCCTTATGTAATGATGCATATGAAAGGAAATCCCCGTACCATGCAGGATAATCCTCAATATGAAGATGTTGTGGCCGATATCCTGATGTGGTTCGGCAAAAGGATAGCTAAATTGCAGGATAAAGGGGTGAAAGATATAATCATTGATCCGGGATTTGGTTTTGGTAAAACAATTAAGCATAACTTTGATATGCTGGAACGTCTCGGTGATTTTGCTATTGCAGGATTACCACTTCTTGTCGGGATTTCGAGAAAATCAATGATATGGAAATCACTTTCCATAACTCCCGATGAGGCACTTAACGGAACGTCGGTGCTCAATACTGTGGCCCTGCTAAAAGGCGCTGATATACTGAGAGTTCATGATGTTAAGGAAGCGGTTCAGGCTGTCAGCCTGGTACAAATGTTAAAAGATAAAAGCTGAAACTCCAAACTCCAAACTCCAAACTCCAAACTCCAAACTCATAATGTATTCCGTAAACCTATAAAAAATGCTTGTACCGATAACAGTTCTTGATATCATTGATATTCTTCTTGTGGCGTTTATAATGTTCCAGTTCTACAGGATCATCAAAGGGACTTCTGTTTTCAGTATCGTTATAGGAGTATTTCTGATCTATCTGTTCTGGTTACTTGTAAAAGCCCTGAATATGAATCTTATCAGCTCTCTTCTGGGCCAGGTAATAAGTGTTGGCGTCATCGCACTTATTGTTGTATTCCAGCAGGAGGTGAAGCGATTTCTGCTTGTAATAGGGAACAGGTATTTGAAGAATACAAAGCTTTCGTTCAAACGCTTTTTTACTACCGAGAAAGATGATTCAGTTATCCCTGCAGTTGTCGAAGAGATTGTAGAAGCAGTTCAGTCTATGAGCTCAAAGAAGATAGGTGCGCTCATAGTCATAGGAAGGCAAAGTCTTCTCGGATTATATGCTGACAGGGGACAGAAGGTTGATGCTGCAATAAGTGCAGAGCTCCTTGAGACAATATTTTTTAAGAACACCCCTTTGCATGACGGAGCGGTTCTGATTGAGAACGCCCAGATTCTGGCTGCACGCTGTCCGCTTCCTGTAACAGACCAGTATGCTCTATCGTCACACTTCGGAATGCGTCACAGGGCAGCTATAGGAATATCTGAACAGACTGATGCCCTGGTTGTTGTCGTTTCTGAAGAAACCGGTCGTATTTCTGTTGCCGACGCCGGTGAGATCCGTGAGAATATAAAACCTGATGAGCTGCGGAATATCCTTCTGATGGAAAAAGTGTGGTAGATTTGAATTACGATTTAAACCCAAACTGGCAGGGACTACCTTTACTTTATAATATATTTCGTCAGCGATTCCGCATCTTTAATATATACAGCATTTCCTGCGATTAACGGAAAAGCATATATAGCTGTTTCCGAAACCTTATATTTGGCCACCTCTGCATATGTTTTCGGATCAGGTTTGAATATCAGCATGTTACCTGTACTGGTAAGCCCTGCCAATATATTACCGCAATCGCTTATGGTTGAAAAATCACTGTTTACTGTATTGTCTATCCACCCGGTCCGGCCGTCAGAAGCACTGACACAATAAGCTCTCTTCTGATCTGAAAATCCGAAAAGATACCCCTGCACAAGAACAGGAGTGTTCCATTTTGCTCCGACTTCTGTATTGCTCCATAATTCCTTTGTTACAAACTGATCACCCTGCCTGACCACTTCGATTCCTTTTATTCCCGTTCCCTGACCGGTAAAATATATTTTATTTCCGTCAATATATGGACTTGAACAATTATAAAACCTTTGTGAGGGGACTGCCGGAACCTGCCAGAGTACTTTACCGTCAGTAAAATTCAGGGCCAGAAGATTCTTTTCTGTCTGGACTATTATATGTTTCTGTCCGGCAATTGTCATCAGGGAGGGAGATGCATAAGATGGACCATCTCCGTTCCATATCCACTTTTCTTTTCCTGAGCCAAGGTCGACAGCTATAAATTGTCCTTTGTCCTTTGTTCCGACATGAGCAAAACAGATGCCATCGACGATGAGTGGAGACATCCCGGTATAAAATTGCGGGATTTCATTTGAAGGGTTTTCTTTTCTCCAGATAACCTTCCCGGTAGAAGCATCAAGGCATGAAAGGATACCTGAAATACCGAAGGTCACGACCTTTCCGTTTGAAACAGCAGGTGTACTTCTCGGGCCCGGATGTGATGCTGCCGGTCCTGTTGCTGCAGTAACCGGATAACTGTTACGCCAGAGCTCTTTGCCGCTTGATGCATCGATACAAAGGATTACTTCATCTCCTCCCTGCCTTGTGTGCAGGTACATTTTATTGCCGGTCAGGACTGGGGTTGCATCCCCGGTACCCACTGTGATTTTCCAATCCAGGGTCAGTTCGGCCGGCCACGATGCTGGAGCCTTGAATCCAGTCACTTTACCATCCCGGCCCGGTCCTCTGAACTGGGGCCAGTCCTGAGAAAAAATAATGACTGTACTCATAAGAAAAACAGCCATTGATACTTCAATTTTCCTGTAATTTTTCATTTTGAGTGGTTTTAAATAAAACGAAGTCCTACAGTATCTCCCGGTTAATCATCCTGTATTCTGTAGTATGCTTGATAATTATAATTTCCCAAGGATTTCAATTACTATATCCTCATTGTTCTTATTACTCTTTTCCCTGAATGATTTATTAATTATATCCTTCCTGCCCGGGAAAATTTTAATGAGAGATTTTTTGTTCAGCTGGATCTGTCGAAAAATATCATCGGCGCCTTTTATGAAATACTTATTGTATGTCTGATATTCATCATATCTCCTGTCAGCGCTGTAAGCAGCCTTGTAATCCGCTTCAATGAAATTCTTCTCCGGGATCATTATAAACTGATGTGGTTCCTGCATTAGGATCCGGTAAAACCTGTTACCTTTAATATCCTTGTCAAACCTTAGTCCATTGGTGGTCCTGAAGATCATTTCTTTGCCGTCTTTATTAGTGATGAGTTCCTCTACTATATCCGAAGAGATCTCCATTAGTTTTCCGGAATTCGGATGCCTGAAGATCAGGGTATTCTTTACAACATCGATATCACTACTGAACTGGATATACTTTTCCTGACCCCTTACAAGCAGGTATGAACTCATGAGTGTATCAAACAGCTTGGTACTACCCTTTATGCCTTCATACCTGTTGTCAAATCCCATTCCGCCAACTGTAGTCGGGGAAATACTGGCGATAGCCTGAAGGTTTTCCTGCCCCGTTATTCCTGACTGGTACACATTTATTTTCTGCGAATAGCCATAAGTTATAGTAAAGGCCAGAACTGAAATAATAATTATCCGTTTCATTGTTTCCTTATCCTTAGCTTTATCAAACTTTTTCCTCTAATATCATACCAAATTTATGAAAGTCTGTTATCATTTTCCATGTTTAACCGGAATAAATGCTCCGGGATGGATTTAATTCGGGTAAGACAGTAATTCTTTTTATTAAGTTTAATCGCGTTTTTGTAAAGGCTTTTTATGAATTACAAAGGTAAAGTTCTTATTACGGGAGGAACATCAGGACTTGGACTGGAACTTGTCAGAGTCTTCCTTCAGAGGGGATTTTTTGTAATAACTACCGGAAGGAGGGAGATTGATGTTTCCGGTTCTGATGGGAGACTGGGATTCTATCCTGTGGATTTCAGTGATCTGCGTCAGACAGCCGGGATTTTCAGAAGCATATGTGATGATCATATACTTGATTATGTCATTTATAATGCAGGAGTTTTAAGTCCTGCTGAATTTATGAGGACAGGGGACGGATTTGAGTATACATACCAGATAAATTTCCTGGCACATCTTCTTGCAAATGAATTAATTATTCAGAGTTGTGATCACAGAAAGCCCCTGAGGATCGCATCAGTGACCTCGATGGCATACAGGGTTGCGATGCCACAGTTCAGGTCTGCCGCTTCATCTGCTGAATACAGGGCCTGGCGGGCCTATTCGGATTCCAAGCTTTACCTTGCACTTATGTGCCGTCATTATTCCGTGAAGTATGCCGGGAGCCGGATTCAGTTTATAAGCTTTGATCCCGGCATTTTTGGATCCCAGTTATACAGAACCCAGTCGGGGGTATTCAGGATCGTCTATCAGACCGGAGTACGAATCCTGAGAAAACCAGGAAAACAAGCCACAGTACTTTCAGACATACTGACAGAAGCCGATATAATCAGCGGAGCGGTCTATGACGTCCGCAAAAGGATCAGGAAACTACCTGAACCTGATCGTTCACTGAGTGAAACCTTCTGGGATAGCTCAGTCAGAGAAATCGAAAAGTTCCTGGTCTGATCCGGATATGATCATTGCCATCGGGCGGAATTGGAACTACCTCCTCTTCGGAGAAACTGATCTGCCTCTTACTTCCCGCCACCATTCCTTGTAACATTCCACAGCGCCTTTTCTTTCGGGCAGGGAAATGTTATAAGTAAGTGTTATTTCATGAGCTCCACCCGAAGCAAACTCGAGTTTTGAGATTGTTGAATCATATGTGTAATCAATTATCAGATCATGATTGTCCGAACTGGACATAACTATTCCTGCATGCATGATAATTGAGTTGAATTTATACACATCATCGGCGAAAAGGCTTCTGTTCCTGAAGTACATACCAAATCTGAGCGGTTCGACATCAAATCCTGAGCCAATGGAAAATGTCTGAAAAGGTTTCTGGTATTCATATACAAATCCCGGATCTAACAGGGCTATCCTGGTTCTGCCTGCTATTCCCCTGTTAAAAACTACCTGTGTCAGCAAATTTGCATTAACCACATATTTTACCGGCAGCCGGAAAACATTATTTACGAAAGAGATATTTGGCCTTAGTATATGGCTGGCAGATATCCCTATCGTTGGGGTAATATTATACAGGTTCAGGTTCTGCCTGTAGACCAGCCCGGCATTCCAGTCAGGATAAATCACAGGTTCCACTTCATCATTTAAAAAGGAACTCTGGCGTATCACTCCCCGGATCGGATCCAGCTGATCCGTGAAAATAAAATCACTGTTCCTGAAATCTCTCATATTTATCGAGAATACCGACATCCCCAGCTGAAGCATTTTATCCTTATCCTGTAAGACCCGGTATGAATATACAAGTTCGAGACGTTTCGTCCTGATACGGTTCAGTCCTTCATTATCACTTAACAAGAGGAACCCGATCCCGATATTCTTTTTTGACCACTGGTAATCAACAGAAAGAAAATAAGTTGAAAGATCTCCTGGAATTTGGCTCCACAGATCCCTGTAAGTTGAAGAAAAACGAAGATCCCGGGTCAGGCCCGAGGTAGCCGGATTATAATATATTGAACTGTTATAGAACTGAGAAAACTGAGGGTCCTGACACTTCAGGATATTAAATGAGAAAATCATGAATCCGCATAAACCCAGCTTCAGGTATTTATTTTTCATAATTTCCATTTATTTAATTAATGTTATCGACCCGTATCTCTGACCTTTAAATTCTTCGCCGTCAGCAAAAACAGCCTTCTTCAGATGCCATACATAAACATCCGGAGGTAACGCTTTCCCCTTTAATGTCCCGTCCCAGGCTTCAACAGGTACTCCTTTATCAAGTTCGCTCGTTTCCCAGATAAGGTTTCCCCAGGTGTCATATATAACGAGATGAAATTCAATCAATCCGGCTCCGATAGCCTTAAATTCCCTGACTCCTTCGAAAGGACTTTCAGGAGACAGTGCATTAGGCATGTATAAACCTTTCGAGAACTCAAAGCTTATTGAATCGGAAATAGTATTTGTACAACCATAATCATCTGAAGCTGTTAATATCACAATGTATGTCCCGGCACTATCGTACCTGTGCCATGGATTTATTTCCTGAGCTGATTGATCATCTCCAAAGTCCCATGTAAAATATTTACCTCCTGTTGTTTCGTTGACAAACACTATATCAAGGGGATGATAACCATCATCTTCAAGGATGCTGAACGCAGCAACCGGGGACTTGTGAATAGTAATATCTCTGGAGGTACTTGCCGTACATCCTGTTATGATATCCTTGCCTGTAAGGGTTATAGTGTATGTTCCTGCCTGGTCATACAGATGTTGTGCATTGAATTCAGATCCGAGGTTTGCATCACCAAAGTCCCAGATAACACCGGCTATTTCATTGATGGGCATATTTACCGGGGTAAGGGATATTGTATCATAGTCACAGTAAACTGACTTATCGGCGACGAAATCGACAGCAGGAGCTCCCAGGACATGGATCTCCGTTGTAAATGAATCGTGACTGCATGTATCATTTACATAAAGGGTGACTGTATATTTCCCGGGTTCTTCGAAAACATGAACAGGATTCAGTACATCGGTAACATTTCCGTCACCGAAGTTCCACGACCAGTTCAGGAACGGGGTATTTCCCAGGACACCTCTGGAATAGTTAGTGAATGAAACACTTAGTGGAGCACAACCCAGAGTGGTATCTGATTCAAAAAATGCTCTGACTATATTGGGGAAAATGATGACTGACTTTTGTATAGAATCCACCCCGCATTCATTTTCCGCAATAAGAGTGATCATATAGGTCGTATCACTTATTCCCGTCCGGAAAATGTGTGATCCGGGATTCTCCTGCGTTGAGTTTGCTTCCCCGTCCCCCCATTTCCATGTAAAAGTTTCAGGTAAACCTGTCGTTACATTGAATAATTTGATTTCTTTTGGCGAGCAGCCCCACGACACGTCCATGCCAAAACTGGCAATGGGCACTGGTTTTACAATAACATCCCTGCCTGCAGAAACTGAACTGCACCGGTTTGTTGCCGTAAGAATAACTGAATATGTGGTATCCGCCAGTCTTCCCTGGCTGAACATTATATCTGAAGGATTTTCATCAGAACTTGTAAGGCCATTACCAAAATTCCAGAGATAAGTCAGTTCTTCACCTTCAGTCGTGTTCGTAAAGCTTACATTCAGCGGGGCACATCCTTCAGGATTGTCATAGTCAAAGGAAGGTTCCGGTTCATGATATAATCTTATCATCATTGTATCATGTACAGCCAGAACACATGGTGAGATACTGGTTACCCGGACATAGAAATATATTGTATCTCTTTCTTTGTCATCTGATGAAAAGACATAAACCGGATTTTCTTTATCAGCAGCATCAAAATTGCCATTGCCCGAACTCCTCCAGGAAATCATATTCACATCCCTGTATATTATATCACTGATCCGGTAAGATGAGTTCACACATGCCGTATCTGCCGGTATTGCATCAGCATAGACGTTATGAATGATCTCTATGGTCATGGAATCCGAAACAACATAGTTCTCAATCGGATCTTTACCTCTGGCATGAAGCACCAGCACGACTGATCTGTTTTCAATATCGGCATTACCCGGATGATATGTCGGTGTCAGGGATGTACTGTTATCCAAAGTTCCGCTTCCTGGTGTCGTCCACCATATCTCTGAATATTTTTCTGCAGAAGCTGTTGTTATAGTAACATTTGATCCTTCACAGATCCTTTCATCTGAACCTGCATCTGCAATTGGTACCGGGGTTATAGACAGATGAATTGTATCTGTCACAATTTTCATACATGGTGACAGGGCTGTTCCTCTTATTATCAGCGAAACGCTTTCGTTCAGAAGATCATTCGGACCATGAATATAAGTGCTTATTATGCCGGAACCGTTTAAAAAGGTCCCGTCCCCAGTTGTGTGCCAGCTCACCCGGTCAACATTTGCTGCCCTCGCCTCGATAGTTGTAAATTCCTCCCTTTCCCCTATGATCGTATCAGTACCTGCATAAACCGACGGATTCTTTTGGATGGATAATGTCAGTGAATCAATTCCCGGAGTATTGCAGGGAGGTACTCCTCCTGCCACCAGATACAGTTTGACACTTCCGCCGGCGATATCATTAATACCCGGTCGATAGGCGGGATGCACGGTATGTATATTATCAAAACTACCGTCTCCGGAGGTTCTCCATTCAATGGAACTGTAATTTGCTATATATGAATCAGATAATTGTTTAATCTCATCCTCACAGATCAAATCATCCTGACCTGCCTCTGAAACGGGGAAGGGAGTCATTGTCAGTCTCAGGTTATCAGTAGCAACCGGACACGAAGGATTTCTGGATGTTAACGTCAGGATGACAGAACCGGCTGCAATATCAGAAGCAGAGGGGAAATAAACAGGTGTTATTATATTTGGATTGGACCATGTGCCGCTCCCACTGGAAGACCATTCATATTGTGTTGAATTTAATGCATATGCTTTCACCGGGATAAAGGAGGCAGAACATATTGTTGTGTCATTTCCTGCCGAGATCACAGGGGGATCAATGAAAGTCAGCAATAGTGTATCATAATCGGGCAGCAGGCAGGGAGCAAGGGGATCTACTTTCAGAACAAGATGTACACGACCACTGTCCGTGTCATCATCAGACGGGTAATATGCAGTAACGAGATCTGCTGAATTTCCAAATGTGCCTGTCCCGAGGGTCATCCATTGATAAGAAGTACCATTCAACTGACTGCCTCTTGTCGTAAAACTACTTGATTTACATATCTCCTGATCGCTTCCGGCATCTGATACAGGCAGTTTTTGAATGAAAATACTTATCTCATCGGATACATCAGGACAAACCGACTTTCCTTCGGCAGTCAGTGTAAGTGTCACTCTGCCATTAATAATATCATTCTGTCCGGGAGTATAAACCGGATCAATCAGAGAGTTGTTGTCAAGAGAACCATCCCCGTTAACAGTCCAGGAATAATTAAAGTAATTATAAACGGCAGCGCCCGGTATCTTATATGATCCTGTTTCACAAACTACTGCATTGTCGCCGGCAAAAGCAGAAGGCAGGGGAATTACAGAAAGTTTTAATGTATCGTGAACTGCAGGACAGCCATATCCTCCGGCTGCGTCTATTGTAATTACTATCAGGGTGTCACGATTTCCCTGGCCAAGGGTAAATACAGGTGTGAGGTTTGAGTTATCACTGAATGTGCCTTGTCCGGATATAAGATTCCACCTTACAGAATTAAAACCGGTGCCTGTGGCTGTTAATGATACCTGACCGTTCTGACAGATGTCCCGGTCGGGACCGGCACTGATCACCGGCACCCTGACATAAGTTATTCTCAGCGTATCTGAAGCATTTACTGTACAGGGAGCGTTTGCCTGAGCCGTAAGGGACAATTCTACATGACCTCTGGTTATATCATTGCTCCCGGGAAAATATGTCGGAAGCAGGATATCAGGATTTGAGAAATGTCCGTCTCCGGTGGTAGACCATTTCAGTACACTATAATTCTCTGCTGTTGTGTTTGTGATGCGATATTCAAGACCTTCACAAATACTGACATCATCATCGACCCTTACACGGGGTTCCCTTTGAATTGACAACCTTAGCAGGGCAGTGTCCGGCCCGCAGGGAGCGATCCCTTCTGCGGTGATCTGTAGTATAGCTCCTGCATTGGCTATGTCATTTCTTCCCGGATGATAGACCGGATTTGCCAATGTATCATTGCTGAAATATCCATCCCCCCGGGTATGCCATTTTATTGATGTGACATTGGCAGTTCTTGTACCGGTTATTGTCAGGCTTTGCGAAGCACAGATAGATACAGGAGTATTTACAGTTACCTCCGGCACAGGATAGATAAGGAAGTTATCCGAAATACTGCTGATCCCGCAGGCATTCTCAAGAGCCACACTCACAGTATATTCTCCGGGAGTTGTATATGTATGAGGTCCCGGATCCATTGTTGAAGCGGAAGCCGGAGTGGCTCCCGGAAAGGTCCAGTTGAAAGTCCGGACCTGGCTGCCATTGTTCTCATAAACGACAGAAGGATGAATCACCGGGTTTGTTATACAGATATCACTGAGGTTTTCAATTCTCCCTTCAGGTCGTGTAAAAACATTGAAATTAAATACCACAGAATCAGTCCGGCATGTATTTGAAATATACAATACTACCCTGTAAGTACCCCTCTGATTGAAGCTTATCTGAGGTTCCCAGCTTTTTTCACTTGTGCCGTTAAGAAAAGTAAAGCCTGAATCCGGCATCACCTCCCAGAGATACTTTCTCTGGCCTGTTGAGCTATTTGTAAACTTCGGTCTGAAAGGAGTACAACCTGAATTGTTATCAACAGAGGCCCTTGCAACAGGAGGCTCAATGACAACGATTTTAAATGTATCGGCAGTAGCACCGCATGGATTGCTTACTCTCAAAACGATATCATAAACTCCGGGAACCGACCATGACATTGGTGGCATTACCTCGGCTGTTGAAGTCCTTCCATTATCAAAATCCCAGGAATATTGGGTTAACCTGGTGCAGTTATTACCATAATATCCATTTACTGAATTGTTAGTCAGTTGAATTGTTTCGTTAATACAAATTGTATCAATTGGCAATTCCTCATTCCCGATCGAGGCTTCCGGTTTTGACCAGATCCTTACTTTATCAACTACGGCTGTTTTGGTGTCACAACCATTTCGTACTGTAACTGATGTCGAAAAATATCCCGGGCCATAAGGATTTTCGCAGGAGGAAAAATTGTATAAATGCCTTATTGTATCATTGATATACGGATCACCGTGATTCCAGACGACATTTGGAGTTCCGTCCCCGAAGCTCCAGGTGTAGGTTGTCCCGATTGAATTATTTTCATATCCGACCAGTGCAAAAGCAAACTCAATCGGAGCGCATCCTTCTGTACCTCCGAAAGATTCGATTCCGGCAGCAGGACTGCTTTGATTGTATACATACTGGTTCCACACAAGGGCACACCCGCTTGTATTTTCAGCAGTGACCACCAGCTGGAAAGCTCCGACCTTCGTGTATGTATGTCTTATGGGAAAAGTTGCATTATTAATTATAGTACCATCGCCCCAGTCTATTTTGTAACTGGTTATACATGAAGTATGCACAGTTCTGTTGGTAAGCTCGACATCGAATGCAGGATCAATGATTATCTCGGGGCAATGCTTAAATGGACTGTATGGATTTTGAGTATCATCAAAAACCAGTTGAGGTTTTCTGTTAACTGTTACAGTTCTTGTGACAGAAGTTGAGCACCCGTCTGCATCTGTTACTGTCATCCGGACATTAAAGCTGGCAGTTCCTGAACATCCGGGTGCAGCGAATTCATGTACGGGATCCCTTAAAGTAGAAGTGGTTCCGTCGCCAAAAGTCCACAGGTAACTGTAAGCAGGAGTGCCACCCGAAACAGTGGAAGTAAATTTAACCGGAGTCTGTGCACAATTATCAGGCGCCTGAAAGGTAAAACCGGCGTTGAGAATAATTTCGTAAATCTGGTATCTAGTATCCCTGCTTATCGGGGGACGGCTGCTGTCAGTAACTTTCAGCTTAACCTCTCCGCTGGTAGTGGGCCGCACGGTTATCGTTTTGGTTCTGAGTGTATCGGGTCTCCAGCTAAAAGTCCATTCATAAAAATAAGGCTCTGTCCCGCCGTTAGCACCCGCTTCAAGCGTAAAATCTTCCGGTGAACCTGTGCAAAACCTGTTGTTGGGTGAATGCGGTATTATACCAACCTGCAGCGACTGGGTTGTCTGCCCAAATGATAAGAATGCGTTCATTAAAAACACATTTATCACACAGAGATATTGAATTAACTCCTTTTTCAATATCAGGCATTTTAGTTAACCTTTTACTATACTTTCAAAAAGCAATTTCGGTTAGCCGGATTATTCTTATGGGCTTCAGGGAATTACTCTTTTTTATCACAGTTTAAAGCAAATATAGCTTAAAAAATGAGAAATACTAATTCCATTTGCGACGTTTGGCCGCACAGAAATATGTGTTTAAGGACTTTAACAGATAATTTTCAGATATTCATCAACCAGTTTAGACGGTATGTCAATTTTTTAAAAAATTACCTCTAAAAAAAATTGTAAAGAATTTCTATATTTGGAAGGATCTTTAATTTAGAAATATAATTCTCATATGAACCTTCATGAGACAAACACACAAAAGATTGTGAAAATAATTTTCGATCATGAAGGTTCCATACGAACCGGTTAATTTACAATAATATAGTAATAATATTTTCGTATGAAACAAATCAGATTATTTAAAATTATGGTACTATTTAGTTTGTTAGGTCTTTTTGGTTGCAAAGACAGCGATCCTTCAAAATGGAGCAGCAGCAAAATTGACAAATGGTTTGAAAAGGGAGAATGGCTGAACGGATGGCAGGTAAAGCCTGATGCATCGATCAACCGGAAGGAATTTGCCATATCGTATTTCAGGCAGAAGGACAGATGGGACAGGGCTTTCACTTTTCTTAAGGAGAATGATCTCACAAAAATGGAGCTTAAACGTTATGATATCGATGGCAACAACGTATATGCCCCTTTCAGTGAATATCTTTCAAAAGAGGATACTGCAGCCCGTTATGAGGCCCACAGGGTCTATGCCGACATTCAGTATGTAATAAGTGGCAGGGAACTGATAGGAGTGGCTCCCCTGACCGACCTTAAGGATGTCCTCGTTCCTTATGATGCAGCAAAAGACATTGAGTTCATGACAGTGAACACTATTAAAAATGTTCCGGCAACACCCGACAGTTTCTTCCTGTTTTTCCCGTCCGATATTCACCGTCCCGGATTGAAAGACGGTGTTAACTCACCGGTCAGGAAGGTCGTCGTAAAAGTTAAGCTGGACTAAGATAAAGACAGACGCTCATTTGCACCGTCATTGCGAGCCCCGGCCGTAAGCATTCGGTAAAACTACAGCTTAACAACCGGGGCGAAGCAACCCGTTGCATCAATTACCCATCGTGGCACCGTCATTGCGAGTCCCGCTGTACACCTTCGGTAAACCTACGGTGTATAAAGCGGGGCGAAGCAATCCGTTACTCCTGGTTCCCATGTAATCGGAACTCTACAATGCTCCCTTCAATAATTTCCTTGTGGGTAATAAAGTTATTTTTAAGCTTCTTTCCGTTTATTGTGGCTGATTTAATGTAAATACTGTTATCGCTCCGGTTTAGAGTTTTAATAGTAAAATATTTATTGTCAGGCAGCTGAATTTTTATTTCGTCGAATCCCGGTGAAGTGATCACATATTGTCCCGAGGCCGGACAAACAGGATAAAATCCCATCATCGAGCAAACATACCAGGCAGACATTTGTCCGGCATCTTCGTTCCCGGTCAGTCCGCCTGGACCGGTACCGTATTCCTCCGAATTGATTTTATTTGTCCAGTATTGTGTCTTTTCAGGATTATTAGCCATTGCAAACATGAAAGGAGCCTGCTGGTCTGTTTCATTGCCGTGCCAGTAATATCCTTCGTCAAAAAATTCGTTCAGCTTATTCAGAAAAGCTTTTCTGCCTCCCATCAGTTTTATCAGACCTGGTACATCGTGTGGCACGTACCAGGTGTACTGAAACGCTGTACCTTCACAAATGAAGCTTGATTTAATATTCGGGTCGAAGGGTTCTATCCATGTTCCGTCAGCATACCTGCCCCTTACATAACCAGTTTCCCTGTCGAAGACATTTATATAATTCTTTGATCTTTTCATAAGTAATTCATAATCCTCAGTCTTACCGAGCTTCTTTGCAGTCTGTGCAAGTGCATAATCATCGAATGCATACTCCAGGGTTCGCGATACCTGTTCCCTTTTATGGAATGCGTCCCATACACTGTCTTCAAGGGGAATATAACCATATTTGAGATAACTGGGTAACGCTCTTCTTCCTTTACCGTCTACATATTGTTTACGGTCGGGGGTCTCAAAAGCATTCTGACGCATATACCTGTATGCTGTTTCAATATCGAAATCGTCAATTCCTTTAATATATGCATCTGAGATCATGGTATTGACATGATCGCCGATCATAGCTGCACTATAATTTGCCCACATGGGAAATATTGGCATCCATCCTCCCTGCTTCGCCTTCAGGACCAGTGATTTCACCATATGAAGTGATTTCTCAGGTTCGAGGATTGTAAGCAGGGGATGTAATGCCCTGTATGTATCCCACATTGAGAAATCGTCGTAATAATCAAATCCTTCAGCTTTATGTATCAGAGTGTCTTCAGCAAAACCCTGGTAGCTGCCATCGCAGTCGCTGGCCACCCTGGGAAGCAAATAACAATGGTAAAGCGCCGTATAGAATTTGATCTTGTCCTCATCCGATCCGCTCTTTACATCAATTTTCCCAAGTGTTTTATTCCATTCCGCTTCTGTTTCATTCATTATAAATTCGAAATCCCAGCCGGGGATCTCTTTTTCCAGATTACGCCGTGCTGCATCTATGCTTGTAAAGGACGAACCTGCCCTTACCATAATATCATTACCGTCTTTAAAGCGAAGGATTATAAATTGTCTGTCACCGTTGCCCGGGATGATCTCAAACTGCCGGCTGAACCTGAATACGAAATATCCGCTGAATCCTGCCGGTTGTCCCCACCCCTGATAGATCCTGTGGACAGGATTAAAACCTGCTATCTCGTTCCTTTCGCTGTCATACCAAAGCTTACCCTGTTTTTCATCACTGTTTACTCTTATAAAGATGCAGTTCCCGTTATTGCCGGGATAGGTGAAACGTAAAAAACCCGAACGTCTTGTAGCTGTGATTTCAGCAAGTATCCCCGGGTCATTCAGAAGGACACTGTAATAATAGGGTGATGATCTCTCATTCCGGTGGCTGTATCCTGAAGCAGGTGTCAGGCTTATTGTGTCAGGTAAGGCAGAAACAAACGGCATAACCGAAATTGTCCCGTATTCCTGTGTACAGCTGCCGCTCATCCAGTGACTGCCTCTGAATCCTGTGATCTTTGTGTCATCATAGTAATACGGAGGAACACATTTTGCTTCAGTGGTACGGGTTTCAGGTGTCCAAAGGGTCATTCCGAACGGACAGCCGACAGCCGGAAAGGTTTGTCCTTTCTGCTCAGTTCCGGCACTGTGCCGGAGAGCGCTCACTGTCGTAGCCGGAGCAGTACCAATCAACGGATCGACATATTTAACAAAATCCTGTGAAATTGCCAGATCTGAAATCAGAAATGCAATAATTAAAATCCGCAATCTGGTATCCATGTAGTATTTTATTTTTGCTGTTCAGTCCATTATTAAGAGTAATTTTTGCCCGGAAGCCTGATGCCGGAAACCGGAAGCCGGAAGCCGTACGCCTGACGACTGACGCCGGAAGCCGTACGCCGTACGCCTGATGCCGGATACCGGAACTTTAAGCTAATTATCTTCAAAATATTCAATCTCCAAATTATAGTCCCATTTATCGAAATAAAGATTCCCTCCCTTCCATTCTACTTCACCTCTCTGAAAATCGTATGGCTCACTTCTCAGATGTTCCTTGGGTGGGTATAAGCTGCCTGCCACACCATCATTAACGATCATTCTGTATGAATCTATACCTGACATGAAGAATTCTTTCAGGGTTTTATCATCTGTGGGCTGAAGATCATATGAGATATCGGAAGGGAACCACCCGCTACCCTCAAAATAGATCTCACACCAGTCGTGAAGATTTATATGATCAGGCGGGAGTTTCCATCCGCTCTGCCATCTTACAGGTATTCCTTTGTACCTGAGCATCGACATGTAAAGGAAGGTCTGCATACCGCAATCGCCTCTGCGGTTCCCGAGCACATACTCAGGTATATTCTCCATTGTCGAGTATTCCAGTGCGCCTGTCCATGGAATGTTCTCCTTAAACCACTTATATATCTTAATGACTATCTCCGCAGGAGTATCTTCCGGAGAGATTATGCTGTCTGCAGTCCTTTTTACATTTTCCGTGAAACATATTTGAGGCAGCTGTTCGGCAGTGTACTTCCTGAAAAGGGATGATTCCTTATCGTAAGGGAGAGTTTTGGCTGAACTCAGGTCAAGGTACTGAGGATATGACTGAAAGCTGAATGACACCCGGAAGATGGTCCCGATCCCTTTAAGGGCCGTTTCTTCCATGTAAACTGACCTGTGGATGACAGAATCGGGTGAGAGAATAAAATCCATATCCGATGCTGATAAAATTTCAACATTTTCCTGTCGTGGATTATTCTCTTTGGGAAAGGGCATCCAGCATCTAATTAAAGAGCCGTCGGGGACGACATCAGCATCGACGGTGATAGTATAAGTTACTTTTATTCTGACCGGTTTGAGAGAATCAGGATTTTCCTTCAAGGCCTTTAAAACCCGGGTGGTATGACCCAGTCTTTCTATCATTTCTGGATCGCGACTGTTTTCAGTTGAGAGAACTTCTTTTTCTTCATGGAACTTTTTCAGAAGTAACAGATTAGATGCTGATCTGTTGAAATATCTTTTTTCTCCGTCAATATACCTCCATTCTATCCATTTCTTCTTATCCCATACGTTCAGCAGACTGTCATTGAAAAAGAGCTTATACCCTTCCAGTCTTTTAAGGAACTGTTCTTCTGTAAGCGAAAAATCAAGCCTTATCCTGTCAGATATAAGTGCCAGTGAATCAGCTTTACCTGAGAGCCTGGTTTCGTCCGGAAACAGGAGGTTGAGGGAATCGGTTAACTGAGCCAGCTTATGAAAATTTCCGTTTTTGTACTCATTTTCAATTCTTCTGAACAATCCCGAGCTGTCAGGTCTGGTACCGCATCCGGATAGTATTGTGATAAGAATAATTAATTTTGATAATTCTTTTATCTTCATTTCTGCGTCATTTCTCCTTAAAAAGTAAAAATAGTTTTCTTTTGTTTATATTTAAAAGAGAGTAATTGTTTTATTTTTATTGCTCATAAATGTCAGATTTAAATTGAATGATCATGAGTAAAGTATTCTTGACTTTATTATTTATTACCGGTTCAATCATTTCATCTTTTTCCCAGACCATACACGATGAGAAGATCGACAGGGGAGTTATTGCACTGACAATCGACGGAACACATGCTTATATAGGCTGGAGGCTTCTTGTAACGGATCCTGCCGATATTTCTTTTAATCTGTACCGGAAGCAGGCAGGCGTTGGTGATTATCAGAAAATTAACCAGGAACCTGTCAGATCGGCAACGAATTATATCGATGAGACAGTAAAACCGGGTAATGCCTATCGTTACAGGATATATGCTGTTATAAATAATAAGGAGATACAGACTCCGGGTGAATCAACAGTATTCATGCTTACAGCAAATCAGCCATGGTTTTCAATAATGCTGAAAACCAAAGCACAGCTTAAACGTCTCGGGATCGGTGATCTTGACGGAGACGGAGCTTATGATTTTGTAATACAGTCACCTGACTTTAATGTGGATCCCTATTATATGCCTGGATACTGGAAGAGAAGTCCGGAACCATATATCCTTGATGCGTATACCTCAAAGGGGCAGTTTCTCTGGAGCTATGATATGGGTTGGTCTGTCGAAACAGGGACATGGTATTCGCCTTATATGGTTTATGATATTGATGGTGACGGGCTTGCCGAGGTTTATGCAAAAGCGGGAGAGGGAGATCCCCGGGAAATGGACGGTCACGTAATTGAAGGACCTGAATATCTCGTAAAGATCGATGGGAAGACCGGGAAAATTATCCGCAAAACCGATTGGCTGTCCAAGGAAGGATTCCTTGGAAATTATAATTACTGGAGCAGGAATTTCCTCACGGTAGCATATCTTAACGGCAGGTCGCCCAGCCTGATAATGCAAAGAGGGACCTATACAATAATCAAAACTATTGCGCTCGACAGGAATCTCACTAAAGAATGGTATTGGGAAAGTACAGGTGAATATGAGAAATATAAGGGTCAGGGCCAGCATGGTATTATGCAGGGAGATGTTGATTTCGACGGAAAGGATGAGCTCATTATAGGAACATTTGCCCTGGATCACGATGGAAAGCCTATGTGGTATACAGGTCTTAAACATAACGATGCCGGCTATCTCGCTGATATTGATCCGTCCCGGCCCGGAATGGAAGTCTTTTATGGTATTGAATCCAGATCCCCGAAGAATGGGGTCTGCCTTGTTGATGCTGCAACAGGAGAAATTATCTGGGGCTTTGAGGGAAAAACTACACATGTGCACAGCCAGGGTATGGTGGCAGATATTGATCCGGATTACCCCGGAATGGAATGTTATGCCGGTGAAGCTAAAGGAGGAGATCAGTTCTTTTTATATAGTTCCACGGGTAAAAGATTATCAGATAAAGATATGGGATCATTGACGCCAAGACCGGTATGGTGGGATGCAGATGATCTCAAGGAATTAAATATCAATGATTTGCTACTGAAATACAAAGGAGATACCATTATGAAGCTGGAGGGAAAAGTAGTTATGGTTGGTGATATAATAGGTGACTGGCGGGAAGAAATTGTAACGAGTCTGCCGGGTGAGTTAAGGATATATTCCACAAATATTCCCGCTTCTGACAGAAAGATATGCCTGTTGCAGAACCGTCAATACCGTCTTGGACTGGCAAATTCAACGATGGGCTACTTCTATCCTCCGCAAATGGGAACAGCTAAGAAATGATAAGGAGATGAGGTGAAGAGGAGAGGGGGTGAAGAAATGAAGGGGGGATTAGGAGAAGAGGAGAGGAGACGAAGGGACGAAGAGACGAAGGGACAAGAAAAAATAATCATGAAGAGATAAGTGGTAAAGTGCGGGAAGGGGATAAAACTGAACTGATGATGCACAAAAAAATGTTTTGTAAAATCAAAATTATGAGACTTATACATGCAGGATCTTTTGTATTGGTGATGATAATGTTATCTGGATGCAACAAGAGCAGTACACGAACGGTTGTTTCAATTAAGAATGATAAATGGTATATAAACGGA
>CAYPHL010000012.1:30323-54266 GCA_964410385.1 uncultured Rikenellaceae bacterium | reverse complement strand
CCTAACTATGCAAGATTCAACAGGTTCTCCCAGCCGGTTGATGAGAAGGAGATAACATCAATTGTATGGATAAAGAAACAATAAGAATTTAACCGCTAAGTGTACCATCTTAGAGAACTCAGGAACATCAACTATAATAACTCTTGCCCTTCTTGCCACACCTTACCCCCAGGGGGGCGCTCAGACTCAAAAGTCCCCCTTGGGGGATTTAGGGGTAAGTTATATAGTAGGCGCACAAAGGATTTAACAAAGGAAACATAAAGGTTAAGATTTATTGACGCTAAGTTAAAATTAATATGAATTTGAAATTGAATTTCTCCAGGGCAGGATTTCATCTGCCAATTATAATAGCAGGAATGTTAACTATTTGCAGCTGTTCAGGAAGCAGATCTTCTCAAGATTATCCTGTTCAGCCTGTTCCGTTCACTTCTGTAAAGCTTACAGATAATTTCTGGGCGCCACGCATCATTAAAAATGCCGAAGTCACTATTCCGATTGCTTTCGGATATTGCGAATCTACCGGCAGGGTAAGGAATTTCGAGATCGCCGGAGGTCTTGATACCGGGAGGTTCCAGACCATTTACCCTTTCGATGATTCGGATGTTTTTAAAATTATGGAAGGGGCGGCCTATTCACTGCAGACGAAACCGGATCCGGAACTGGAAGCATATCTGGATACACTGATTTACAAGATCGACCTAGCGCAGGAAGATGACGGATATCTTTATACTAACCGGACCATTGCTGAAATGCACGGAGGAAAGGGACTTCATGAATGGGCAAGTAAAAACAGGTGGGAACTCGATTCGATCCTGAGCCATGAATTATATAATATAGGTCACCTTTATGAAGCAGCTGTTGCTCATTATCAGGCCACAGGTAAAAGGACATTGCTGGATATCGCCCTTAAATCGGCCGATCTGGTCAATAAAGATTTCGGATGGGATAAAGTTAAAGTCTATCCCGGCCATCAGGTGATTGAAATGGGTCTTGTTAAATTGTACAGAACCACCGGTGAAAAGAAATATCTTGATCTTGCAAGGTTCTTTCTGGATATAAGAGGACCCAAGGGGGAAGAATATAACCAGGCTCATAAGAAAGTTGTTGATCAGACTGAAGCGGTCGGACATTCGGTGAGAGCTACATATATGTATTCCGGTATGGCCGATATCGCTGCCATTGAAAAAGATGAAGCATACCTGAATGCAATAACAAAAATTTGGGAGGATATAGTTTATGGTAAGATGTATCTTACCGGAGGTATTGGAGCAACCGGTGGTAATGAAGGATTTGCGGCACCCTATGTATTGCCAAATCTGACTGCATATTGCGAAACATGCGCTTCAATCGGCAATATCTTCACAAACCACAGGCTCTTCCTTCTTCATGGAGAAAGCAAATACATTGACATTCTTGAAAAGACACTATACAACTCGATGCTCTCGGGTGTCTCTCTCTCAGCCGACAGGTTCTTTTATCCCAATCCGCTTGAATCTGACGGGAGACATAAAAGGAGCGAATGGTTCGGTTGTGCCTGCTGCCCTTCAAATGTTGCCAGATTTGTACCCGCGATACCCGGATATATCTATGCTGTAAGCGATAGAGATCTTTATGTGAACCTGTTCATTTCAAATGAGGCGGAATTCAATATCGGAAAGATTCCTGTAAAAGTTGTGCAGGAAGCGAACTTCCCATGGGACGGCAAAGTAAATATCACATTGTCACCGGGGAAACCTGCAAAGTTCAGGGTTAAAATTCGTGTACCCGGCTGGGTCAGGAATGAAGCGATCCCGGGAGATCTTTACAGATTTGATGATAAGGTGAATGAGCCATATAGCATCGCAGTAAACGGAGAACTTTTTACTTCAGGCCCTGTTAATGGCTATGCTGAGATTGAGAGGGGCTGGAAAGACGGCGATAAAATTGAAATTGATTTTCCAATGCCTGTAAGGAAGATTGTTGCTGATGAAAGGATCGCGGATGACAGGGGTAAAATTGCCATACAGCGCGGACCGGTAATTTATTGTGCCGAATGGCCTGATAATAATACGGGCAATATCCTTAATCTGGTGGTAGATAAGGAAAATACGCCTGTCAGTGAATATGATCCCTCCCTCCTTAACGGAACACAGATAATTAAAACGAAGGGATTTCAGACTTACAGGAAAGCCGATGGTATTATTGAAAGGCTTCCGGAAGAGACCGTTACACTTATTCCCTATGCTTTATGGAATAACAGGGGGCCTGGGCAGATGAGGGTATGGCTTCCTGCTGCTGAGACAGCCGCAAATCCCGTTCCTGAAAAGGAAATAAATAAACAGCCGTCTGTAGTACATTAATCAGAGACGTTGTAATAATTTTAATAGTCTGAGCAGTATCCTTTGTGCTCTTTGTGATTTCCTTCGTGTCCTTTGTGGTTAAGTTAAATGAATGTTAAACTTAGAATAATACTACTTTAAAATTTGTCTTAATTATGACTAAACAGCTGATAATGCCTATTTTTCTGACTCTGGCACTTTCGCTATTTTCATGTGGGTCAGGTGAAGAATCCCTTAATCTGAATGAACTTGACATATCAAAAATGTCCTGCGGCTGGAGAACCGCCAGGGCAGACAGTTCTGTCACCGGCGGAGCCTTGTTGGTCGGAGGAACCCGTTTCGAAACAGGTATAGGAACACACGCAGTCAGCGCTTTCCTGATAAAGCTTGATAAAAAAGCGAAAAAATTCACAGGCTTCGCCGGAGTAGATGATGCTTCAGGCAGTAATAACGGTTTTGTGGAGTTTTTTGTCGCCGGGGACGGGAAGGTTCTGTGGGAGAGCGGAAAAATGAAGAAAGGCGATCCTGCAAAAGCATATGATATTGATATCAGGAGAATAGAAAAGCTTGGGCTCCTCGTAGCCGACGGTAATGACGGAAGGAATAATGATCATGCGGATTGGACAGATCCGGTTATTACATACAGAGGGATAAAACCTGTTGCTGTTGAAAATAAGTATGTTCCTGAAACTGAAGAAATACTCACTCCTCCGCCTCCCGATGAGCCGGAAATCAATGGGCCAAAAATCTACGGAGCACATCCGGGTTCTCCTTTTCTTTACAGGATACCGGCTACAGGAAGACGGCCGATGACATTTACTGCATCAGGGCTCCCTGAAGGACTATCCCTTGATCAGATTTCGGGCATCATTACCGGAAAGATCGGAAAAGCAGGGGAGTATCCGGTAGAAATTACTGCATTGAACCCCCATGGCAAAGCTATTCGAACCATTAAGATAATTGCAGGGGATAAGCTGGCGCTTACGCCCCCAATGGGCTGGAACAGCTGGTATATTTATTATCACAGGGTAAGCGATTCAGTGATGAGGCTGTCAGCCGATCTGATGATAAGCTCCGGAATGGCAGATTTTGGTTATCAATATGTCAATATTGACGATTGCTGGGCGATAAAAGCCGGTTCCGACGATCCTGTAAACGGTGGTGAGATGCGTGAAAAGAACGGTGAACTCAGGACAAATAAATTGTTTCCTGATATGAATGCCCTTACAGCCTATATCCACAGCAACGGATTGAAAGCAGGGATCTATATATCACCCGGAACAACGACCTGCGCGGGCTATACCGGCAGTTATCAGCATGAAGGCCAGGATATCCGGACCTTTGCTAAATGGGGATTCGATTTCCTCAAGTATGACTGGTGTTCTTACGGGAGGATAGAAAAGGAAAGAACCAGGGAAGCATATATAAAACCCTATAAGCTTATGTGGGATGAGCTTCAGAAGATCGACAGGGATATTGTACTGAATCTTTGTCAGTATGGGATGGGAAACGTCTGGGAATGGGGGGCAACCGTTGGTAATTGCTGGCGGACTACCGGTGATCTGGGTCTTGTGGCCGGATCGTCAATGCCCGGATTCTGGTATGTGGGATTATCGAATTCACAACACTGGGAATACGCACAACCCGGAGGATGGAATGATCCCGACTATATCCTTATCGGATGGATAAGGAATGCGTTGAAGGAAGAAATGTACCAGAAAGCAGATATGACACCCAATGAGCAGTATGCATATATGTCGATGTGGTCGATGATGGCAGCACCGCTTATCTATGGAGGAGAAATGGCACGGCTTGATGCTTTTACCCTTAATGTTCTGTGCAATAATGAAGTGATCGATGTAAACCAGGATATTCTCGGTAAACAGGCTAAAATCATAAAGGCGACAAAGGAGGAGCTTATCATGGTGAAGGAGCTGGAAGGAGGTTCATTGGCAGTGGGATTATTTTCAGTATCGGGCGATGCAAATACATCAGTGACGGACCTTGTGGATGAGGAAGCTGACGGACTTTCTGATGCTACAAGAAAATTGTCAGATGCCGCCGATAGTTTTGTCTGGGATGAATCTCCCTCACCGGCAAAAATAACCCTCAGCGCTTCTGACCTGAATATCTCAGGAAAATTTAGCGTAAGGGATCTGTGGAGGCAAAAAGATCTTGGCATATTTGAAAAAAATTTCACAACAGAAGTGCCTTTCCATGGAGTGAAGCTGCTTAAGATTACTGAATCTGAATAATTAAAACCAAATTAAAACCAAATTAAAAATCCGGGTTCACTTCTGCTCTGTAAGTTCTTTAAAATATGATAAATGCCCTTGGTTCAGACTTAAAAAATGTTAATTTTGAGGCCAAAGAAACTTATGTAATGCTCAAAAGATATCACGTGATTCTTCCTGAGGATCAGGGAAGTGTTGAAGAGGAATGGAGGCAATGCCTGAACCAGATTCTCAGGATCTGTAATACTGATCTTACACCGGTAAGGATAAATATATTTACCGACCTGCCCGATTTTAAAACATCGAATTCAGTAAGAAGATATATACTTGATTCTGCAATTAAAGCACTTGATCCTGTTTGTCCTGCTTTTAACATGACGGTACACCCTCCCGTGAAGCCGTGGAAGACGGCTGTTGAAGCGGCATTTGTTGTAAAAGGATCCTGTGATATAACGAACAAATTCTACGATAACCTTCCTTATCTGATAATAGAATCTGAAAAGGGAAAGGAATTATGGGCTGGCGGAATAAGCAGCTTTAGTTATCCTGACGACACTAGAACAGCTGCGGAAAAGGCATTTGACATGGTGGTAGCCATCCTGGACAGGGAAAAGATGTCATTAAACGATATTGTCCGTCAGTGGAATTATATCGGTGATATCCTCAGTATAAAGGATAATTACCAGAATTATCAGATCTTTAATGAAGTAAGAAGTGAATATTACCAGCGTTACAGAACTGTAAAAGGATTTCCTGCAGCTACAGGAGTCGGAATGAAACACGGCGGTGTGATAATAGATCTCTGTGCACTTCAGCCTGGTAAGTCTGTCATAATCAAACCTGTTGATAATCCGAACCAGGTCAATGCCTATGAATATGGGCAGAAAGTGTTGAAAGGGCTTTCAGATAAGGGACGCACGGTAAAGCATGCTCCGCAGTTTGAGCGTGGCCTTCTCCTTGCAAATTACAGTCATTCGACTTTATATATCTCTGGTACCGCTTCAATAATTGGACAGGATACGGTAGGTGTGGAAGACATTGAGAAACAGACAATTGTTACTATTGAAAATATTAAAAGACTTTCGGATCCTTCAAGGATCAGTGAACTTGTTTCCAGACCCCATGCTCCCGGGGAAAATTACGGACTGTTGAGGGCATATGTGAAAAGGCAGAGTGATTTCGGGGTGGTAAAGCAGATCTGCGAGAAATTCTTTCCTCAAATACCGGTGTCGTACATCGAAGCAGATATCTGCCGCGATGATCTTCTTATTGAAATTGAGGGTGAGGCTGAAATGAAGCAATAGGTTTGATTTCCTGCCGGACCTGCCTGATCATTTTAAAAACTTACCGAATGAAAAACGCTGTTTCATTTATCCTGGCAATTTTTCTTATCTCCTCATGCGCTGAAAAGAAATGGGAAAGGAGTGATAATGGAGTCATAATCCGGCTGAATGACAGAACCGGAAAAGGTGCCAGGCTGATCCGCCTTGAACCTGTCAGTGAACGGATAATCAGGGTTATCGCTTCTCCCGGAAATACTTTCTCAGGTGAAAGCAGTCTTTGTGTTTTACCTCAGCCTGGACCGTTTAAAGATTATGAGGTCAATCAGACAGGGGATTCAGTGATAATCACAACACCGGAGATAAAAGCATCAGTATCATTAACGACCGGAGCGGTTACCTTCAAAGATAAGAATGATAAGCTTCTTCTGAGAGAAGCCGCAGAAAGCGGGAAATCATTTACACCTTTTTCCGTTGAAGGGATTGACGGATATTCACTGTACCAGGTTTTTAATTCTCCCCCTGATGAGGCATTTTACGGTCTGGGTCAGCACCAGTCAGACGAATTCAACTACAAAGGACTTAATGAGAGTCTTTATCAGTATAATACCAAAGTTTCAGTTCCTTTTGTTGTTTCGGGAAAGAATTACGGAATACTCTGGGATAATTATTCACTTACTAAATTCGGTGATCCCCGCGATTATTCACAGATAGACATTTTCAGGCTTTTTGATGAGGAAGGTCAGGAAGGTGCGTTAACTGTTAAATATTCTGATACAGGAACTTCCCGGATATCACACCGGGAAAGGGAGTCAGAGATCGATTTTGAAAATCTCGAAACAGTAAAAAAATTTCCTGCCGGGGTGAAGCCTGAACGTACTGAGGTTGTATGGTCAGGGGAAATGGAACCCCGGGAGACGGGACTCTATCATTTTAAGCTATATTATGCAAGCTATACGAAGTTATATATTGATAATGAGCTTGTTGTTCCTGAACGCTGGCGTACAGCCTGGAATCCCAACACTTACAAGTTCTCCAGGAAGCTTGAAAAAGGCAGGAAATATTCAATCAGGCTTGAATGGAAGCCCGACGGAGGGGTCTCATATATCGGTCTCAAAGCTTTAAGTCCCCGTAACCCGGAGGACCAGGGCTCATTGTCGCTATTTTCCGAAATGGGAGACCAGATTGATTACTATTTTATTAAGGGGAACAATATTGATGAGGTTATCTCAGGTTACAGGACATTGACCGGAAAGGCCCCGATAATGCCGGAATGGGCACTGGGCTTCTGGCAGAGCCGCGAGAGATACAAATCACAGGATGAACTCCTGGATGTAGTAAGGGAATATCGCAAAAGGGACATCCCTCTTGATAATATCGTGCTTGACTGGTCATACTGGCCTGTTGAATCCTGGGGTTCTCATGAATTTGATCCGAAGTTCTTCCCTGATCCTGAAGGGATGGTTAATGAAGTTCACAGGATGAATGCAAGAATAATGATCTCAGTGTGGCCTAAATTCTATTATAAAACAGAACATTTCAGGGAATTCGACAGAAAGGGATGGATGTATCGCCAGGCAGTCAACGACAGTGTAAGGGACTGGATAGGGAAAGGTTATATCGGATCTTTTTATGATCCCTACAGTCAGGGTGCAAGGGATCTTTTCTGGAACCAGATAAGGGAACATCTTTATACCTTAGGGTTCGATGCATGGTGGATGGACGCTTCAGAACCTGATATACTTTCAAATGCAAGCATCCGGTACAGGAAGCTGCTTTCCACTCCTACCGCTTCAGGACCCTCGGCAAAATATTTCAATACCTATGCCCTTATGAATGCCTCGGCTATTTATAACGGCCAGCGCTCGGTTGATCCGGATAAAAGGGTATTTCTTCTTACACGATCAGGATTCGCGGGTTTACAGGGATACTCCACAGCGACATGGAGCGGCGATATCGGGACCCGCTGGGAAGATATGAAAGCACAGATATCTGCAGGACTGAATTATTCGCTTTCAGGAATACCATACTGGACAATGGATATCGGAGGTTTCTGCGTTGAGAACAGATATGTCAGGGCTGCGGAAGGATCAGAAGACATGAATGAATGGAGAGAACTTAATACCCGCTGGTACCAGTTCGGATCATTCTGCCCGCTTTTCAGGAGCCACGGACAGTATCCTTTCCGTGAAGTTTACAACATCTCTCCTCCGGATCATCCTGCTTATAAAAGTATGGTTTATTATAACAGGCTGAGGTATCGTCTTATGCCTTACATCTATTCGCTGGCAGGACTGACTTATTTCAACGATTATACAATCATGAGAGCTATGGTGATGGATTTTAGTGCTGATAAAAATGTCAGCAATGTCGGCGATCAGTATATGTTCGGTCCCTCCTTGCTTGTTGCTCCGGTTTATAAATATAATGCCGTCAGGCGTACAGTTTATTTTCCGGATGCAGTGGGATGGTATGATTTCTATTCAGGCAGGTATATTGAAGGCGGGAGATCTCTTGAGGTTGATGCGCCATATGAACGGATGCCATTGTATGTAAAAGAGGGGTCAATAATTCCCACAGGCCCTGAAATTCAGTATACGGGTCAGAAGCCTGCCGATCCGCTTACACTTCTGGTCTACACAGGAAGGGATTGTGCTTTTACTCTCTATGAAGATGAAGGGACTAATTATGACTACGAAAATGGAGAGTGCAGCACAATAAAATTCAGCTATAATAATGCGTCGGGAGAGCTGACAATAGGTAACAGGAAGGGAGAATTTGACGGGATGTTAAATTCAAGGAAATTTAATATTATCTGGGTTACAAAAGATAAGCCTGTTCCTTTTGATCCCGGGATTGTACCTCACAATTCAGTGGAATACACAGGCAAAGAGATTAAAATAACAGGAAAGTAAAATCAAAAATATTTTCATATGAAACCGAATTTAGCTGGCTGTTTTCTGCGTTACGCAATAATTTCAGGATTGATGCTGTTCACAATACCTGCCGGAGCCCAGGTGGCGACTGTAAAGGATTCTCTGGGCGGAGCTCCTGTTCCCCCCGAGATCCAGGATCCGGAGATCATCGCGATAAACAAGGAACCTTATCATGCAACATTGATGCCTTATTCCAATCTGAATGAAGCTCTTGCTGCTGTAAGGAGCGCTTCACCCTTCTGCAGGAGCCTTAACGGAATGTGGAAATTCAACTGGGTATCCTGGCCCCAGGCACGACCAGTCGATTTCTACAAGGCTACTTATGATGTCTCATCCTGGAAAGAGATACCCGTTCCTTCAAACTGGCAGCTGCATGGATATGGCACACCATATTACAGGAACCTGGGATATACCATCAGAAGGGATTTTCCTTCTGTAATGAGCACACCTCCAAAAAATTATACCGCATATGAGGAAAGGAATCCTGTCGGAAGCTACAGGCGCGATTTTGATATCCCCACAGAATGGAAAGGGCGGGAAATCTTCATTACTTTCGATGGTGTTGATGCCGGGTTTTTCTTATGGATTAACGGACAAAAGATAGGATATAGTGAGAACAGCAGGAATGCTGCGGAGTTTGATATAACAAAATATGTAAAACCCGGGAAGAACATGGTAGCCGTAGAGGTTTACAGGTATACTACGGGAACCTACCTTGAAGATCAGGATATGTGGCGCCTCAGCGGGATATTCCGTAATGTAACCGTATGGAGTTCGCCAAAGCTGCATATCCGGGATTTCTTCATCAGGACTGACCTTGATGACCAGTATAAGGATGCATTTGTTGAGCTTACTTCAAAGATCAGGAATTATGGTTCAAAGCCGGTAAAAACATCGGTTATAACTGCAGTTCTCTATGATAACGGAGTGCCTGTTCCTTCTGCTCAGGCGGAGGGAATCGTTCCTCCCCTGCAACCGGGAATGGAAGCAGAGGTTAAGTTGAAATTCAATGTACGTGACCCGCGGAAGTGGACAGCCGAGACACCGGAGCTTTATACAACTGTGCTTACTCTGAAGCAGGGGAAAAAGATAAGTGAAATGCTCTCTGCACGGACAGGATTCCGGGAAGTCGAGATCAGAGGAAGAGCATTTCTTGTCAACGGCAGGCAGATAAAGCTGAAAGGTGTGAACCGTCATGAAAACTGGCCCGACGTCGGACATGCGGTAACTGAAGCCCAGATGATCCGTGACCTTGAGCTGATTAAGCAGGGGAACTGTAATCATGTGCGGACTAGCCATTATTCTGATGATCCCCGATGGTACGAATTATGTGACGAATGGGGTATATGGCTTGTTGCTGAAGCGAATGTTGAATGTCATGGTAATATGGGTAAATTCGATGAAGAACCCCGGATGAAAGCTGCCATAACCGACAGGAATGTGGCCAATACAGAGAATTTCAAGAATCACCCTTCAGTAATAATCTGGTCACTGGGTAACGAAAATGGCCGGGGCGGAACGAATTTCAGAGCTGCAATGGCAGCAGTAAAGGCAATCGATGATACCCGTCCTGTCCATTATGAGGGATTCGGCATAGGGAAAAATAATCCTGCTGATCTCGACAGCCGGATGTACACCCAGATAGCCGAAGTGGAAAGGATAGCTAACGACACTTCCTTTAAAAAGCCCTTCTATATGTGCGAATATGCCCATGCAATGTTCAACTCGATGGGCGCTATAGGAGAATACAATGATCTCTTTGATAAATATGAGACACTTCTTGGCGGAGCCATCTGGGAATGGCAGGACCAGGGTATTTACAACAGACGCAATCCCGACCGTCCCATTATAGCCTACGGAGGAGGATTCGGGGAATTTCCAAACGACAAATACTTCATTCATAAAGGGGTTGTTGCATCCGACAGATCCCTGAAACCACATTACCCTGAAATGAAAAAGGTCTACCAGTGGATAAAGGTGATCCCTGAAGATATTTCGTCAGGCAGCTTCCTTATAAGGAACAATTACCAGTTCATTGATCTTGACAAATTCAATGCAGGCTGGGAACTGACCGAAAACGGGACTGTGATTGGGTCCGGGACCATTTCGCTGCCGGTTCTTGAACCAGGGAAAGAAGCCATTATTTCAATTCCATACAGGATACCTTATACCAGAGGGAATACTGAATATTTCCTCAGGGTTAACTTTAAGCTTAATGAGGACGAAATATGGGCAAAGAAAGGATTTGAGGTTGTATCAGAACAGTTCATGATACCATCTCTCCCAAACATTGTTGTCCGTGAAAAACAAGGGACTGTTAATATGTCCCAGGATGAAAACCGGATTGTTGTTACAGGATCAGATTTCAGGATCATTTTTGACAAGGTTTCCGGAACGTTCTCGTCACTTGAAAAGAAAGGGGTAAATATCCTTATGAAAAACGGTGGTCCAAGGCTTCATTTATGGAGAGCTCCTCATCGCAATGACGATATGTGGGCTGACAGAAGCTGGGAAACAATTGGCCTGCGGAAGCTTGACTGGACTACAAAAGCTGTCAGTGCTTTGCAAAGATCTCCTTCAGAGGTTGAAATATCGGTCAGCCTCTTTGCACAGGGGCAAAGAGATTTCACTGTCAGTCATGATGTTGTTTATAAGATCAGCGGTAATGGAATAATTACTGCAGTTAACAGCATAAATTCAAGCAATCCTCAGCAGGTGGTAGCACATACAGGTGTCAGAATGTTCCTTGAAAGGCGATATGACCAGGTGGAATATTTCGGCAGGGGACCGATAGAAAACTATGCCGACAGGAAACGGGGATTTGATGTAGGATTATATAAAAGTACTGTTAAGGAACAGCTTACCCCCTATGAAAAACCGATGGAAGCAGGAAATCATGAAGACGTAAGGTGGGCTGCGCTTACAAGTAAAACCGGAAACGGAATTAAAGTATTATGTGATTATACCCTGTTGCAGGTTTCTATGTTGCCATACAGCGATGAGGAAATGGATAAGGTTGAATACAGGATAGATCTTCCGGAAAGCTCTTCGACTGTATTCTGCATTAACCATCAGACACTCGGAGTTGGTACTGCGGGATGCGGACCACGACCTCTTCCACAGTACATTCCTTATGCAGCCCCTGTTTCATTTACATATAAACTGGAACTTCTTGCAGGGGAAAACTGAAATTCGCTATATTGTGGATCGTTAAAATATTATTTTCATGGAATCATTCGTAAAGAAATTCGTTCTGTGTTTATCCATTTTGGTAGTTCCTGTTTTTTCAGCCATAGCCCAGAACCAGGGATATAACAATTTTAAAGTCGCTGTTTATGCCAGGGCATATGAAGTACGGCAGATGGATAAGACCGAATGGCTCGAACCCATCTGGAACGAAATATCGGCACAGGTTCATGTCGATAAGATATATATTGAAACACACCGTGACCTGATAATTCCTGATCAGCAGACTATTGATAAGGCAAAGAAGTTCTTTAACAGCCGGGGGATTAAGACAGCAGGTGGCATTACTCTGACTGTGAATGAGATGAATCGTTTTGAGACATTCTGCTATGCTAATCCGGAGCACAGGAAAAAGGTTAAGGAGATAGTGGAGTTTACTGCAAAGAATTTTGATGAGATTATTCTTGATGATTTTTTCTTTACGAACTGCAAGTGTGAGCTGTGTATAAATGCAAAAGGAAATAAGAGCTGGACTGATTACAGGCTGGGCCTTATGACCGAAGCTGCGCAGTCGCTTGTTATTGGCCCTGCAAAAGCGGTAAATCCGAAAGTCAAAGTTGTTATTAAGTATCCTAACTGGTATGAACATTTCCAGGGACTGGGATTTAATCTTGAAACGGAACCAAAAATGTTTGACGGGATATATACCGGTACCGAGACCAGGGATCCGGATGCTCCCGGCCAGCATCTCCAGCAGTACCTGGGTTATTTCATTTTCAGGTATTTCGAAAATCTGAAACCCGGTGGGAACGGTGGAGGCTGGGTTGATACCGGAGGGATGAGCTACATGGACAGGTATGCAGAACAACTCTGGCTGACACTCTTTGCGAAAGCCCCTGAAATAACACTTTTTGATTTCAGGCAGCTTCAGAGGAAAATCATGCCAACTGACAGAGCTGCATGGCAGGACATGAATCCAGCCTTCAGCTTCGACGAAATGATGAAGCCTGTAATATTAAAGAGTGGCAAACAGGTTACCCCTTCAACTGTTGCCAGGGCAGCAGGATATACTTTCGAGAAAGTCGATAAGTTCCTTGGATCCCTCGGCAGGCCCGTTGGGATCATGAGTTACAGACCGCATCATGCAACAGGCGAAGACTATCTTCATAATTATCTGGGCATGATTGGAATACCTCTCGACCTCAGACCTGAGTTCCCGGAAAACCCAGGAATGATAATATTGACTGAGTCAGCCAAAAAAGACCCTGATATTGTAAAGAAGATCAAGAACAGGCTTATTGCCGGACATGATGTTACAATCACCTCAGGTTTGCTTAATGCATTGAAGGGCAAGGGTATAGAAGATATAGTTGAACTGGAATATACAGGTAAGAAGGCGCTGGTCACTGACTTTGCTGCCGGCTGGCGCAGTAAGGGAAATAAATCGGAGAAGGAAATTCTTATACCCCAGATCAATTATCTTACAAATGATTCATGGGCAGATATGGAAGCTCTCGGAAGTGCAACGGGATGGCCTTTCCTTCACCAGGCTAAATATGGAAATGCATCTCTTTTCGTGCTTACAGTTCCTGACAGCTTCGGGGATCTGTATGAATT
The DNA here is from genome assembly GCA_964410385.1 of uncultured Rikenellaceae bacterium. Lineage (GTDB taxonomy): Bacteria > Bacteroidota > Bacteroidia > Bacteroidales > VadinHA17 > LD21. Next base: position 40,695 of record CAYPHL010000012.1, on the reverse strand, counting down.
ACCTGAGGGAGTTCTGAACAGGCTGAGAGATGTTCTGTCCTCTGGTATGAATGTAAGAATAGAAGGACCGGCAAAAGTAAGTTTGTTCATTTATGATAATAATACATTCATAGTAGAATCATTTCTTCCTGAAACATCAAAAGTCAGAATTGTTACAAGTGCCACAAGCGGAAAACTTACTGATATTGTTTCCGATGTACATGAAACAAGTGATGGAAAGGCTGCAAGTATGATCTGGGGCAGGAAGCCCGGTGAAAAACTTTATTTCGATATCGAGCTTAAGCCTCACAGTTTCAGGGTGTTCAGGGTTGATTAAGTTATTTTTGTAATTTTAATATTTAACTATGGAAACACGACGTGGATTTTTGAAAAACACAGCTATTACGGTTGCAGGTCTGGGATTTGCTCCCTCAATATCGGGCAGGATAATTGGTTTTCCGCCCAGCGACAGGATCAATATTGGTCTGATTGGATGCAACGGGCAGGGATTCAGCAATCTCAGGGCATTTCTTGAACATCCCCAGGTGGAGTGTATTGCTTTGTGCGATGTAGATGAAAGTGTCCTGAACCGCCGTGCCGCAGATGTTGAGAAGATCCGCGGGAAAAAACCGGCAAACCTGTACAGGGACTGGCGTAAAGTGATCGACAATAAGGATGTTAATCTTGTAATAGTTGGTACTCCTGACCACTGGCACTGCCTGATAATGGTAGCAGCATGTGAGGCAGGCAAAGATGTGTTTTGTGAAAAACCGATGGGCAACACTATTGAGGAGTGCAACCTGATGGTAAAAGCAGCTCAGAAGTATAAAAGCATTGTACAGATTGGTCAGTGGCAAAGGAGTGATCCTCACTGGATTGAGGCTGTTGACTACATAAAGACCGGCGCCCTGGGAAAAATAAGGCTGGTCAGGGTCTTTTCTTATCAGGGATGGTGTCCCTCAATTCCTGTTCTGGCTGATGAACCGGTACCCGCAGGTGTGGACTATGACATGTGGCTCGGTCCGGCAACAAAACGACCTTTTAACAGGAACCGGTTCCACTTTACATTCAGATGGTTTTGGGATTATGCGGGCGGACTGATGACTGACTGGGGAGTTCATCTGCTCGATTTCGCACTTTTCGGAATGAATGTCACTACTCCTAAATCCATAATGGCAATGGGAGGCAAATACGGGTATCCTGACGATGCCTGTGAAACTCCCGATACCCTCCAGACTATTTATGAATTTGACGGATTCAATATCCTTTGGGACCATGCCATAGGGATTGATGACGGAGCATATGGCCGCAATCACGGTCTTGGGTTTGTCGGCGAGAACGGAACTCTGGTTGTCGATCGTAGCGGATGGGAAGTAATTCCTGAAGTTGTAAATAAAATAGCCAGGATGGAAGCTGTCCCTTTAAAGAAAGGTACCGGACAGGGTTTGAAAAACCATGTAAAAAATCACCTTGAATGTATCACAGCCAGAAACCCGAATACAAATACGACTCCTCAAACAGGAGCACATATTGCCAAATTCTCGCATCTAGGAAACATAGCATACCGCACAGGAAAGAAGCTGGTCTGGGATGGTACCAGATTTACAAACGACGCTGATGCAAACAAATATCTTGTACCGAAATACCGCGAACCCTGGAAACTGCCGAAAGTATAAAAGTTATTAAATTCTGTCTATGAAAATACTGATTGTGGAGGATGAACCTAAGGTAGCTTCATTTATAAAGAACGGGCTCGGGGATAATCTTTATGAATCGGATATAGCATACGACTCGGTTTCTGCCGAAAAACTCTTCCGTCAGTATAAATATGACCTGATAATACTTGATTTGATTATTCCCGGCATTGGGGGTCTTGAATTGTGTAAAAAGCTGAAGAGCCAGAGGCCCGACATTCCTGTCTTGATGCTTACAGCACTCGGGACAACTGAGGATAAGATTGAAGGTTTTGATGCAGGTGCGAATGATTATCTGGTTAAACCCTTTGAATTCAGGGAACTGGTTGCAAGAGTAAAGGTTTTGCTGAGGACCTTTGATAAAACATATGAATCAGGCAGCAAGCTTATGGCGGGAGATCTTGAACTGGACCTGGACAGGAAAACCGTAAAAAGAGGGACCTTGCAGATAAGTCTTACATCAAAGGAATTTTCGCTGCTTGAGTACTTCATGCGTAATCCCGGACGGGTACTTACCCGTAACGAAATCGCTGAAAAGGTGTGGGATGTGAATTATGATTTCAGCACAAATGTTGTTGATGTTTATGTGAATTTCCTGAGAAAAAAAATAGATAAAGGATTTGATAAGAAATATATCCGTACCAGGGTAGGTTTCGGATATGTTTTCGAAGATTGAAAATATGCGAATCAGGACAAGGTTAACGCTTCAGTTCCTGCTCCTCGGGGGAATAATAATGATTGCTGCATCCATCGCTATTTACTTCTCTTCTGCCCGGTTCCACCGTGATGATTTCAATGATCTGCTGCGATCAAGGGCAAGGAACATCACCGAACTTGTGCTTGACAGCTATGAATATAATGCCGACCGCGCCCTGAGATCCGGAATTTACCACCTTGATAAGCTCCAGGATGAGAAGATAATTATTCTCGATTCAAATTCGGATACAATTTATATATCTGACAAAACCTGGAAAATACCGGGAATTAATTCACTGATCAGTCATGTGAAAGCTGATGAAGAGGTCTCGGTAATGAGTGATAAGTATGCTGTTCTCGGTACTTTATTCACCTCGGGATCTTTCAGCTTTGTTGTTATTGCCGGTGCAATTGACAGGGACGGCCCGGTACGTCTGAGGCAATTGAGGATACTGCTGCTTATTGTCTGCCTGTCGAGCCTTCTGCTTTTCTTTATTGCAGGTTGGTTTTATTCAGGACGGGCACTTAAGCCGATCTCGGACGTGGTGAAAAAGGTTGAGAATATTTCAATAACAAGTCTTCATCTCAGGGTGCCCGAAGGAAATGGTACAGATGAGATAGGCCATCTTGCAAAGACCTTTAACAGGATGCTTGACAGACTCGAAAAATCGTTCGGCATGCAGAAAAGTTTTATTGCCAATGCATCCCATGAGCTCAGGACTCCGCTTACATCAATTAACGGCCAGATTGAAGTGCTGCTGATGAAAGATCGGTCTGCTCCGGAATACAAAGAGGCACTGGAATCAGTTCTTGAGGATATTAAATCACTTACAGATCTAACAAACAAATTGCTTCTGATGGCCCGCACAAATGCGGAAGGGCCTTTAAGTTTCGGTAATGAGATAAGAATAGATGAAATCCTGTGGCAACTGAAGGAAGAACTTATAAAGCAGAATGTAAGAAATCCTGTAAATATCACCCTGAAGAATGAGCTGACAGATTCCGTACAGATGACAGTTAAAGGCGATGAGTACCTTTTGAAGGTCGCATTATCAAATATTCTGGATAATGCCTGTAAATATTCAAATGATAATCCTGTTGATATTTCTTTAGGTCACACGGGCAAATACCTGGAAATTTCATTCATTGACAGGGGAGTTGGAATTCCTGAAGCAGAGATCGGGAAAGTGACTGAGCCTTTTTACCGCGGTACAAACGCAATAATAAAGAAGGGTATAGGGATCGGACTTTCGCTTGTAAGCCAGATAATAGCTAATCATAACGGTTCGATTAAAATCGCCTCAAAAAAAGGTAAGGGAACCACGGTTACAATACTGCTTCCTTCGATTAAATAACAGCCCTGTTAATCTTAATTTAATCAGTCTTTAATCATTACTTAATACCCTTCTGGTACTTTAGTGTAATACTTTTAACCTGTTTATTGTAGACTAAGTTTTAATGGCCGTCGGATGTTCTGATCGTGCCAGGATCATGTAAGTTTCTAAAATATAACAAATCAGAATGTCATGTGCAGAAAGACGAACTATGTGCTGGTACTTTTGCTCCCTCTGCTCATTTCAGGCTGCCGGTCAGGTAGCAAACCGGATTTGCAGTCAGTTCAGGCAGAAATCAATGTACCTGCTCCGGATAATGATTTCTACCAGGAAATTACCAGGGATATCGGACTGATCTTCAAACATTCGATAGGGGAAGAAGAGTTGAACAATATAATTGAATCCGACGGTGGAGGTGCAGCCTTCCTTGATTACAATATGGATGGTTTCATTGACATATATGCATGCAGCGGAACCTGGATTGAAGGGTTCATAAAAAGTGAGAGGCCTGCAGAGCTTCCGGGGGGGAACAAGCTCTTCAGAAACGTAGGAGACGGTACTTTTGAGGATGTAACAAAAAAGGCGGGTGTGGGCGGTCCATGGTACAGCATGGGTGTTTCTTCGGGCGATTTTAATAACGACGGCTTCCCCGACCTTTATATAAATAACTATGGGCCTAATGTTCTTCTTAAGAATAACGGCAACGGTACCTTTACAGATGTCACAAAAAAAGCAAATGTCGGAGGAGGAAAAGAGTGCAGCATTGGTGCTGCCTGGCTCGATTATGACAATGACAGTTACCTCGATCTTTATGTCGGTAACTTCCTTGAATTTGATCCTGATTATAAATATTATTACGCTCCTGATGGTTTCCCGGGGCCGATGGCCTATGATGCCCAGAAAGATGTTCTGTATCATAATAACGGTGATGGCACTTTTGAAGATGTTACTGAAAAAATGGGAATAACAGATATCGACGGCAGGGCAATGGGTGTAGGCGCTGCCGATTATGATGACGATGGCTGGGTAGATATATATGTAGCCAATGATCATACATTGAATTACCTGTGGCAAAATGAAGGAGGCAAGCGATTTGTCGATCATGGTACAATGTCGGGTACAGCCTTCAGCCAGGCCGGGGAAGCCACAGTAAGCATGTCGGTTGACTATGCAGATTACAACAACGACGGACATATCGATCTTTTTGTCTCGGATGACACATATTGCTCACTTTATGAAAGCATGGGGAATGGCCTTTTTATCGACAAGGGAATAGCATCAAACATATCAATGGCAGCTGCACAGTTCGTTGGCTGGTCATCATCATTTATTGATTATGATAACGACAGTGATGTGGATATCTTCAAAACAAACGGAGCACTGAAACACCTTTACGGGCAGGAAGATCAGTTGTTTCAGAACGAAGGGAACGGAAAGTTCAGGGATGTCTCACTTGAACTCGGCGAATATTTCCAAAGGGAACTCGTCGGAAGGGGAGCATGTATCGGAGATTATGAAAACGACGGGGACCTCGATATTTTCATTATGAACCTGAATGATTACTCTGTCTTCCTCCGAAATAACAAGGGTAATACAAATAACTGGCTCATGATCAAACTGACCGGAACAAAAAGCAACCGTGACGGGATCGGTTCCAGGATCAGGGTTACGGCAGGTGGAAAAACCCAGACAGCCCTGAAAAGAAGTACAACAGGTTATCTTTCCCAGAATGATCCCAGATTGCATTTCGGACTTGCAAAAAATGAAAATATTGAAAAGATAGAAGTAAGATGGCCGTCGGGAAAACTTCAGGTCATTGAAAATGTAAAAGCAAATCAGATCCTCGAAATTACCGAGCCTTAACATTTTCTTATGAGAATTAGCAGAATATCAATAATATATCTGTTTGGAGCCTTTATAATCTGTCTCTCTTTTACTGCAGCTGGCTGTACCAAGGTAAGTTCGGGTATGCTGATAGCGACAGAAGCGAGGTTAAGTTCATTCACAGAGGATGGTTTAACTGATCCGGGAAGATACATTACAGGTACAAGAATAATTGCTTTTGATCCGGGAAAGCCTTCAAAGGTCAGGGTATTGACAGGTGATTTTTATTCTGCTGCTTATCCTGAAATATCTTATAATGGAAAGCAGATACTCTTTTCAGCCCAGAAGAACCAGGGAGATGTATGGCAGATATGGGAGATGAACCTCAGAAGGCTGACATACAGACAGATCACATCGTTCAGTGAAAATTGCACCGATCCTGCCTGGCTGCCTGCCGGGCGACTGGTTTTCAGTAAACTTACAGTAAATGATATTGTAGGAACTGCGCATTGCCTGTATACCGTTAACATCGACGGATCAGATGTCCGGCAGATCACTTTCAGTCCGTGTGATTATTATGCGACACAAGTTTTAAAGGATGGCCGGCTGCTGACTGTGAGCCGGCAGTTGTTGCCGCAGAAAAATAATGCGATGCTCGCGGTTATGCGTCCTGACGGAACCAAGAGCGATATGTTTTACATGAACAAAGGGAAAAGTATTATGGCCAGTGATCCGCGTGAGTCAGTTGACGGCAAAATCATCTTCCTGGAAACGACAGATAATAATTCCCCCGGGGGATTTCCGGCATCAGTGACTTATAATCGTCCGCTTCACAGCAGGATTAACCTTTCAGCAGGGGAGGAGGAATTTAAATCGGTATTGCCGGTTACATCAGACAGGTACCTTGTGTCATATCGTAAATCCGGGTCAGCTAAATTCGCACTTTATGAATTTGATTCTGAAACAAATACAACTGGCAGGCTTATTTTTTCCGACCCTGAATATGATATCCTGGATGTTATTGTTGCTGAAGCTTATGAGCAGCCGAAAAAGCTTCCGAGCGAGGTCGATCTGCAGGTTAAGACCGGCCTGCTGCTATGTCAGGATATAAATTTCACAGGTTATGCTGAAAACCGGGAAGGTAATGCAGCCGGGCGGATAGAAGTAATGGGTGTTGATACGACGTACGGTGTGGTTGATGTTGAAGGTGACGGATCCTTTCAGTTAAAGGTTTTATCGGACAAACCTTTCCGTATACGGACGATTGACGGTACTGGTAAAACAATTAATGGTCCGGGCTCCTGGCTATGGCTCCGGCCTAATGAGCGCAGGGGCTGCATCGGATGTCACGAAGACCCAGAACTTGTACCGGTGAACAGGGTATCACTTGCTGTCAAAAAACCTCCGGTGATAATCCCGGTTAGCGTCACCGCTATTAAGGAGAAAACTGTTGAACTGGAATAGAGATGAAGAGATATCTTAAACACTCAATAACTGCAGTTCTGATTCTTGCTGTTGTAGCGCTGATCTATCCTCCATACAGCCGGTGGGCGCGTGATCATGTAAATAAAATTACCGCAACCACAGATCATCCGGTCAGATGCGGATCATGTCACCTCTATCTGCAGAAGTCAGGCTTTATTTCAAAACTGGTTAATGCAAAATACCATTCTCCTTTTAATCTGGCTGTTTCAGAAGACGGCAGATCGCTATACGTTGTAGCGGAGGAGAGTAATAAATTGCTTGTGGTTGACAGAAAGTCCCGAAGGGTAACTCATCAGATAGGAGTAGGTATGCGTCCTCACAGCATCGTTATTGACAGTGACGGAAAGACAGCCTATGTAAGCAACCAATGGTCCGATAACGTATCAGTTGTGGACCTTGCTTCCTTTCATGTAAAAGAAGTCCTGAAAACGGGGAACGGACCTGCAGGTATTGGACTGAGTAAAGATGAGCAGAGCCTGTTTGTCGTTAATTCATTTTCTTCAGATATATCGGTTATCGATCTGAAGACCGGTTCGGAAAGGAAGAGGTTGACGGCCGGTAATAATCCAACCGGTCTGCAACCTTCTCCTGACAAAAGTATGGTATATATAACAAGCCGTCGTACGCTGTCAAAGCCTTTCGATGATACTGTCAGGTGTGAACTCACTATCCTGAGTGACGGAAAACAGAGAATCGCTGCCAGAAAGGACATCATTTCGGCTTATATGATGGAAAATATTGCATTTACGCCATCCGCGGATCTTGCGCTGATGCCTGTTGTAAGGCCCAAGAATAATGTTCCGACTATTCAGGTTGAGAGAGGCTGGATGATGACGGAGGGGATAGCAGTGATCGAACTCAAACCGGAAGGCAGGATAGCTCAGCTGCTTTTGGATGAGCCGAATGCTTATTACGCTGATCCCTTCGATATCTCGGTTACACCTGACGGAAAAACTGCTTTTGTTTCACACGCAGGATCAGATTGTATTTCAGTAATTGATATTGATGCTGTAAGGGAAATAATGGCCGGATCGACTGATGACTTGCTGGAACAGTATGCACATCATCTTGGTATCAGCAGCCTTTTCGTAATAAAACGTATTCCCACGGGCGCAAATCCCAAAGGGCTGGCAATATCGCCCGATGGCAAGGAACTTTACGTGGCAGAACATCTGGAAGACCGGATAGGAATAGTTAGCACTGAGACTCTTGAAATGAAGGAATGGATCGATCTGGGCGGCCCCCGGAGAACAACCGTAAACCGCCGGGGAAGACAACTGCTGAACAATGCGGGAGGAACTTTTCAGGACCAGTATTCATGTTTTACATGTCATCCCGACGGCCATGAAGACGGGCTTGTTTATAATATGGCTTCGAAGGATATGGGCCGTAATATGACAAATACACAATCGCTGAGAAATATCGGTGACACACCTCCATATAAGTGGAATGGTAAAAATCAGACAGTTTATAAGCAGGACGGCATGCGTTTTTCGACAGTGCTGACACGAAATGAGCCATTCAGCTACAGGGATCTGGATGCACTTACCGCATATATTATGACAGGAATACCGAATCCTCCGAATCTTCTGTATAATCCTGCCGGAAAACTAACTGATGCACAGAAACGTGGGAAAGTGATATTCGAAAGGACACATGATTTTGCCGGTTTTGAGATACCGGTTTCAAACCGGTGCGTGACCTGCCATCCCGCACCATATTTCACCAACCTTCAGATGACTGGTGTCGGAACTCTTGCCGCCAGCGATGATTCAATTCTGTTTGATACACCCCATCTGAATAATATTTTTGCTTCTCCGCCATATCTTCATGACGGAAGGGCAGCCACACTCGAAGAAATCTGGACTATTTACGGCAAGACGGAAGAACATGGCGCGGTAAATGATCTTACAAAAATTCAGCTTAATGAGCTTGTGGAATACCTGAAATCTCTAAGAGATCCTGAATACGAGGATGACAGTAATAAAACGCTGAAAGCGGCATTTGGAAATAAATAAGCATAAACATTTTTCCACTATGAATAGTAAATCATTCAAATACATAATTGTTTTCTCAATACTTGCTTTATTGATTGTAACAGGACTCTTATTGATAAGAAATACCGCTGAAACTGAGAATATTCCTGTCAATAACAATCAATCTGTCATTGAGGATTACCGCAACAGCGGGGACAGGTATCCGGGAAACAGCTCGCGTGTAGTTAAGGAGGCGGGAATGGTTCCGGTATACGGTAACTGGCGTACTTTTACCACAAAAGACGGGCTCCCTTCCGACAAGGCTTATGCCGTGAGGATCGACGGTGACCGTGTGCTGGTAGGAACACATGACGGTATGGCCGTATACGAAAATGACAAGTGGAAAACTTATACCATTAAGGACGGACTGGCCCATAATGGTGTGGTATCAATTGATGTGGACGAGCTGACCGGTGATGTCTGGATCGCGACACTTGGCGGTCTGAACCGCTGGTCGGGCGGTAAATTCGAAACCTTCAACCAGTTAAACAGCGGAATGCCCAACGATCTTGTTTACAATGTTTTTTGTTACGGTGCTCACATCTGGGTGGCAACAGGCGGAGGCGCAGGTCATTACGATACCCGGACAAGGCAATGGGAGATATTCACTGAAATGAATGCTCCCATGCACGAACCATGGACCTACGCTCTGTCTGCAGGCGACGGGAAAGTGTGGATTGCAGCATGGGGGGGCGGTGTGATAGAATATAATACGGAGACCTCACACTTCAGGGATTATGTCGATCCCGACGGTTTCATGGAAATCGACCTTCAGCCCGATGATGGTGTGATCCATGATATTACTACAGCAACCTCATATTCTGACAGCATTCTGTGGGTTTCGACTTATTTCGGAATGAGCCGTTATGACGGTAAGAACTGGAAAGGTTATTTTGATCATGACAGCGGACTGGCCAGTAATTTCATAAATTTCCTCAGGGCTGAAGGGAAAGTCGTATTTGTTTGCTGCGATAACGGATTAAGCAGTACAGACGGCAAAACCTGGGTCACTTATAAAAAGGACGATGACAGTGATGACGGGAAAGCAATAATAACTTATGGCACTGAGAAGAAAGTAATCCCGCTTTCACCTTCTATCTCACATAATTTCATTATTGGCGTGGATGCCTGCGGTGACTTCCTGTGGGTTGCCACATCCAAAGGCGTTTGCAGGGGTGAATTGATCAAATAAAACCAAAAATTATGATAACAAGTTCCATGATCAGACTGGCTCACCTGATAATATTTCTCCTGCCTGTTTTTTCAATCCTGTCAGGGCAGGAAAAGAAGATCAATTATGGCAATATCCCGGATGAACTGGTTG
>CAYPHL010000012.1:27706-30223 GCA_964410385.1 uncultured Rikenellaceae bacterium | reverse complement strand
CTGTCAGGGCAGGAAAAGAAGATCAATTATGGCAATATCCCGGATGAACTGGTTGCCTACGACAGGTACCAGAAGGCATATAAGTATCATTTTCTTGAACCAGTCAAATTCTACGGAGCCGGACGTGAAAAAATTCCGCCGACCGGTCTGAAAGAAGTAAGGATAGGATTTCTTGGTCCTCTTGAAGGATCAATAATCAATTCCCTGGGTAAGCAGATGCTTCAGGGATCAATGCTTGCAATTGAGGAAGCCAATAAAAAGGGAGGTTATAAAGGCATTCCCTTCAGACTCATGGTTCATAATGATGTAGGATTGTGGGGTGCAGCGGCAAATGAGATCGTAAAAATGGACGATGAAGGAGTATGGGCGTGGCTGGGTTCAATCGATGATGTAGTTTCTCATGTGGCCATAAGGGCAACCCTGAAGCTTGAGATCCCGAACGTAAATACGGGAGATCCCGATCCGACTTTTACGGAAACGAATATTCCATGGGTGATCCGTACAATTCCTGACGACAGGCAGAGCAGCTATATGCTTGTTGACCGTATCTATAACAAGGATAAACATTCCAGGGTAGCAATGATCAGAGCCAATAACCGTTATGGACGCGTAGGAACCTTGCATTTTAACAGAACGGCAACACGTATAGGGTATCCTGTCATCATAGAGGAAAGATTCATGGATGGCGAAACCGATTTCAGGGACCGTCTGGAAAGGATAAAAAAGACAAATCCTGATGCTGTCGTGATCTGGGGAAATGCTAAGGAATCGGCTCTTATACTTCAACAGATCAGGGAACTGGGGATGAAGCAACCGGTTTATGCTTCCGACAGGACCGTAAGTGATGAATTCCTTAAGCTTGCCGGTAATCTTGCCGAAGATATAGTGACAACATGCCAGTATAATCCTGAAGCTGATGATCCTGCTCTAAAAGCTTTTAAGGCTGAATATAAAAAAAGGTACGGTCTGGAGCCCGATGTATTTGCTGCCCATGCATATGACGGGATGAATATTTTGATCGCAGCCATCAGAAAAGCAGGACTGAACAGGGCGCTTATAAGAGATGTGCTTACAGACATGAAAACATTTCAGGGGTATCAGGGAGTGACAGGACCAGTAATATTTGACGGAACCTGGAATAATATAAGGCCGATATTTATGGCTCAGGTAAGGAAGGGAAGATTTGAATTCATACCTGCTCCTCCACTTGAAAAAAGTGATGTAATATATAAGAAGGCCAGAACAGGATATGAATACTAAAATAATTATGTGATGGGATCAGATCATTATAACTATCAGGAAGATGCTTGCGGATTTCCGGTACCGGTAATGGTAAACAGGAATAACAGACCTGTTCGTACGATTGTGAACGTCGGAGGAAAAACTATCGGGACCAGTGAAATTACAGTGATTGCCGGACCTTGTGCTGTTGAGAGTTATGAACAACTCCTGGAGACTGCAAAAGCAGTGAAAAGGGCAGGAGGAGTCCTTCTGAGGGGAGGGGCGTTCAAACCCCGTTCATCACCATATAATTTCCAGGGACTGGGTGAAGCCGGGATAAAAATGCTTGCTGATGTCAGGAAAGAGACTGGTTTGCCTTTTGTGACAGAGGTAATGGATACACGAATGGTGGAATTTGTTGCAGGATATGCCGATATGCTCCAGGTCGGATCACGGAACATGCACAATTATCCGCTTCTGATCGAGGTCGGAAAAACAAAGAAACCGGTTTTGCTTAAGCGTGGGATGATGGCAACAATAGAAGAATTTCTTCTTTCAGCAGAATATATCCTTAATCAGGGTAATGAAAATGTCGTTCTGTGCGAGAGAGGGATAAGAACCTTCGAGACAACTACCCGAAATACACTTGATCTTAGTGCAGTACCGATGCTGAAACATCTGACACATCTTCCGGTGATAGTGGATCCCAGCCACGGAACCGGTTTAAGGTGGATGGTACCGCTAATGGCAAAAGCCTCTGTTGCAGCAGGAGCAGACGGGCTTATAATGGAAATTCATTATAAACCCGAAGAAGCCTTATGCGACGGACATCAGTCACTGAGCCCTGATGAATTTTCTCTTCTTATGACTGATCTGAAAAAGGTGGCAAAAGCAATTGGAAGGGATCTGTTATAAGGTAAAAGTGAACATAATAATTGAATCAATCCCCCAACCCCCCAGGGGGGGCTTTTGGCTGAAGCCCTTTGTAAGAATCTTTCTGATTATCATAACTATCTTTATCCTGGACGCAACGAATATATTTTGCCAGCCGGTAAAGATAGGTTTACTTGTGCAGGACGGCAGTTGCAAATCGGCAATCAGGGGGGCAGAAATAGCTGTCAGGTCAATCAATGAAAAAGGCGGAATGAACGGTAATCCTTTCAGCCTGGTTGTACGTTCAATGGAAGGCCCATGGGGAACAGGATCCAAACAGGCTGTTGACCTTATTTTTAATGAGAAGGTATGGGCCCTGCTAGGATCACACGACGGCAGGAATGCACATCTTGTGGAACAGGC
>CAYPHL010000012.1:21671-27606 GCA_964410385.1 uncultured Rikenellaceae bacterium | reverse complement strand
ATACTTTTTTGTGATCCCCTGAATTCACTTGCAATATTAAGGGCGGTAAAGAAAATCAATCCTGAAATTCAATTGTTCGGATCACTTATCATCCTGAATGAAGATATCCTTTCTGAGGATGAAATGAATGAGATTGAAAAAGCAATTCATATTATTTCAACAATCAACCCGGAACACGGTGAAGCCAACTTTTCCAGGCAATATTTTAAAATGTACGGGGTTTATCCCGGATTGGTTTCCTCTTTTTCATTTGATATGGCTAATGTGCTGATAAATGCCATATTGCAGGCCGGGTCACCTGACCGGGAAAAAATTCAGAAAGCCCTTTACAAGACGAATTATAATGGGATAACCGGTGTGATCCGTTTTGATGACAGAGGTAAAAGGGAAGGGAAAGCTTTTATTTTCTAAATTTGCTCAGATTTACTATTCTTTAAAGAATTAATCTGATGCAGATAATCAGGACGGGTTTTTTTTGTACGATTTTCGTCTTTCTGTTTACCGGATGCACCTGGTCACAGAGCCGTGATCAGGAGAAGGCACAGGAACTTATCACAGTCAGAACCCTTGGTCTGGCTTATCTTGAGGAGTTCAAGCTCGAAGAGGCGGAACAGCAGTTCCTGAGGCTTATCAAGCTGGCCCCGAAGGAAAAGCTGGGATATGCAAATCTTGGGCTGACATATCTCAGGATGGGAAAATATCCGGAAGCAAAAAAACAGCTTCAGAGAGCCATTAGGATCGATCCGAAAGATCCTGATACACGTCTGATACTTTCCATTGTTTACCAGATGAATAATGAACAGGACCTGGCCATTTCGGAGATGAAGGAGGCGCTCAGGTATTCTCCTTCACATGTAAAAACTCTGTACAATATAACTGAGGTATATGCTACAATGACGGATGCAAATTCTGCCGGCCAGAGGGAGATCTATCTGAAAAAGCTGGCCGAAAGCGCTCCGGCAAATGTGGTACCAAGACTTAATCTGACCGATTTACTCATCAGGAAGGGTGATTTTGACAGTGCTGTCGGACAGATGGAGATACTTAAAAAACAGTATCCGGAGTTTCCGGCTGAGGCAGGAGATTATTATACACGTACCCTGAAGTTCCTCAGGGCTAAAGATAAACAAAATGCGGTTACATCCTTTACAATATTCAATAATTTCCTCAAGGTATCGGCTCCGTATCAGGCAGGAATCATGGATCTTAAAGGTCCGGGCGGTTCCCTCGTCGGTTTTCCTCTTATAACTTTCGACCAGTCAACAATTTCTCAGACATCCGATGTCGGGAAGACAGCCCAAGCCGTTCATTTTACAAATGCCACCTCATCTGCAGGACTCGATATCTTAAAATCATCAGGGAGAACTGCAGCCGGCGACTTAAAATATGCATCAAATGTTGTGACCTGCGATTATGATAATGACGGTGATGTTGACCTTTATGTAAGCAGTTGCCCACCGGGATCCTCACAGTGCAATCATTACCTGTTCAACAATAATCTCGGACGTTTCAGGGACGTTACATCAACCTCCGGACTAAAGCATTCAGGGCGGGAATTTTCTGCAGCATTCGCCGATTATGATAATGATGGTTACTTTGATCTTTATATACTTCGTGAAGGAGGTAACCTGCTTTACCGGAACAATGGAAAAGGAACTTTCGAAAACGTTACTGCCAGTGCAAAAGTGGGAGGACAGACTCCGGGTACCATGGCTCTGTTCTTTGATTATGACCATGACGGGGATCTGGATATTTTTGAGGCAGGAACAGGTACAAACAGACTTTACCGTAATAATGCCGACGGTACATTTCTTGAACAGGGCCAGAAAGCAGGTGTTTCCGGGGAAAATGTGAGAAGCAGCGATGCGGTTTTCGGCGATTTCGATGAAGATGGCGATATAGACCTTTTCGTGGTTAATGAAAGCGGAGGAAATATTCTATATTCAAACCAGAGGCAGGGATATATGAGAAATATGACAGACCAGTCGGGCTTGAAAAATGATGCAGGATCAAGGGCTGTAGATTGCGGTGATTATGATAATGACGGTTATTCCGACCTGTTTGTCCTTTCACTGAAAGCAGGAAATAATTCCTTGTACAGGAACCTCCGCAACGGAACATTTGAAAAGGATACCAGGCAAAAAGCACTTTACAGTAAGCTTCAGAACCTGACAGCTTATGATGCTGCTTTTATCGATTTTAACAATGACGGGTTTCTTGATCTGTTCGTGACCGGTGAAACAACAGTGAAAGGAAGCAAAGGGGTTGTGCTTTTCCTGAATGACGGGAAGGGTATATTCTCTGATGCTTCTGACCGGCTTCCCGGAGACATAATCGCCGGGAATGATATATCGGTTATCGATTACAATGAGGATGGTGATCTTGATATTGTACTGGGAGGAGTTTCAGGTGGCGTTTCTCTTTTAAGAAATGATGGCGGGAATGTTGGGCATTTCATAAATATGAAGCTCGTAGGATTAAGGACAGGAAGTGCAAAGAACAATTTCTTCGGCATTGGTGCAAAGGTCGAGCTCAGGGCTGGAGACCTTTACCAGACTAAGATCGTGACCGATCCCAGTATTCATTTCGGAATAGGCAACAGGTCGAAAGCCGATGTGATAAGAATAACCTGGACAAATGGTGTGCCTCAGAATATGTTCTTCCCCGAAACCGACCAGTCGATAATTGAAGCCCAGATACTGAAAGGTTCATGTCCCTTCCTTTATACCTGGAACGGAGATGAATATGTATTTGCCAAGGATATCCTCTGGAGAAGCGCTCTCGGAATGCCTCTTGGCATAATGGGCGGTGAAACGAAATTCGGGTTCGCCGATGCTTCCGACGATTATATAAAAATACCCGGTGAGATGATGAAACCTCTTGATGGAAAATATTCAATTCAGATAACATCGGAGCTTTGGGAGGCAATTTATACAGATAAAATAGAACTTGTTGCCGTTGATCATCCCGGGTCAGTCGATATTTATGTTGAGGAACAGTTTACACCTCCTCCTTTCCCCGGTATGAAGATATACAAGGTAAAAGATAAAATATATCCTGTTATGGCAGTCGATGCAGACGGTAATGACCTTCTTCCTTTTATCCTCAGAAAAGATGATAATTATATCTCGAATTTTGAGAATGAGAAATACCAGGGGATAACAGAAATGAAAGATCTTATACTAGATCCGGGCGATATGGATGCAGGGAAACAGGTTTTTCTTTTCATGCAGGGATGGGTATTCCCGACTGACGCCAGCATTAATTTCTCTCTTACCCAGACTGAAACACTAAATACAATGGCGCCGGTCATCCAGGTAAAGGATCAGAAAGGAGAATGGGTCACTGTAATAGATAACCTGGGATTCCCCATGGGGAAAGACAAAACAGTAATTGCCGATCTCACCGGAAAGTACCTTTCATCAGATACCCGTGTCAGGATCAGGACCAATATGCAAATTTACTGGGACGAGATATTTTTCTC
This sequence comes from uncultured Rikenellaceae bacterium, assembly GCA_964410385.1. Lineage (GTDB taxonomy): Bacteria > Bacteroidota > Bacteroidia > Bacteroidales > VadinHA17 > LD21. Next base: position 24,122 of record CAYPHL010000012.1, on the reverse strand, counting down.
CAGCGGACAACCCGACAGCCCGCTTGTAACCACAAATATGCAACCCGTTACAGCCGATCTGCATTACAGGGGATTTTCAAGACTTTACAGGAAAGGAGGCCGTTATGGCCCCCACTGGTTCGATTATTCCGAAGTTGAAACTTCACCAAAATGGAGGGATCTTACAGGTTTCTATACAAGGTTCGGAGATGTTTTGCCTCTTCTTACAGAATCGGACAGTAAATATGTTATTACAAATGCGGGTGATGAGATCACTATGGAATTTGATACCGGTATTCTGCCGGAGCTGGAAGATGGCTGGGAAAGAGATTTCCTAATCCGGAGTGTGGGATGGGTTAAAGACGGCGACATTAATACAGCAACCGGTAATGAGGTGCTGCCCTTACCCTTCCATGGCTTAAAGAGTTATCCTCCCGCAGATGGCGATAAATATCCCGATGATGAAGATCATCAGAAATACCTGCGAGAATACAATACCAGGGAAGTCAGGGGCGATAGCTATATGAAAGCTTTCAGGGAACTGAAGGTCAGTGGGGATAAGAAACAGAATGAATAAAAGATCTCTCAATTTTATTAATAAATCTCATTTTAATAATCCAAAACCTTTGTGCTCTTCGTGTGAACTTAGTGCTCTTTGTGGTTAAACAACAATGCTTATTTAACCACAAAGAGCACAAAGGTCCCGATAGCTATCGGGATCACAAAGGGCACAAAGGAAGACAGTAAAATAAGAACATCTTAGACAAACTAAATGAATTTTCTAAAAACAATCAATTCAGGATCAGTAATTTTTGTACTGTTATCAGCTATAACCGTTTCCTGCGGAAAAAATATTAAATATACAGATGTGACTGTCGATGCCGGCATAGGTTTCAGATATAATTTCGGCGATCATCATTATGAAAATATTATAGAAAGCAGCGGATCGGGTGTTACCGTGTTTGATTATAACAATGACGGGCTGATGGATCTCTTCATGCTGAACGGCACTTACCTTGAGGGTATATCAGGTGACGACGGGCTGGGATTTAAAGATACACCGGATAATCTATACAGAAATAACGGCGACGGAACATTTACCGATGTGACAAAAGAAGCAGGGGTTTATGATGTTACCTGGAGCATGGCGGCCGGCCCGGTTGACTATGATAAGGACGGTGATCAGGATCTTTACCTGCTTAATTACGGTCCCAATGTTTTTTACAGGAATAACGGCAACGGAACCTTTACGGATATTACTGATATTACCGGGCTGCGGGGTCCTGAAAAGCTCAACGGTTTTACAAAATGGAGTATAGGAGTAGTTTACTGGGATTATAACGGCGATAGCCTGATTGATGCAATGGTTGGTAATTTCCTTGCATTTGACAAGTCAGTCGAATCTCCCGCTTCTCCATTAATTATGCCCCATCCTACTCAATACAGAGGTCAGGCTTCAATGCTTTATGAACAGCAGCCTGACGGTACTTTTAAAGATGTGACAAGAGAAATGAATCTTTGGTATCCGGAGTCCCGTTGTATGGGTCTTACAGTTTTTGATTTTGATGATGACGGGATACTTGATATTTATCAGGCAAATGACCATCACTTCAATTACCTCTTCAAATACAAGGACGGGAAATACGAGGAAATTGCTGTTCCCACGGGAGTAGCTTCAAACAGCATGGGAGTCGGAGCCGGGTCTATGCATGGAACCATCGGCGATGTTGACGGGGATCTTCTTATAGATATCCTTGTTTCTGATCTTGATTACGGAGCGCTTTACAGGAACATGGGAAACGGTTTTTATGAGGATATTACCCGTTCGAGCGGTGTTGAAGTGCCCCTGGCAGGAAAAGGAACCTGGGGTACGGCCCTTTTCGATTATGATAACGATGGAGATCTCGATATCTTTGCTGCAAACGGAAACGGTGAGGAACTTATTCTTCAGTACCAGCTTCTTCTCGAAAATGACGGGAAAGGACATTTCACGGATGTGGGACAGGAACTTTGCGATTATTTTAAGGTTAAACGCTCGGGACGGGGTATGGCTGTCTGGGATTATGATAATGACGGGGACCTTGATATAATTGTTTCTCATGTCGATCTTGAAGCGACACCGGCATTGCTGAGAAATGATGGAGGAAACAGGAACCACTGGCTCGGACTTACCCTGAAAAGCCCTAAAGGACCTGCCCCGGCAGTCAGTGCAAAGGTACTTGTAATAACCGGAGAAAAAAGACAACGCCTTATCAATCAGTGGACAACAGGTTATCTCTCCAATAACGATCCCAGGCTGCATATCGGTCTGGGAAAGGCAAAAATGATAGACCTTCTTGAGATCTCATGGTCAGACGGAACCAGGGAGACATATAAAGATATATCAGCTGACCGGTATATTACTATAGTACAGGGGGAAGGGGTTGTTGAGTAAGTTCATAAAGTGCCTAAAGTGCCTAAAGTGCCTAAAGT
>CAYPHL010000012.1:18039-21571 GCA_964410385.1 uncultured Rikenellaceae bacterium | reverse complement strand
TAAAGTGCCTAAAGTGCCTAAAGTGCCTAAAGTTCATAAAGTTAGTGGAGTGAATGAAGTGATGGGGAAAGGAGGAAAGACTTAAGAACCCAACCGCCTTAAGTTGACGGCAATGGAGTGGAGGGTGCGTGATGGGTTAAGTTGTTCATTCGGTGTTCAGTACATAAGCAGCAACGCCGAAATTATTGATGCCAATGAAAAGATGCAGTTTCCCTTTGACAGGAAGAGTTTTCAGTGACCTTACGTCGCCAACTATTATAAATCCCGATTCGGTCTGGGGGATGTATTTGAAATTTCCTTTTCCGTCGCCTTCATAAAGTTGTCCGTAATTGGCATCCATCACTCCGAGACGCACACACATCGCGTTCTGATTTCCTGCCAGGATCATATCCTTATTGCCATCATTGTTATAATCGAGGATCTCGATGGCATGGACAGGTGCGAACTGGGCCTGAACCGGGAGTGACCTCTTTTCGAACCTGCTTCCGGAATTTATGAAAAGGACTGTCCTTAATTCAGTAGCATTCAATACAGTAGCAGAAGCAAGGTCTTCGGGTAAGAATATATCGGCAAGCTTCGCATTCGCATATGATGAATAATCAGGAAATTTCCTGCGCAGGGTATTCATCTGGGTAAGCAATTCGTTACGGCTGGGGAATGGATAGGATATACCGTCAATATAATATGAAAGGATGGGATCAACGGAGCCGTTATTGTCAAAATCACTGTAGGTCATCGTTACCGGTTCTTTTTCAGAACCTTTTATCTGCGAATTGGTCCCGAAGTTGCCTGCAATGATGTCCATGTCACCATCGTTATCTATGTCGGTAACTTCAAGTTTATCCCAGAAACCTGTTTCAGGTTTTTCAAAGTATTTCCCAGTGGCTTCGTGGAAAGACTTACCTGCGTCGTTGAGGAATACCCTTAGCGGCATAAATTCACCTGCTGTGATCAGATCAGGCCATTTATCGTTATTCAGATCGGTAAAGACGGCATCAGTTATCATGCCTCCTGAAGCCATTTCCGGGATAAGAACACTTATTGAATTTATGAATTTTCCTGTACCATCATTTATAAGAAGCCAGCTTTCCACAGGTTTCGGATACTCTCCGGGCATCATCCTTCCCCCGGTGAAGAGATCAATGTCTCCATCCTGATCAACATCTGCAGCCGTAACGCACGATTTTGATACCAGCATCTGAGGCAGTCTTCCTTCTGATCGTTCAAATATACCCGTACCATTATTTATGTATAATCTGTCCTGCAGCGCTTTGTTTCCCCGTCCGTAATCATGATATCCTCCGCTGGCAACATAAAGGTCCATATCTCCGTCTCCGTCAGCATCAAAGAATAATGCCGCGGCATCGGTGCAAAAGACATCAGGGGCAAAGACAAAATCGGATGATGCCTTGAAAGATCCGTCTGCAGACTGTAAAAATAATGCTCCCGGATTTTCCCTTGCGCCACCAACATAAATGTCTTCGAGCTTGTCGCCGTTCACATCAGCTGCAGCCATTACGGGCCCACAGACAGATGGCATATATGTCAGCAGCGGCTGCCTGCTGAAATCATTTGACCCATATTCCGTGTGAGTATATTTTACGGGCGATTCGATAAGTTTAAATATTTCCTTTACCGGTTTTTCATTTAAAGTACCTCCCTTAACCTCATCCTTAACCTCAGCCTGAACTATCTCTATGATCCTGTTTGCCTGTACATTTTTTAGTAGCGATGATTTCCCTCCAGGCCAGTCGACCCAGATCGAGTCTATAATTTCATTGCCGGCCAGACCGAAAAGAAGTGTTGTGCTGGTGCACGACTGGTAACCTCTTGATGGCATCTGTTCCTGGTACTGGACCCCGTCGTGTGTATAGACATAAACCTTGCTGCACAAACCCCGGGTATTTTTCCCTTCACCTTTAAGTCTTATGCTCACATAATTTGCAGGATTTCCCGACTCACGGATCATATTCCGGAAAACCGAGGCGGTCTCATTCTGATTGCTGACCACCAGATCGAGATCCCCGTCGGCATCCAGATCCGACCAGGCAGCACCGTTCGAAAATATCCTCTTACCGAATCCCCACGTCATGCTTTTGTCGGTAAAGGTGAGATCCTTATTGTTTTTGAATATATAATTATGTACGGGTGTCGATTTCATGTAGCTGACAAGATAAAAAGTATCTGCCTGGGTCCTCGATTCACCCTTCTGGGTATAATAATCAAATTTAAATTTCAGGAAATCACGGTCAGTATAATCGCGGAAATAGCCATTGGTCACAAACAGGTCTTTCCATCCGTCATTATCGAAATCAGCAAAAGGAGGAGCCCAGCTCCAGTCGGTATTGGAAACGCCTGCCAGCTGTCCGATCTCACTGAATGTTCCATTCTGATTATTAAGCTGAAGCATGTTGCGCATGCTTGAGTGATAAAAACCCTCCATTACCATAAGGGCATATTCCATATAGTTTTCGGGACCATATAACAATTTGATCCTCCTGTTATCGGCAGGAAGCATGTCGGCTGTAAAAATATCGGGCCAGGTATCATTGTTAAAATCATTTATCTCGTTGCCCATTGCCGATTGTGATATGTGCAGCACCTGTTCGGTAAGCCTGTTTGTGAACGTCCCGTTATGGTTATTTATGTACATATAATCAGGCTCTATGTAATCATTTGTAATGTAGATATCAGGCCAGCCATCCTTGTTCAGATCGGAAATGGCAACCCCGAGCCCGTACCCCAGTCCGTTGGAAATGATTCCTGCCTCCTCCGTCACATCGGTAAACTTTTCACCGTCATTCCTGAAAAGTTTATCACCGGCGTATGGATCATTAGTTGTTCTGGCCTGTTCGAATTCAAGACCACGAATGACCTTCACATTTGTTGCCAGCAGGAACATATCAAGGTCTCCGTCCAGATCATAGTCGAAAAATGCACCCAGAGTTGAATATGTAGGATCATCCAGACCATATTCCCTGGCTTTTTCTTCAAATTTCTGGTTCCCTTTATTTATGAAAAGCTGATTCCTTCTGGAGTCAACATCTCCTTTGCCACAGTAGCACAGGTAAATATCCAGAAGATTATCACCATTGATATCTACCATTGTAACTCCTGTTTTCCATCCGGGGCGTCCGCTGACTCCCGCACTTGCAGTAATATCTTTAAACTTGAAGTCGCCCTGGTTGATATACAGTTTGTTGAGATTCATGTTTGAGACAAAGTAAATATCATCCAGACCATCATTATTTACATCTCCCACAGCCACACCTCCGCCGTTATACATGTTTTCATGGGTAAGAGCGTTGTAATCTACTGTCTCCGTAATTGAATTTTTAAACTGAATCCCCGATTTTTTCGGAAGAACAGGTTCAAAAAGCTTCAGATCCTGTCCGGATGAATATTCTGCAGCAGCAAAGGCCAGTGGAATTATCGCTGCCATTATGCGTTTTGTCCCTGAAGAAATTTTTCTCATGTTCACCGGACCTTATTCTTTACAAAAGAAATAAAAATAATAAAAATCGGATTATCC
>CAYPHL010000012.1:5985-17939 GCA_964410385.1 uncultured Rikenellaceae bacterium | reverse complement strand
TCCGGGAAATATAAAAATTAATTAAATTTATCAGAACCATTCAAATTATTTATATTTATATCGGATTATATCCGGACCTGAAACCCGACAACCATTAAACAACAATATCATGAAACCTTTGTCAGGATTATTTATCGCACTAATAATTACGGGTGCAGTCATATCGTCATGCGGGACCCGTAAAAAACCGGTGGATCAGGGTGCCTTCCCTTATCAGTCATTTGAGATAATGAGGGGAACGAATATCGCCCATTGGTTATCACAGAGCCAGAGACGCGGATCTGAAAGGGAAACTTTCTTTACTGAAAAAGATGTAAAATTCATCGACTCATGTGGCTTTGACCACATCAGGCTTCCCATTGATGAGGAACAGATGTGGGATGAATCCGGAAAACGCAACGAGGATGCATTCACACTTATGGAAAACTGTCTCGAATGGTGTCAGAAAGCCGGACTGAGAGTAATAATCGATCTTCATATTCTTCGTTCACATCACTTCAATGAAGATGTAAAGCCACTCTGGACAGATCCGGCCGAGCAGGATCAGTTCATTGCTTTGTGGAAGGATCTTTCAGGATTTCTTAAGGACCGGCCACTGGGTATGGTCGCCTATGAACCAATGAATGAACCCGTTGCCGATGATCCCGAAGAATGGAATGTTCTTCTTGCACGGATGATTGATTCGCTGAGAACATGGGAACCTTCACGGGTAATTGTCATAGGTTCAAACCGTTGGCAATCAGCCACAACCTTTGATGAGCTCAGGGTGCCCGCCAATGATACAAACATTATTCTGAGTTACCATTTCTATGAACCTTTCTTCCTCACTCATTACCAGGCAGCCTGGACCAACCTTAAGGATTTCACCGGACAGGTGAATTACCCGGGACAGATAGTGCTGAACAGTAACCTGCCTGAACATCTTCGTGTTTACAACCGCGATACCCTTGTTAAGATGATGGATAAGCCTATCAGGGTAGCATCAAAACTGGATCTTCCACTCTATTGCGGAGAATTCGGGATTTTCAGAGATTTTTTCCCTGAAGCAAAACTCGCCTGGTTTAAGGATATGATCTCAATCTTTGAGGAATATGGTGTTGCCTATGCTAACTGGAACTATAAGTCGGGCGCTTTCGGCATTGTTGACGATGTCGGTAAACCCATTCAGCCATATCTTGATGTTGTTTCCGGAAAACTGAAGTAACACTTATTGACGACTGCCTTTTTACGCAGAGCTCAGAGCGCAGAGCGCAGTGCGCTGTACAAGAACGAGCTAGCCAACTGCCAACTTTATCTTTAGCAATGAGCAGTGAGTAATGAGTCAGAATAAAAAATACCCGGTACAATAAAATATGCAAAACACTAAAAACAACGGAATATGAAAAAATTAATTACATTGATCATGCTTCTTGGAATAGCTGCAACATTATCCGCACAGAATGCTGCTGAGCAGTTATATCCTGTAAAAGGATTCTGTATAAATGCTCCGGCAACCGGACAGGTTGACCGCTTCCTGAAATTCGTAAATGAAGAACTGGCTGCTCGTGGAGTGAATACTCTACTGCTGCTGGTGGATTATGGTTACAAGTATCAGAGTTATCCTCAGTTAAGGGACAAAGATGCTCTCACAAAGGCTGAGGTGAAGAAGATTGTCAAAGCCTGCAGGAACAATAATATAAGGATAATTCCCCAGATCAATCTTCTCGGACATCAGTCATGGGCAGGAAATCTGAATCCCCTGCTGACTCACTTTCCTGAATTTGATGAGACTCCTCATGTAAAAATGCCTGAAAAATATATCTGGCCGAACCCCGATGGGCTTTACTGCAAGAGTTATTGTCCGCTTCACCCCGATGTTCATAATGTGATCTTCGCTCTGGTCGATGAAATATGTGATGTCTTTGAAACCGATGCTTTTCATGCAGGAATGGATGAGGTCTTCTATCTGGGCGACGATAAATGTCCGCGTTGTTCAGGTGTGGATAAAGCCGGACTGTTTGCGGGTGAGGTCAGAAAGATCAGAGATCACCTTGCGCTTAAGAACCGGGAGCTTTGGATTTGGGGTGACCGGCTTATAGACGGCAAGACTACAGGAATCGGTCTGTGGGAGGCAAGCTATAATTATACATACAGGGCCGTTGATATGATTCCGAAAGATGTTGTTATCTGCGACTGGCATTATGAAAGGCCGGATCAGACGCCGGTATACTTCGCAATGAAGGGTTTCAGGGTTATTACATGCCCATGGAGAACCCCGGCAACAGCTGTCATTCAGGCTGAAGATATGGCAAGATGGAAAAAATATGCAACAAAGGAAATGAAACCGTATTATTATGGGATGATGCAGACCACATGGACCAGTCCCGAGAACTTTATGGATGGATTCTATGGTGTTAAAAAGACGGAAGTCCAGGCCGATACAAAGCAGGATCCGTCAAAAAATCCGTGGGATACCTTCCGTGCAATGTATAAGAGAATGGATGAACTGGAGAAGGACATGAAATAAGAATTAACCGCAAAGGGCGCAAAGGTGGCGCAAAGAGCACAAAGTCAAAACCATACAGGATCTACTTTGCGATCTTTGCGTAAATTCTTAGCGTCCTTTGCGGTTAAAAAGAACTTAAGACAAAAATAGAAATCTATGAAAAAGTACTATACCTCACTGATTATATTAATCCTTTGCTTTTTTGATGCTGTTGCATTAAAAGTTCCTGAGATACAGACCCTCCGGCAGAGACCAGACACTATCGGTCTGTATCAGAAATTTGAAGTTTCCTTCAATATAAACAACGGCAATGAATATACAAATCCGTTTGATCCTGAAGAAGTAGATATATCAGCCGTTTTCATTTCACCATCAGGTAAAAAATGGACGATTCCGGGTTTTTATTATTATTCAGCGGGAACCCTCTGGAAAGTAAGATTCTCCCCGGATGAGGAAGGTAGCTGGAATTATACGGTTTCTGTAAAAGATAAGGGAGGAGAGACGACGACGCCTTCAATGAAATTCGTTGCGCTGAAGTCTGGTGAAAAGGGTCCTGTGATCGTTGCAGGAAACAAAAGATATCTGAAATACAGTGACGGATCAGATTTCTATGGTGTAGGGCTATGGTATAATGACAGCTATACCACTTTCAACCGTGGTTCTGTAAAACCGGAAGAGCTTGATAACCTCAAATCGCTGGGAGTTAACTTTATCGGGACATTCATTACGCCTCTTGAAACACCCGGGAGCGGTCTGGGGAGATATGATCAGAATATCTGCGGAAGGCTGGATGAGCTTATTGAAATGCTCGAAGAACGGGATATGCTTCTCAGCCTTAATATATGGTTTCATTCTTATCTGTCGGAAACCGTATGGGGAGGTGGTAATATAAGGTGGTATACCAATCCTTATAGTCAGATCACAAGTGCAAAGGATTTTTTCCGCAGTGACCCTGCCTGGACATACCAGGAAAAGCTTTACAGGTATTTTATTGCACGCTGGGGTTACAGCAATGCACTTGCTGTCTGGTTCATTGTTGATGAAGTAAACGGGACAGACGGATGGATTAGCGGCGACTCTCTTGCCGCTTCAGCATGGGGAAAGAAGGTTCATGATTATTTCAAGGCACATGATCCATGGAACCATCCGACAACCGGTACCCGCAGCGGCGGTATAAAAGAATTCTGGCATCAGGGATACCAGACCTTTGACATTGCAGCCAGGGAGATCTATGAAGCCCAGGGATTCCCGATTAACAAAACCAGTTCCATCGATTCTTCGGCTATCCACCCGCTTACTTACAGTTATCGCAATTATGCATCTGAAAACCAGAAGCTGTGGCATGGATATGGCAAACCGGTAATAAACGGCGAAACTGGCTGGGATCATACATTTTATGAGGCATCGATGCCGGGTTATCTTGCAATGTTCCACAATGCCCTCTGGGTTACACTTGCAACAGGTTCCGCGATGACACCATTCTGGTGGGCCCATTCAGGAATGCTGAATGATTTGATCCTTACAGCACGGATTAAAAGTATCAGGAAATTTACTGATAGGATACCATTTGCAAAACTGACTGATATAGCTCCGGCTGAAGTAAAATGTCTTAAAGGTGATGCTTATGCCATGAAAAGCAATGAAATAATTTTCGGTTGGATAGTGAATTCAGATTCCGATGTAGCCGGCGAAACGGTCACCCTTTCCTCATTAAAAACCGGAAAATATAAACTGAGGATCTATCATACATGGAGAGGAACATTCCTCGAAGAGAAAGAACTATTGTCTGCCGATGGCAGTATTACCTTCAATCCTCCCTATATGCGGATCACCGGAGGACATGCAAATTATATCGGCCAGGATTTTGCCTTTATACTTGAATATCTTCCTGAGCCGGCCGCAATACAGGTATCAACCAAAAAGCCCAAAAGATAAAACTACCATGAACATTTCAGAAAAGTCCACCTTCAGATCATCCTTATTTTTAAGGTCACTCCTTTTAGTACTTTCGTTCATACTTGTAACGATCCAGCCTGTTTCCTCACAGAAAAGGAAAGTAAAGAAAGCAGAACCGGTGCCTGCCGTTAATAACATTGTTGTTGCAGACAGGGGCGAAAGCCGGTACAGGATCATAATACCTGCCTATGCCACTCCTGCTGAACTGAAAGCCGCAGAAGTTCTGCAGGATCATCTTTTACAGATATCGGATGCAGCTCTTCCTGTTATTTCAGTAAATAAAAACGGGAAGGGAAGCCCGTATGAAATCATTCTGGGTCAGAATGAACGTCTTGATAAACTTGGGATTGAAATTAACTTCAATGAGCTTGGAGAGGACGGATTTGTGATCAGGACCGACAGCCTTCGTCTGATAATAGCGGGAGGCAGTAAAAAAGGAACACTCTTCGGCGTTTATACTTTCCTCGAAAAATATCTGGGATGCCGGATGTATGCGCCCGGAGTAAAGATCGTCCCTCAAAAGGAAAGAATAGAACTTGGAATCTTGAGTGATAAGGAAGTCCCTGCAATAAAATACAGAACAATTCATTACAAGGTAACATGGGATCAGGAATATGTCGACTGGCATAAGTTGAGCCACGATAAGGAAGGAGAAAGAAGCGCCTGGGGATTGTGGGTTCATACTTTCAACCACCTTGTCCCGCCGGAAATTTACTTTAAGGAACATCCGGAATATTATGCTCTGCGTGACGGACGCAGGATACCCACCCAGCTATGCCTTACAAATCCCGAAGTATTGAAAATAACAATTCAGAACCTGCGAAAGGACATGGCACGGAATCCGGAAGCTCTTTACTGGTCAGTCAGCCAGAATGACAACAGGAACTACTGCATGTGCGAACATTGCCAGGCTCTCGATAAGAACGAAGGCTCACCGTCAGGATCAATAATCTGGTTTGTTAACCAGGTTGCGGATCAGTTCCCCGATAAAGTGATCTCGACACTGGCTTATGAGTATGGAAGGAAAGCTCCCCTTACCTTGCGGCCGAGGGATAATGTGAACATTATGCTTTGCAGTATTGAGATGCGCCGCGACAGGCCTTTCGCGGATGCAAGCGATGAAACCAGTCTGGCGTTTGTCAGAGATGTAAGGGACTGGAGTAAAATTGCAAAAGATATTATAGTCTGGGATTATGTGATTCAGTTCAGCAATCTGATAAGCCCGTTCCCGAATCTTCATGTTCTACAGCCTAATCTTAAATTTTTTGTTGAAAATGGTGTTACCGCGATGTTTGAACAGGGAAACCGTGAAGTTGGAGGGGAGTTTGCTGAACTCCGGTCATACATGATATCTAAGTTATTGTGGGATCCTGAAGCCGATGCTGATGCCATCATGAACGATTTTCTTAACGGTTATTATGGTGCCGGCGGTAAATTTATAAGGTATTACATTGATGAAATGCGGGAAGCTGTTTTAAGATCCGACAGACCTCTTAGTATTTTTGGTTCACCCAATGCAGCTTCTGTTACCTATCTCACTCCTCCGCTGATAGACAGGTACAATGAACTTTTCAATCAGGCGGAGAAGGTTGTAGCCGATTCGGCATTGCTGTTGGAAAGAGTGAGGATTGCACGTCTTCCACTGAATTTCGCCATCCTTGAACAGGCAAAGAAGAATTTCACAGGAGACAGAGGAGTTTTTATAAACACGGGAGACAAATGGGAAGTAAGACCGCAAATAAGATCAATGATTGACCCGTTTGTGGATCTGTGTATAAGGCAGGGTGTTACAAAAGTTAAAGAATGGAATACTACTCCCGAAGCTTACAGGTCGGCCATGTACCGCCTCTTCTTCCAGGGGAGGAATGAGCATCTTGCTTTTGGTAAACCGGTACAGTTCCTGAGCCCGGAGATTTCTCTGATTCGTGAAGATGAAAGGGGGATGCTTACTGACGGGATCCGCGGAAGCCATGATACCGAATACGGCTGGCTGGATTTTGCCGGAAAGGATCTCGATGTTGTTATCGATCTCGGTGAAACAAAGAAAGTTCAGCATATTGAATGTGCATTTTATCAGCTGGCAATGTGGCTTAGCATAGCCCCTGCAAAGGTCGACTTCCTCTTTTCAGCTGATGGAAAAAACTTTGAACTGGCCGGAAGCGTTATAAATACTCTCCCGATTGACCAGTATGATTCTTTCCAGAGGGATTTTATTGTTGATTTTGAACCACGGGATTTAAGGTATGTCAGAGTTGTTGCACACACTATTGGCAACACTCCTGAATCACATCCGGGTGCCGGTCAGCCGGCAAGGCTGCATATTGATGAGATAGTTGTGGAGTGAAATCTTTGTAAACATGATAATTGCAGGTAAGCAACTAAAAGAGTAATGCTGATCCGAATCCTTAGTTAAGAAAAGGTGAATAAAAATCCTGATCACCTGTAAAATAAAATTAAAATAAAATTAAAAGTTGTTAAAAATTGTTATATTTTTGATCTGAACAACGGGATAACAGATAGTATTTTCTTTAGCCCTAAAAACTAAAAACTTATGATCAGAAGAAGAATGTACCTTTTTTTAAAGCGGGTACTGACTTTGTTCCTGCTGCTGTCGTGTACGTATACACTGATGGCGCAACAAAGGACAGTAACCGGGACTGTCAGGGACACTGACGGTGCAGCACTTTCAGGAGTGACTGTTCTGGTAAAAAACAGTACGACCGGGACGATCACAGATGGTCAGGGCAAGTACACTATTCAGGCAGGATCTGCCAATGTGCTTGTCTTTTCTTTTATCGGTTATGCCTCCCAGGAAATAACTGTGGGCAGCCAGTCGACGGTTAATGTAACTCTGGCTCTTGAAACCGAGCAGCTTGGTGAAGTTGTTGTGACTGCTCTTGGTGTATCGAGGAGCACGAAGGCGTTGCAGTCAACTGTTTCAAAAGTAGATGGAGCGAATCTTACCCAGGCACGTGAGATCAACCTTGGTTCATCAATCCAGGGGCGAGTTGCAGGTGTTAACGTTTCAAACGCAGGAACCGGTCCTGCAGGATCTTCCCGTGTGATCATCAGAGGTAATAAATCTCTTGCCAACGACTTTACAAACCAGCCATTGTATGTTGTCGACGGGATCCCGATGGATAACTCCCAGTTCGGTCGTGCCGGTGTATGGGGCGGCGTTGACCAGGGTGATGGTATGTCAAGTATAAACCCCGATGATATCGAATCAATAACGGTACTGAAGGGAGCTGCAGCAGCTGCACTTTATGGATCACGCGGTGGTTACGGTGTTATCAACATTGTAACAAAAAGGGGTCAGGCACGAAAAGGAATAGGCATTGAGTTCAACTCCAACTATGTATTTGAAAAGGTTAATAACTATTCAGATATTCAGAAGGTATATGGTCCGGGAGGGATGGCAGATGATCCTGCCAACCCTGGGACACAGATCTATTCCAAGGCAAAAGACAGGAGACAGGCTTACGGCTGGGGAGCTCAGTCGATGTGGGGACCCAAATTCGATGGTAGTTCGGTTGTTCAATTTGACGGAGTCTCAAGACCATATTCATTTGTTGGTAATAGCTGGGACTTCTACCAGACGGGAAACTCTTGGACCAACAGCCTTGCCCTTTCAGGAGGGAGTGACAAACAAACATTCAGATTCTCTTTTTCTAATCTTGACAATAAAGCAATTATACCTAACGAGGTGTTTAAAAGAAGAAATCTCTCTCTATCAACCAATGGGAAATATGGTGAAAAGCTGACTTTTAATGCCAAGGTCCTCTATTCAAATGAGAAAGTTAACAATCGTCAGTATGTTGCAGACGGTCCTGCAAATATTCCTCAGGCTGTCTGGGGTCTTGGTACTTCTGTTGATATTGAAGACCTGAAAGGCGATCCCAATAAACTTGGGGCAGTTCCGGCAGGTTTTACAACTCCTGACCTGAAATCGACCGGTGAAGAGTTTCAGCAGGCTGATAATAACTGGCTTCAGAACCCCTGGTGGGTAGCATATCAGTTCAAGAATGAAAATATCAGGGATCGTTTTATTACTTCGGGTACAATGAGGTACGATATTTTCAAATGGCTTTATATCCAGGGTCAGATCGGTATGGATTGGTATACACGAAATAACAATTTCCTCACACCTCAGGGAACAGGATATCAGCGTGGAGGTTCGAAAAGTGAAACATCGAATTTTGTAAGGGAAATAAACCAGGAGTGGATGCTTGGTGGTAACAAACAATTCGGGAAGTTCGGAGTAAATGCATTTGTTGGCGGCAACAAGATGGTTAGAGAGTCCGAAAATATTAATGCAAACGGCAACGGATTTAATGTTCCTTTCTTTGCATCGGTTAATAATGCCAAGGACAAGACCATCGGTTATGGTTACAGCAAATCAGGTATAAATTCCTTATTTGGTTCAGCTGAATTAAGCTACGGGAATTATCTGTTCATTACCGCAACTGCAAGAAATGACTGGTTCTCTGTACTTAACCCTGCTAATAACAGTAAGCTCTATCCTTCACTGGGAGGAAGCTTCGTATTTACTGATGCTTTCCAAAATATGCCAGATTGGTTAACATATGGAAAACTTAGAGCAGCATGGGGGCAGGTTGCAACAGCAAATGTTCGGGCATATTCCTCAGCTGTTACTTATGGATTATCAGGAGTATCTCACCTGACCCTTCCTATGGCTAATTTCTCCGGCGGAGATAATATTCCTAATCCTAATCTCAGTCCGGCTCTTTCTACTGAATTTGAAGTAGGTACAGACCTGAGATTTTTCAAAGGCAGACTAGGTCTGGAATTTACTTATTATGATCAGAAAACGACTGATGATATACTTTCGGCAACTATTTCCAGGGCATCCGGATTTTGGTCAACATCAATCAATATCGGAGAGTTATCCAACAAGGGTATTGAGCTACTTGTAAACGCAACCCCTATTCAGGGCGAATTTACCTGGGATATATCACTTAACATTGCAAAGAATAAGAACAAGGTTATTGCTCTAAGTGGAACTGCTACCGAACTGAACGTTGAGGAGCCCCGTACCAGAACGGTTATGATAAAACATATAGTTGGTCAGCCATACGGGATGATCACAGGATACAGGCAGAAAACTGATCCACAGGGGAACCTTGTTTTTGAATCAACAGGTTCACCGGTAAGATCAGATGTTTATGAGATCCTTGGAAACGGGGTAGCCGATCTTACAGGAGGTTTGAATAACTCCTTCAGTTGGAAACGTATCCGCCTGGATGCACTTCTTGACTTCAAATTAGGCGGAGATATTTATTCTGGTACCAATGTGAGGTTAACAGAATGGGGAATGCACAAACAGACACTGGTCAATCGTGAAGGAGGTATGGTAGTAAAAGGAGTCATCAAAACCGGAGAAGATTCAAATGGCAAGCCGATTTATGAACCTTTTACAAAAACTCTGAACCAGAGGGAAACAAATGATTACTGGAATAATCTGGGTGAACGCTGCCAGGAGAATTTCGTTTATGATGCATCATTTGTTAAACTTAGACAAATATCTCTTGAATATTCTATTCCGCCATCATTGCTTAGCAAAACGCCTTTCACAAACCTTGCAATCTCATTTGTCGGCAGGAACCTTGCGATACTATATAAAAATATAGATAATGTCGATCCGGAATCCAACTATACCGACAGTAATGCCCAGGGTCTTGATTATTTCGGGATGCCTACCACACGTACCTACGGGTTCAATCTGAAAGTGACTTTCTAACCTTTTAAATTTAAGAAAAATGAAAAATCTATATAAACTTTTAGGAAGTGCACTGCTGATTCTGATCTTTGCTGCAGGCTGTGATACAGATGCCCTGCACGATATGAACATCAATCCAAATGCAGTAAATACTATTGACGTCAATTATTTTCTCACTGCTGCGGAACTGAGTGCATCAAACAACGGACTGCGTGATGACAGGTATACTGACTGGAGAACAAATATCGGTATGTGTGCGCACGCAATACAGCACCTGGCCAGCACAAGCACAGGTACAATATCTGTTGGAGACAAATATCTGGAAAATGATGTTGAACCATCAAATGCCCCATGGGATCATTTCTTTATGGGTGACGGCAGAGTAACCGCAGAAATTATCAAACAAACGGGCCCGGGCGGCTATGCTGAAGGTCACAATATTAATACCCGGCATGCCGCAAGGATCCTCAGAGTTCTCTGTTTCCACCGCCTTACCGACTGGTACGGAAGTATACCTTATTTTCAGGCAAACCAGGGCATTGAAGGAATATTCCAACCGGAATATGATAAACAGAAAGCAATCTATACCGACCTGCTGAAAGAACTTGATGAAGCTTGTGCAGGATTGAGCACTTCAAATCTTGATGAAGGGTTTAAAGCAGCAGATTATTACTTTAAGGGAGATATTGCCAAATGGAAAAAGTTCGGCTATTCCCTTATGCTGAGACTGGCCATGAGGATTTCAAATGTCGATAAAACCATGGCGGGGACTTATGTTACAAAAGCTGTTGCAGGCGGAGTGATGAGCAGCAATGATGATAATGTTATTGCCACAATGGCTCTTGGTCCCAGTGAATGGACAAACCAGAACGGGATATCACGCGGATTCTATCCGGGTGACGGAGGCCAGTGGTCCAGCTCATTCCTTAGCAAAACTCTCGTTGACAAGCTTATGGGTCCAAACAAAACGAGCACGGCTGACGATGATCCCAGACTTATGATCTTTACGGGGGGTATCATCCAGTGGACTGCCACAAGTGTGGTATATAATCAGACAGATCCCCTTAAACAGCGAGGGTTACCAAACGGTCTTGACGGAGCCATGCTCGATGCTATGGAGGGAGGCCCGACGACACCTTATGAGAAATTCTCTGCTGTGAATCCTCTCATGATGCAGGATGATGAACCTTATATGATAATGCATGCTGCAGAATCCGAATTCCTGCTTGCAGAAGCGCTGAAAAGCGGGATAGGAACTGGTATAACAGGCTCAGTAAAATCCCATTATGATAACGGAGTAAAACTGGCCCTGCAGATGTATACTATTTATGATCCGTCATTTGCAGTTTCGGATGCAAGAGTAAACCAGTACCTGGCAGACTATCCTTTCGATGATGCCAGGGCTCTCGAAATGATCGGCACCCAGATGTGGCTGTCAAAATGGATGAACTGGTGGGATGCATGGTCAGACTGGAGAAGAACAGGATTTCCTGTACTCACACCGACCAACTATCCGGGTAACGGTACAAATGGCCAGATCCCGACGAAGCTTACGATACCTGCATATGAAGCTACAGGTAATCCCAACTATAAAACCGGAGCCACCCAGCCCGACAGGCTGGTAGGCAAGGTTTGGTGGGATGGCGGTCCGGAATGATAAATTTTCCGATCAAAGATTTAATTTAGATGAAAGAAGCTGGCATTATGTCAGCTTCTTTTTTAACATGATTTCACCCCTTTGTCCCTTCCGCTATGGTGGGACAGGCTCTCTCT
>CAYPHL010000012.1:0-5885 GCA_964410385.1 uncultured Rikenellaceae bacterium | reverse complement strand
ATATGAAACGCAGAGATTTTGTATACAGGACAATATTGACCGGAGGTGCACTAAGCCTCGGTATCGGATGTAAAAGGAAAATTGAACAACCCGCAGGTGCTGGCGATTCACAGAAGATCTCACCTGTACCTGAAGGGAGAAGGACAATCCGTGAACCGGAAAGGGAGATCCCCGTTATTGCCGAAACAGATGTTCTGGTGATTGGAGGAGGACCGGCAGGAACTGCAGCAGCAATTGCAGCCAGCAAAACTGGAGCCGAAACTTACCTTGTTGAACGTTATAACCATCTCGGCGGATTATGGACCGGAGGACTTGTACTTCCTCTTCTTTCAACCCATGCCGTTGATAAACAGAAAAGACAGCGTCAGGTAATATTTGGCATAGGGGGTGAAATGTCAAAACGTCTCGTTGATCTTGGAATGTCGGTACATGAAGTCAATCCTGTTGTCGATCCTGAAGCGGCAAAATACGTTCTTGATGAAATGATCAGGGAGGCCGGGGTGAAAATGCTTTACCATACCTGGGCTTCGAATGTTATCATGGACGGTAACACTATAAAAGGTGTATTCATTGAGAGCAAGTCCGGAAGGATGGCTGTTCTGGCAAAGGTTGTCATCGACTGCACAGGTGATGGGGATATCTACCACCTGGCCGGCGATAACTACGATACATTGAATTATGCAATCGGTCTTGTTCATCGTCTTGGAAATGTTGACCGTATCAATAAAGATAAACCCGGATATATCAAAAAAAGTATAGGTGATGAAACACCGGTTAGGAGTGTCAACTGGGTCAATATGTGGGGAAAGGAAAACCAGGATGCCCTTGATGTGATAAATCTTTCAAATCTTCAGATGGACTATCGCAGGGATATCTGGAACAGTGTTCAGGATCTCAGAAAAACACCGGGATATGAAGATGTTTTTCTTCTTGATACAGCATCACAACTGGGGGTAAGGATGTCGAGGATACTTGATGGTGAATACAGGCTTACACTTGAGGACACAATGACATTCAGGTCTTTCAGTGATGTCATTGGGATCAGTGGAGCATGGACTACCATGTTGTATAAAGGGAAAAAGGTTCCGTCGTCGGAACGTCCGTACTGGCAGATCCCCTATCGTTCACTTATACCGAAAAAGACAGATAATCTGCTAGTTGCAGGTCGATGCTTCTGCTTCGAAAGGGATCTTGTTGAAGATACAAGGATCATTGGGACATGTCTTGTCACCGGCCACGGAGCAGGTGCGGCAGCTGGACTTGCAGTAAAGGAAAAAGAACTGCCTCGAGATATCAATACCCGGAAACTTAAAGAGCTTCTTGTACAACAGGGAGCCTGGCTCGGATGAAAAGGACAATAACCGCATCAGATATCCGGACAGTTTCCTTCCTCGCTGCAGTTTTGTTTGCAATACCCGGATTATGGAATGGATTTCAGGGATTACATGTCTGGCTGAGTCCCTTCCTGATGCTTAATTCAGTATTTGCCCTTAAAAGTTTTGTTTTTCTGAACATTCTGGCACTCCCGGTGCTGGCAATGATAATTTTGCGGAAACGGTGGTTTTGTAATTATCTCTGTCCTGCCGGATGGTGCTTCGATAAAGTATCGGCACTCAACAGGTCCGGCAAATATGGCTACGGCAAAGTTCCGGAGATTGGCAAATGGCTTGCAATGACCTCATTGATTGCTGCATTGTTTGGTTTGCCATTATTTGTGATCCTTGATCCCCTGTCAGTATTCAATGGATTTTTCGTTATCTTTTCCGGAAAACCCGGTATCGCTGTCATTTTTTCCTTTGCTTTCTTCGCTCTACTTTTGCTGATCAACCTGGTTTTTCCGGGAATCTGGTGCAGGAAATTATGCCCGCTTGGAGGTCTCCAGACAGGTCTGTGGGATATCAGAATATTTTTATCAAGGTACTTGACCCGGATTAAACCTGCTGATTCACCGGAAATCCCCGGAAGGCGATATTTCATTATGTCGGGTGTTGGTCTTCTGGCAGGATTGACCTTACCCCGGACACTAAGACCCTCACAGAGAAAAACTATCCGGCCACCAGGTTCAACAGAGCCTGTTCTCTTTAATTTTCTGTGTAGTCGTTGTAGTAATTGTATCAAAGCCTGTCCGACAAATATTTTAATACCTGATTCCGATTTCAGTAATCCTGTTTCCTGGATGACTCCCGAAGTCAGCTTTAAATCAGGATATTGTCTTGAAACCTGCAATCTGTGCGGGAAGGTGTGTCCTACAGGTGCAATAACTCTTTTCAGTGCCGGAGCCAAAAGATCCCTTTTCATGGGGACGGCTCATATAAATACTGCCGATTGCTTCCTTTCAAATAACAGGGAATGTATAAAATGCAGGGAAGCCTGCAAATACAATGCAGTTGAGTTTCTTCAGGGGAGTAATATACTCAATATGCTGCCGGCAATTGATCAGCAGAAATGTGTAGGGTGCGGGGCATGTGAGGTTGTTTGTCCCGCCGGTTGTATTTCTGTTTTTGCATGATGGAGAAGAAGAGGTGTAAAGGCTCAAAGGCACAAGGGCGCATAGAGTCAATATAATATTGTAATTAATTTCCTTACAGCAGCGCTGTCGTATGTTTAGAAAAATTATTCCTATTTTTACTAAATGCTCTTCATCAGGAACTGGAACCGGGAATAACCGTAGATGATATGAAAAAAAGCATTATCGGTACTGTTGTATGGATAGTAATGTCCGGACTGGTGCTGACAGCAGGATGTAAACCGTCCGTAAGGGATATGCCGGATGCAGGACGTGAGCCGGTCATTGAACCGGATTATTGCGGTGTTACGATTCCTCCCAATATTGCCCCTTTGAACTTCATCATAAAGGAAGAAGGGAAGTATTTCACAGCTGAGGCTTCTTCGGCAAATGGGTACAGTAAAACAGTGAGATCGCGAAACGGAGTTATCAGATTCTCCAGGGGATCATGGAAGAAACTTATATCCGAAAGCAATGGTGACAGTATCAGGATCAATGTTATCTCAGAAGATTCGAAGCGGACCCTCAGGAAATATAAACCATTCAGCCTTTTTGTTGCTGAAGAGCCCCTTGATCCGTGGGTATCCTACCGGTTATTATATCCTGGTTACGAAAGCTATAAACAGATCGTTATAAGACAAAGGAATACTGAAAGCTTCCGGGAAAAATCTGTTGTGGAAAACCAACTGCTGAAAACCAATTGTGTTAACTGTCATTCATTTTGTAATAATGATCCCGATAAAATGCTCATACACGTCAGGGGATCGGTTGGTGGAACTTATTTTTATGATGGAAAGAAGGTAACCCGCAGGGATCTGAAAGCTGACGGCATGAAATTCGGAGCTGTTTATCCTGCATGGCATCCCGGAGGTAAATATGTTGCTTTTTCTTCAAACAGTATTGTACAAAGCTTCCATGCTTCGCAGGAGTACAATGTGGAGGTAACCGACCTGGAATCCTCGCTCGTTGTTTATAATACTGAAACAAATATAATGTTGCCGGTTCAGGAATCCGATACAATAAGTTATATGGAAACGTTCCCGGAATGGTCGCCGGACGGGAAGTACCTTTATTATTGCAGGGCGGTTGAGACGAAGGATACCTCGGATTTTGGAAGGATAAAGTATAACCTTGTCCGCAAAGCATTTGATGAGGTTTCGACCGTATTCGGAAAAGCTGAATTAATGTTTGATGCACGGTCTGTTGATAAAAGCGTCTCATTCCCCCGGGTATCGCCTGATGGAAAATACCTGATATTCACATTGCATAATAACGGTAATTTTTCAATATGGCATAAAGAAGCTGATCTTTACCTTATCGATTTACAAAATGGAAAAGCAGATAAAATGAGTGTCAACAGCGACGAAACCGAAAGCTGGCATTCATGGTCGTCGAACGGCAGATGGTTAATGTTCAGCAGTAAACGAGGCGATGGTCTTACAGCCAGACCATATTTTGCATATTTCGGACCGGACGGACAGACAGGCAAGCCATTCGTTCTTCCTCAGAAAAAACCTGACCTGTACATGAGGATGATTAAGACCTTCAACAGACCTGAATTCATGAAAGGAAGGATCAAGGCAGGGCCAAGAGACTTCGGACGGGCTTCCGGAACTGATGCGTTAAAAGCCCGATGGGGCGGGACTAATGTACCCTCCGCTGATAAGTAGAGCAATGAATTTAAGGGATTAACAAAAATGCAGAAGCCACTGAAAAAGAACACTATCAGGACGGGATCCGATTACCAGAGGATAGATAAATACATCCTCCCGGTACTGATATTTGTCCTGTCCTTTTTCTGTTTCCTGTTTTTTTACAATTATATTTTCTTTTACCAGGAGAACAGAATGCTGTTCGTTTTCTCGGGTGAATATTTCAGAGAGTTTGCATCAAAGCCGGGCGGCCTGCTTGAATATGCCGGTAATTTTCTGAGCCAGGGCTATTTCAGCAACCTCTATGGAGCGTTTTTACAGGCATCTGTCCTTACCGTGATCGCAGTGGTCATCATCGGGATAAACAAGCGGCTTTCGCCCGGAAGTACTTTCCTGATTTTCTTCGCAGCACTGGCATCGTTCGTGCTGATGCTGATACAGACAAATATAAATTACCGTTTACATTATAATCTGGGATTCCTTTTTACTGCAGTTTATTTCCTGTATTCAATTAATTCCATAAAGAAATCAACCGGTATTCTTTTAATAGCTTCTTTCCCTGTTTTTTTCTATATAACAGGAGCCTTTTCATGGATATTTCTCGGCATGGTCACAGGCTATTTTATTATCAGAAAAGAGCCTGTAATTACTCTCGCTTACTGGTTTATGGCAGGCCTTACATTAATTCTCTTCAAGGCGGTATTATTCCTGCAACCATGGTCAGAGCTTTTATACTATCCTTTGCCACCAACGGATCATTTTGTTAACCGGTCATTGATATGGATGATCTTTGTATTCTTTATTCTTTACCCGGTTATGGTGATTCTGGTTAATCCTGCAGGAAGCCACTTCAAACGGAAAATCTCAAATGGTTCGGTTGTCATCCTGGCTCTTCTTACAATTATAATCATGTGGAAAACCTACAGCAGGGATAATGCTCAACTATTCTCGATCGAGAAGATGTTCTTTGCCCGTGACTGGAATGGCGTTATTGATTATCAGGAGAATCATCAGAACAGGAACCTTGTGGCACAATATTATTATAATACTGCTCTTGCTGAAAAAAGGATGCTGGGCAGCCGTATGTTTTCTGCTCCCCAGGATTATGGTACAATGTCTGTAATGATACCCTGGAACTCACAGATCGCGATGAGCAGATTATTCAGAGGTGTTTATTTTTACTATACTATCGGACTTATTAATGAAGCTCACAGGTGGGCATTTGAATCCATGGTTACTGAAGGATTTCATCCCGGAAATATTAAACTTCTTATTAAAACAAACATAATCAACGGGCATTATAAGATTGCTGAGAAATACATTACTGTATTAAAGAAAACCCTTCATTATAAAGGTCTTGCCAGGAAATATGAGTTGATGATATCAAATCCGGAACTTGTAAGGTCTGATCCGGAACTGGGTGAAAAGGTCAGACTTAAACCGCATGACAACTTCCTTATTACAATAAGAAATCCACAGGCAAATATAAATTCATTGCTGCAATCAAATCCGGGGAATTCCAAAGCTCTCGATTACAAATTTGCATGCATGATGCTTGAGAAGGATGTTGAAGGGATCGTTAATAATATCGGCCTTCTGTTCAGTGCCGGATATAAAGAGATTCCTGTACATATTGAGGAGGCTGCCTTGTTTTATCAGGCTGCCCGGGGTCCGCTTCCCGATCTGGCTGTTATGAGGATAAGTAATGAATCGGTATCGAGGTTTTC
>CAYPHL010000011.1:23702-56197 GCA_964410385.1 uncultured Rikenellaceae bacterium | reverse complement strand
TAGTGTCGCTGGACAATCAGGTCATATCGGATCGTAAAGACTTACAGATGGATGTATAAGATGCAGCATGATGAACGCAATAGTATTAATGAAGAAGAAAATTTCAATTGATTCTTCGGAAGTCTTATATGAAGTAAATATTACTGCTGGAAATTTTGAGGATCAATTGGAAATTCATCACAGTAAATGGGAATTAGCAGACGGGTGGCTTATAGGAGAAAATCGCGGAAACTGGCCCGGGATGGCAATCCTAAAGAAAGACTTTCCAGGGAATATATTGGTTGAATTTGAGGCGCAGACCATTATGCCGTCTTCGCATGATATCAATGTTATGTGGAACGGAGAATGGTTGTATGATTCCGATCAGAGAGGTATTGCCTACGTGGCTGGTCTTCAGGGATGGTGGGCAGGAAAGGTAGGAATAGAAAAATCGAACGACTACAGATTTATGGCCGGCACCCCTCTTTTTAATTTCAATCCTTTTAAAATATACCGGATACAAGCAGGAAGTATTGATGGCCATTGTTTTATAGTTGCAGACGGGAAGTTATTACTCGAAGCAATGGATCCTGATCCGATAGATAACCAGAAATTTACAAAGGTCGGTTTTGAAGCATATTGCAGCAGGATCCGTATCAGAAATATCACTATACGGAAAATCCAATGGGACCCTGCGGAAATGAAGTATGAACCTGAATTTTAAGCAAGAATTATTGCATTCGCAGATCATTTAAACTGGTAATAGTACCAGTATGTGTTACCTCCGACTTTTTTAATTTCCCTGTCAAGTAACTGTTTATTTCTGATATTCAGGTTGTATACTGATATATACTGATTGAAACGTATTGAAGTTTCAGGATTTACCAAAAGTCCGCCAAGATCAGGAAATTCACGCGTGGCATTCATGAAAATCAGAATTGCTTCCTCAATATGCCTGGGAATGGATGTATAGCCTATTTCTTTCATCTTTCTGGCTTCACTTACAATTGCTTTTAAGTCTTTTTCCAAAAGCATCCGGGCTAATTTGTACTCAAAGGTTCTTTTATCATTAGGATTTATTTTCAGGACAGATTCGATATTATCAAAATCGTCGGGTCTAATGAAAAAGTCCTTTTGTGGAAGCGACCTTATCTTTTCTCCAAGTTCAGGATCAGAATTTACCAGATCCGGATTGAACAGCATTTTTTCGTATTTCAATGCCCAACTTCTGTAATAGAGTGTCCTTTTTAAGACATTCAGATAGCGTTCTGCAATTTTGTAATTTCCGTTGATAAGTTCAGTTTTAATAAGCATTTTAGTATTCTCGGGGCGATACCCGTTCACAACCATTGATTCATAGGCAAGATGGTGAGCTTCACCCGTCAGTCCAATGGAATAATAGAAATAAAATATCCTGTTAATGTTTTCCAGACTGCGTTTTAAAATGAGTGAATTTACCCTGAAATTCTGAGGGCCAAAGAACATCCTGCTGCATAATGTACCTCTTTCCGCCAATGCAAGGTTATAATAGTACTGACAATTGGAATTGGTTGAGAGAGACCTCTCCTGGAGCCTGATAACTTCATCCCAATCCTGCTTATAAACCGATCTTTCAATCTGAAACAGAACTGAAAGATTATGATCATACTTCTTCACCAGCATTATTACAGTCATCACAAGCACTACCAGAAGTGTCGTAAATTTAACAGGACCTGAATATTTTATTTTACTTCGGAATCCAGGGATTTTTACAAGTAATGGGAAAAATATAAACCAAACACAGAGAATATTATACAGAACCGGAAGCTTTTTCACTTCGATAAATGGTAATGGGTAACTCAAGAGCTGTTCTCCGGTTTGAAAAAAAATTACATCCTTATACACCACAAAAGATACAACTGTAATAGCAGCAATAATGACAGGGAGCAGATATCTCCTGATCCTCTTTTCATAAATAATGCTGTAGATTATATGCATTATTGTGAATAAAAGTGCAAAAGATCCGGTTATGTAATAAAAAAGAGGGAATAATGTCAGTCTGAATAAATTGTATCTTTTCCCTGCTCCCAGTATTGTAGCAAGGAAATAGGTAACCAGCAGGAAATACCCCAGACTGTTAGTGATTGAATGTGTATATCTTGTCTGGATAAACAGTAAGATGCAAACAGGAAACAGGATAATCAAAAGCGAAAATGATCCCCCTGACAAATGACGGTTAATTTTTAAAAGCACAATGAATAGAAGTAACAGGAAGGCCGTGTTTATTAATGATCCAAATAACCTATTATGGTAGAACTGAGTAATGAAGTTCCCAGCATATTCAAGCAAACCTCCAGGCTTGATTATGTATTTTTGTAGATATTCATTTGAAAATATGAACAATGATCTATTCTCCTGATAAAGAAATACTCCCTGCCCGAACCAATAAAAATAAATAAAGGAAATCAGAGAAATTAAAGCAAGAGATGAAAAGACGACATGCTTTTCTAATTTGCCCACAGAATCAAGAATTCCATACACTCGTTTGACAGCAGGATTCATTCAGGTAATGGATTTTTCGTTGCCCATATTGCTTTTACAGGGTCTTTTTTTGAAGCTTTGACAAAATCACGCGGACCTGTACTGATCCTGCCTGTTAAAAACTCAGGTCTGTTGAAGGTTTGTGCCATTCTCTCATATAATGATGGATCTTTCTGAGGAAGGATAAACGGTTTACCTATCTGGTCAGGTGAACCAAAATAAGCTAAATATGGTCTTGCAGTCAATCCATCTCCCCTTTTACTGCTGAAAACCAACCATCTGCTGTTTGATGACCATGAATGATAACTCTCTGTTTCGTCACTGTTCAGGTTCATTCTTTCAACCCTTCTGTTTTTAAGGTCAAGAAGATAAAGGTCAGCTTCTTTATGCCAGATGGAAAAAGTTCCATAATCATGCAGGGTAAATACCAGGTATTGACCATCAGGTGATATGCTTGGAAAAGAGACGCTTTTGTTGATCTCTCCGGCATCAAAAATAATCTCAGCATTACCAAATATTCCCGATGACTTATCAAAGGATTTCCTTATAAGATCATATTTAACACTTCTGAAGTCAAAGTTCTCCTTAACCTGATCTGTCCTGCAGTAGTAGAGATAATCGCCCTCCGGAGACCAGAAAGGAAATGTTTCCATATACTTTGTCGTATCGCTTTCTTCACAAGCATACATCTCGTTACTTTCAGTATCATAAATGACAAGTGAAGAAAAAAGGTCATATACTTCAATGTTCTTTTCAGGGCGCATATGAAAAGACTGGACTGTCTTGTTTGTAGAAAATGCCACATATTTTCCTGATGGGTGCCATGATGGATAAACTGCATTTGCCGGCATTTTTCCTGCCTGCAAATTCTTCCTTATAACATTTTTACCATCAACAAAATAGGTTCCCCCTACTGAGCCGCGAACATGAAGTAAGAACCTCCCGGGATTGTTTTGAATAAATGAATGACAATTTACACAATTATTATTAAGTAATTGATTCTCAACAATCGAGTACTTTTTGAAACTTTCTGTGGATCGTTGCTCAACTTTAAGTTCAACCCAGGATTCGTATCCGGGGTAAAGCAAACGGTAACACAAATACGGATCCATGATTTCCCTGCTTATATTCATGTAAAAGGGATCATATTTTTTACCCATGCCATCTTTACCAATTGAAATAATTTCAAATTCAATTTTCCCTCCCTGGCTTCCCGAAAGAATTTTCTTCCATTTACTCACAGGAAATTGAACTGTTCTGCCTCCTGATTCAAACCGGTGTACTTTCCCTTCTGAGTTTTTTACGGATATAATAAAGAAATCACCGTCTTCCCTGATCAGAAAATTCATCGGAGCTATATTCTGTGGTATTGTAACTCCTGAATAATCCGGTTCTATAGCCGGTTCACGATTCACTGTTATCATATTATAACCCTTTTCAGGTTTACATCCAGGAAAGCAGAGTGTAATTGCTACAAGAGCAAATAAGAAGGAATTTAAGAATTGAGACATAATCAATAGTCAGTAAATGTTCCCGGTCTGATGCTGTTAATTTCATCGTGAGCATCATAGATCAACTTTAATTCGCCTGAATCGGAAGAGTTACAACTCCAGACAATGTTGGGAGCAGGCAATCCATAACTTCTTTCGGCACATTCCTTTTTGGCTTTTTTATCAGCTTCCTCTCTGTTTGCGGCAAGTCCCCATCCATAACCCATACCAACATTCCCTGTGATAAAACGATATGCTGCACATCCGGTACCCTGATAGGAAAGCACTACCGTACACCGACCGCCCTTTTTATTGCAGACATCTATTGCTTTCTTTTCAGCCTCTGCCAGGCTTGAACAATCGGAAGCCCATCCAAAATAGAATCCGTTGCCTCTGTCTATAGCCAAAGCTCCGAATTTTATCCCTGGAGTGACTGCTTTGTTGGCTGAATTATCTGCAGACTGTCTGTTACTCTGTGCACAAATATTCACAGATAATATAAGTAACATAAAGAGAAAAGCCGATACGAACTGATTTTTAATAGTTCTCATAATCAGGAATAATGAAACATAAATATGCAAATTATTTGAAAACATAATAGTACCAGAAAGTTTTAACCAATGAAGAGTCAGTTAAGTTAATAAATTCCTTCTCATCTTTAGCTGCTTCCGATGCTCTTATATACTCCTTATAAAGGTCCCCAGTCTCAGTTTCCACCGTAAGGTCACCAAGATAAGGTAATTCCATTCCAGAATCCATGAACATCATTACTGCTTCCCCAATATGCCTGGGAATATATGAATAATTCAAATCCTTCAATCTTTTGACCTGATAAACAGCTGCTTTGTAATCCTTTTTAAGCAAAAACCAGGCCATTTTGTATTCCAGTACTATTGCATTTTCCGGATTTGCAAGCAGCATAAAATCAAGATTAGCTGCATTGTCCCGGCTTAAAAAAAAATCTTTACGGGGCAGAAGTTTTATCTTCTTTCCCAGATCAGGGTCTGACTGAATTAACGCCGGTTCATTGAGCATCCGCATGTATTTATTTTCCCACTTCCTGTAACGGAGAGTTTTCCCTAAGACTTCCAGATATCTTTCTGCACTCTTAAAATTTCCGGTGATGATTTCAGTTTTAATCAGCATTTTTATGGTCTCAGGCCTGTATCCGTATTTTACCATTGATTCATAAGCCAGGTGGTGAGCTTCATTAACTAATCCGACAGTATAATAAAAGTAAACCGATCTGTTAATTAATTCTGGCTCACGAG
Organism: uncultured Rikenellaceae bacterium; assembly: GCA_964410385.1. Taxonomy (GTDB): domain Bacteria; phylum Bacteroidota; class Bacteroidia; order Bacteroidales; family VadinHA17; genus LD21. The sequence continues at coordinate 50,937 of CAYPHL010000011.1, read as the reverse complement.
GTAATACAAGTGATGCTGTACCGAAATCCTGCCTGCCAAAAAACATTCTGCTGCATAATTGCCCTTTCTCGGCCAGGGCAAGATTATAAAAATATTGCCCTATAATGCTTTTTGAAGGATCCTCTTCATGATGCCGTATAATTTTATCCCATTCCCGGTTAATAAAATTTTTCTCTAATTCACTGTCCTTTTCAAATTCAGGATCGTGAAGCTTTGTCATTATCAGTAATGTGGTTGAAAAGATAATAATCAGGCCTGATATCAGAACAAGATGTGAAAGTTTTCTTCCTGATTTTAAATATCCGGTGATCTTAATTATTGACGGATATAAAACTAAATAAGAGCAGAGAATAATATCTATTGGATGAAGGCAGTCCTCTGAAATCAGAGGAAGTGGATATCTAAGCATCATTCCTTGAGGTTGAAGGAACAGGATCCCTTCAAACAGAAAAAATGTAAGAACTGTAACCAGAATCATTATCCCCGGCAGGAGAAATCGGGAAGATCCGTTTTTAAATATCAGACAAAAATTTATGTAGATTAATATGTAAATTATTGCATATGAGCCTGCTAAATAGAAAAACAGTGGAAATAGCACCAGGGTAATCAGGCTGAGCTGTTTTGTTTCAAGGATTATTGTGATGAGGAAATAATAAACCAGTAATAAATATCCAAGGGTGTGATAAACCATGTTACCTGAATGTATCTGTACTAAAAGCAAAAGACATGATGGTATTAAAATCACTATCAAACAATCCGGGGTATTGGTTGACAGCAGCTTGCATATCCTGATAAAAATGAGAGCAGATAATATCAGAAACAAAGTAACCGCCACTGAACCAATTATTATGCTGTAATACCACTGGGAAATGAAATTTCCAAGATACTCGAGTAATCCGCCTGGTTTAATGAGATAATCAAAAAGATACTCTTTGGAGAAAACAAATAGAGAACTGTTTTCAATACGGAAAAACAAACCTTTTCCGAAATACAAAAAATAAGACAATGAAATTATTGATAGTAATCCTAACGATACATAAGTTGAAATTCCACCGGTTTTTTCAATGTATTTATAATCATTTTGCGACAACATGGCAAAGTCTGTCTTTATAACTAATATATGATCAAATAGTTACAATCAGTCCAATCTGATTTTTAATTCAACGGGCCATTCCATACTGCATAAACGGGTTCGTCTCCTGAGGCTTCTGCAAACTCACGTGGACTGGTTATAATTTCGCCGGTGATGAATTCAGGTCTGTTAAAAGTTTTTGCCAGCCGGACATACAGAAAAGGATCTTTCTGGGGCAGAACAAATGGCTTTCCAACACTATCAGGAGAACCGAACCATGCGAAATATGGTCTTGCAGTTATTCCATCGCCTCTTTTACTGCTGAAAACAATCCAGTTACCATTGGATGACCAGGCATGGTAACTTTCACTCTCATTGCTGTTTATTGCCATTCTGCCGACATTCCCGTTTCTCAGATCAAGCAGATAAAGATCTGCTTCCTTGTGCCAGATCGAAAAAGTTCCATAATCGTGAAGGGTAAACAACAGGTAATTTCCATCAGGTGAAATTGCCGGTAAAGTAATACTCTTATCGATTTCTCCGGCATTAAATACCCTTTCAGCTTCTCCGAACAGACCTGTTGACTGATCAAATGATCTTCTGAAAAGATCGTATTTTACTTTCATGAAGTCAAAATTTTCTCCGACCTTTTTTGTCCTGCAAAAATAAAGACAGTCCCCTCCGGGAGACCAGCACGGAAAGGTATCCATATACTTTATTGTATCCATATCAGATACAGCTGTAACTGTGTTGAAAACTGTGTCGTAAATCACAAGTCTTGAAAACTGATCATAAATCTCGATCCTTTTACCCGGAATCATATTGAATGACTGTACTACGGCATTGGATGAAAACGCTATATATCTTCCTGCGGGGTGCCACGCGGGGTAGACTGTATTGGCAGACATATTATCAGTTCTCAATACTCTTCTGGTTACAGTCCGGTTGTTAACAAAGTAAGTACCTTTTAAAGACCCGCGTACATGAATAAAGAATTTCCCCGGATCATTTTTCAGAAACGTGTGGCAGTTAACGCAGTTTTTTTCCATAATCCGGTTTTCAAAAATTACCGACTCGTGAAAATCTTCCAAAGATCTTTGGATTAGCTGCATTTCTGACCATGATTCGTAACCCGGATACAGTAACCTGTAGCTGATATAAGGATCAATGGAATCCATGGATATTGTTATAAAAAAAGGATTGAATTGTGTCAGATTACCATTAATATCCGAAGTAATTTCAAATCCGACACTTTTCCCCCTGTTTTCAAATAACAATTTACTCCATAATTCCACGGGAAACCGCACAATACCATTGCTTGACTTAAGCAGGAACATCTGTTTCCCATTCTGAGAGAAGCATTTGATCCTGAAATTTTCACCTTCTTCCAGGATACGGAAGTTTAATTGTGCAATATTTGGAGGTATTGTTACCCCTGAATAATCAGGTTCAAGAATAGGTTCCCGCCGGATATAATTAATTTCAGGGCTGTTCTGCGGGATGCAGCTTTGTAAAAGGAAACCAGCTGAAATCAGGATCATGATTGTCATAGAAAATACCCTCCACCTCATTACACAATTGGTATTAATGATATTAAGACTCTTATGCTACATATGTACTTATCAGTCAGGGCAGAATCTAGTATATAGTCCGGATGCGCGATAGTTACTTTATTCTGATCCTAAATATCCGTAACCCAGTGCACCTGTAAAAAGAATTACTATAAATATTACAGGCAATAAATAAAGCACGCTTCCGCCTTTTCGTATATCCAAACTGTATGCAAATTTACTTATAAGCTTAAAGCTCAGAAATACTCCGGCAATAAGAACAGAAAAGAGGATTGCTATGTATAACCACTCTGTCCAGTATGGGAATTGGGGCATTTCAATCTGTCTGAAAAGAATTGATTTTGTCGTCTCTACTCCCCCGGGATCGCGTAAAATGTATTTATAAAACGGGAACCTGGTACTGATCTCCATAATAACAAGTCCTGAAAAAAACGCTGCTATCACAGGAAGAAAGATTAAACTAAATTTCTGTAAGTATGTATTTAATGATATTTTTATTTCAAGGAATATTTTAAGCAGAGTATATGGCAGAAACCATAATATTACAGGTATTATCATAAACAAGTATGCTACCTGAATAATATCCTTGCCCAGGACTTCCCTTATTCCATTTAAATTCAATCCACTATTTGAAATGAATGAAGCGCTCAGATCCGAAATAATACGGAAATGATTCAACTCGAATACAATGGAACCTGTCAGTAAAAACAGGAAGAACCATTCAGGCAATTGTAGCGGTTGCATTCGCATCAGATCACCTGCAAAACCAGTCTTTACAATAGCAGGATTGGGACGGGATGAATTATTCCCTGGATTATAGGTCTTGCAGGTCTTCAGACATCCTCCGCATAAAAGGCAATGGTCATTGTTATTGATATTTACCGGAATCAGGTCAACGCCACAGCTTTTATAATTTAAATTATATGTGTATTTGTCATTTATACATGACTTGTCAGTGCAAGAGCGGCAAACTGATTCCCTTTTTACTCTCCAGCCAAGGGGGGCTATTTTTGATAAAATACCAAGCATATACCCCACCGGACATACATAACGGCAGAAAGTATTTTTCTCAAAGATCAGTCCGGAAATAATTGAGATACCTAGAATTAACATTAAATAAAATGATGTATACTTTGGATTAAGGTCTATTCCTATAATTGTGATACCCAGAATAAGGATGATCATATAAAAAAGAGTTATTATCCATCCTGATTTCAGCCATCCTGGTCGTTTTCGCTTCAGTCCAATTCTGGCAAAAAGGGAAGTAACCAGTTCAACAGGACAAATCATACACCATACGCGTCCGAGGAATATTGCCGATAATACAATCAATGGCCACCACAATCTCCAGACAAAACTGGTTGTAAGGTTTGATTTGGCAAGCTGGCTTACGAAAAACGGATCATCAGTGGGTGAGGAAAAGCCAATTATCACCAATCCAATAAAGGCAGTTAATGTCAATATTCTTAATGAGATTGGGAACCATATTGTTTCAAGCAGTTTATTTAATTTACTCAGCATTTAAACTATTTCTTATAAACAAAGTATTTATTTTGTAAGTCTGCTAGCTTTCGACCGACCACCTTTCCAGATGTTATACTGAGGATCGGCGTATTTATCAAAAAAGTAATTAAGTTTAAGTGACAAATCTGCCAGTTTGTCCTCAGTACCAGGCTGCCCGTACAAATTGAACCTCTCCTGCGGATCCAGCTTCATGTTGTAAAGTTCGTATGGCCCATTCGGGATACGGGCTACATATTTCCATTCATCAGTCCTGATTGCACGTGTATTTTCCATTTCATAAAATACTTCATTAATCCAGTCAGGTTCCTCTCCGCGTAGCAGGGGAGAAAAATCACGTCCCGGGAGCTCCGGTTTATGAGGTATTTTCTCACCCAGTCCGAGATAATTAAGAAGTGTTGGCAGAAAATCATAACTACTGATAAGCTTATCAGAAGTCGTACCAGCTTTTACATTACCAGCGTGTCTGAAAATTAAAGGGATGTTCATCATCAGTTCATGGGCTCCTATCGGACGGAAATGATCACCCATACCCCACATTCCATTATGTCCGCCAATATATCCCTGATCTGCAGAATATATGACTATAGTATTTTCATCAAGCCCCAGGTTTTTAAGTTCAGACATAACCTCTCCTACACCATCATCAATCCCACTGGTTTCGGCTGCAAGACGTTCCATCCCAACCTGAGTGTTATGAAATGCTTTATTTCCGTTTTGCCATGGATGCATCTTATCCCTGGGGAAACACGAGAAATGTTTATCCTTATAATAACCGGCATGTCTGTTCCTTGGAGGATTAAGCATAAGATCTCCCAGGGCATAAGGTCCATTATATGCCAGGAACAGGAAAAAAGGATGATTTTTGTTCCGCCTGATGAACTCAATTCCTTTACTAGTCCAGAAATCGGTTGTATATCCTGATTCATTGCGGATCCTTCCATCCTCTATAACATCCTGATCATAGAACTCCAGTGTATGACCTCCTGGTTTTGTCACCCAGAAAGAAAATCCTTCCTGTGCATTCATATGATCACCCAGATGCCATTTGCCACTGAGCCCGCAAACATATCCCTCATCTCTGAGAATCTCGCCAAGAGATTTAAATTCATCAATCATTCTGATGGCTTCCGGACCGATCATGTTCTTATTATCGATGTAGCAATGTACTCCATGCTGTGAGGGTATCAATCCTGTCAGTAAAGTTGCCCTCGTGGGCGAACTTACAGGATTGCAGCTCAATGCCCGCGTGAATTTCATACCTTCTGAAGCAAGACGGTCAATATTTGGGGTTAATATATCGCTATTACCATAGCAACCCAGAGACCATGCACCCTGGTTGTCAGTAAGAATAAAGACAATATTCGGAAGATTTTTAGGTGGATCAGCTGACAAATTATTCACACTTGCGGCAGTGATCATGGAAAACACCGGAAGAAATTTGGAATAATATCTTTTCATGTTTGTTTCAGGACCGTTATTAATAAAACCAGAAGTCTAGTTGGTTTTAAGAGACTTGAGTTTAAAATTTCGTTTCAGAAGAGGCTGTTTCGTGAAGAACAAAGCATAAATAGTGATCATCACAAAGCAGAAACATGGGACGAGATATGATATATTAACTCCGAATCTGTCAGTAATCGCTCCCTGTATTGGAGGGAAGAATGCACCTCCGACTATGGCGAAATTCAGTAAAGCTGATGCCCTTCCGGAAAAATTACCCAGATCCTCGATCCCAAGGCTGAAAAGGGTTGGGAACATTATACCCAGGAACAGCCCTAAAAGAGCTAGAAAATACTGGTTATACCCAGTATTAAAAAATATTATTACCAGGTAGCATATTATCATTGCAATCCCGTAAACACCAACCAGAATGTGAGCTTTAACATATCTCAGAATGAAGACTGCAAGCAAGCACATTACTCCGGCAAAAATATAATAAAGAGTAAGGTAGCGGGAAGCTTCAGCCGGAGTAAAATTCAAAACTTTCTGAAGATAGGGTATAAAAAACCCTGCAGTGCAAGCTTCAGCTCCCACATAAAAGAACATTGCAAATACGCCAAAGAAAAGGTGGGGATATTTGTGAACCTCCCTGAAAATCCCCTTAATTGAGAATTTATCATCCTCTGATGCCTTCATTACCGGAACTCTGGATACAAAGAACAGGGTAATAATTACCAGAAGCAGGACTGCAAGAAGTGCATAGGGAAAGTGAAACCGTATATCTCCGGAACGACTATAAATCAGGGCAGTGGCAATTATAGGGGTAGTTGCATATCCTATCCTGGAAAACAATTGTGCAAAATTCATACGAATTGCAGAACCTTCCGGATCACCCAATAATGCAAGGAAAGGATTGGCGGCAACATTAAATACCGTTATACCTGTCGAAAGGATGAAGATTGCCGTAAGAACAATAAGATAAGAATCAAATATTTTTGCAGGAATAAATACCAGACATCCCAATGCACAGAAAAACAGAGCTGTAAGAAGGCTTATTTTATAACCGTAATGATGAATCATCCAGGCAATAGGGAACGGGAATATTATATATGTGATGTAAAATGAAAACTGGATCATTGTAGCCTCGAAATAGCTCATATTGAAATGTGCGACAAGTGATGGCAGCAAGATATCGTTCATACAGAACATAATGCCGACAGCCAGAAAAAACAAGCTGATAAGCATTAATGGCTTATATTGATGTTTCATATAATAATTATAAAATGGAATCCACAACAATTTCTATTCTAAGTAATCTGCACAGGTCAACAAGCTCGTTTACATAAGTCCCGTAAACAGCGGCAAAGTGTTGTGACTGGACATGGTCTAATATTTGCCTCACCGGAACGTCAGGATAGAATTTAATACTTGGCCAGGAGGGTAAGGGGACACCCATTTCAACCCATTCCGGTCTCTCTTTTCCCTCTCCGGTAACTATATGCATCCTGTATCCATCATGTGTTTCAGACAGACAGGCAAGGGTCATTCTGCCTTTTTTCATGTTTGAACAATGTGCAATTCCTTTCAGAAGGACGGTTGAAATATATTTTATCTGGGGTTTCCCTTCTATGAAATCGGACGGACAGTAGCCATCTTCCCCCAGCAGTATCCACTCAGGGTGATGTTCGTAGTGTTCAATAAAGGCTACCTGTTTGCCTGATATTAATTTCAACATAAGCTGAGAAACAGAATTTCCAAGATCGTTTTCATCAACATACGGATACCCTGCATCAACCACGAGTGATGACGGAACTGCATGAGTCAGACCCATTTCAAGATCAACACCATCAACACATTTATAAGAAAAGGTATCAAACTTCTTTTCTTCACAGAGTTTGACTGTCCCCATATAGACCCTGACTGCATATTCCACGACCTCATTATCCGGATTTCCCAATGGATATTCCCAGTCCCTGGAGACCCTTTTAACCTCCTCCTTTAGCTCAGTAAGCGAGATTGAATCCATTTTCTTCTTTAACTGCAGCATATCCATACTTTCAATTTCCGGCCCAATCAGATTACGGAGTTTCGTCGGATTGAGGCCCGTTGAATAGAGCCCCATATCATTATAACCTATCATACCCAGTCTGGCATGTCTTAACCTTTTCATAGTGTAAGCGGCCTTTGCAAACGATAAAATTCCCTCGATATCCATCGGTAAATCCGGACCATTGAATAAATATTTAAATTTTATCCCCCATTGTTCCATGGGAAACCGCAAGGATGTTGAACCTGCGCCTGCAGCAGGAGATATAAGAGTTCCCTTTTTGCCAAAGCGCCCTTCGGTGTCAGTAAATCCACCATAGCTGTAAAGTATCATTGGCTCGTTTCTGAATTCATGAAGCACTCTGAAAACTCCTCTTGTGTCAATCCAGTTTATAATGTTTATAAACAGGAAATCCCAGTATTTACCTTTCAATTCCCTTATTGCCCGTTCAGGTTCTGGTCCTTCTCCAAAAACAGGATCAGTTGTGATAAGCTCCAATCCGGAATCAATAAGTTGTTTTTCTGCAGTTAAGCTTATCATTTTAAGATTAGCCGGTTCATAGAACATGGTTCCGAAGGATACATATCCTGCTTTAATTTTTGTCATCTTGAAGAGTTTTAATTAAACAGTGAATATTTATTTACTTTATTTATCTTGTTTATTGTTGGTCATTGAAATGTACTGAAATCATTATCAAACTGTTACAATATTAATTCCATTCTTCCTGTAGAGTTCGAGAAGCTGCTTTTCCACACTATTATTTGTAATAAGGTAAGTGACAAGCGACAGCGATGAATATGTGAAATAGGAATCCTTTTCCAGTTTTGATGAATCACAAAGCAGGAAAACCTGTTTGGCTGACTCAGCCATCTTTATGGTTATCGAAGCTTCCTTTTCGTCAACACTACTTAATCCGTGGGCAATAGAAACTCCGCCAGCTCCGATAAATGCTTTATCGGCTTTATACCTGTTCAGCAGATTCTCTGTCATTGGTCCATAAAGTGCTTTACGCGAATTATCAAGTTCGCCTCCGATAAGGTAAACTTTAATCCGGGGAAAAGGCAGAAGTTCAGAAATAACCGGTAAGGAGTTGGTTATTACCCTGAGATTCTGAATTTTTTTCAGGAATCTGGCCAGAAAATATACAGTTGTGCCGCAATCCATATATATAGTATCTCCTTCTTCAATAAATCCGGCAGCATATCTACATATTTCAATTTTCTGATCCCGAAATTGTATTGCTTTATTATTAAAATCGAACAATCCTCCAGTCATTTTCGATTTTATAGCACCCCCATGGACACGGAACAAAAAGCCTTTACTTTCAAGCTCATTCAGGTCGCGACGTGCTGTTATTTCCGAAATATCGAAATTCCCGACAATATCCTGAATACTAATCGATTCATTCTTGTTCAGATAATTTAATATATATCTTTTTCTTAATTCGTGCTCCATAATAACCAACCTGTTTAAAATTCTCAATAAATATTTGTAATTATTAATGCTTCCATAATTATTATCCAATAATAACTATTTTAATTCTCATTTCCAGACATGAAAATATAGGGACCAGGATCAATGACCGTGATTTATCTGGATTAGTCAGAGTTTCTCTATCAGGGATTTTATAAGAATTTACTAATAAATTCATTATGAGCCTGAGTTATTCATAATTAACTAAAATGAAATAATATTTGATCTAAAGGTATAACTTTAATCAGATTAAATCACAAATGATCATAATATTTTATTGATTAAACTGAATCCTAGATATGGATTAAGAATATATTATTTATTCTCCGGCAATGCGAATGAAGTAATAGTATATCTTCTTTCTTTTGATTCCATCTAACGACAAATCTTGGAAATTCAATCGAAAAAATGTAGTTTTATAAAATTAATATCAATCAAAAACAAACATTAAAATCAAATGAAAAACACAATGGGAATCAAGTCCACAAGCAGGCGTATGTTTATCGGTAAGGCAGCCATGGGGCTGACTGCACTTACCGTTTCGCCCAGACTATCATTTGCGGCCAGGCAGGAGAATCCACGGAAGATCAGGATCGGAATTATTGGTGGAAGATTTGGAACAAGTTTCCAGTTTCATGAGCATCCTGATTGCATTGTAGAGGCTGTGAGCGATTTACGAAAAGACAGGAGGGACCGCCTTATGCAGGTTTATAAATGTTCCAAGAGTTATGAATCGCTGGAGAAGTTAATTCTTGATCCCAAAATAGATGCAGTATTTATTGCCACACCTGCACCTGATCATGTGAGACATGTTGTAGCTGCACTTAATGCCGGAAAGCATGTTTTATGCGCTGTCCCTGCCGCGTATTCTCTGGAAGAGTGTTACAAACTGAAAGATGCAGTATTAAGCTCAGGGCTTACTTATATGATGGCTGAAACAAGTGTTTACAGGCAGAATACTATCTCGGTAAGAAAATTTTTTAATGAAGGTTTGTTTGGCAATATCTTCAGTGCTGCTGCTGAATATAATCATCCGGGACTTGAAACATTGTGGTTTGAAGACGGAAAGCCTACCTGGAGGCATGGAATGCCTCCTCTTTTATATCCTACTCATTGCACATCATTCCTAATATCTGTAACGGGGGAAAGGCTGACACATGTCAGTGGTCTGGGCTGGGGCGATGATTCTCCATTATTGAAGAACAATCCTTATCAAAATCCTTTCTGGAACGGGACAGCTTTCTTTAAAACCAACAGGAATCATCCATTCAGGGTTGAGGTAAACTGGAAAGGTGCTTTAAGAAGTGTCGAAAGAGGAGAATGGAGAGGTGATAAAATGAGCTTTTTTTCTGCTTTAAAGGAGGGAGATGAACATACAATTGTAAAGGTTGCCGATACAACTGGAAAGGATGATGCCGGTTTCCAGTATAAAGCAAATGCTGTTGAGACCTATAAACAACCTGTGTGGTGGCAGACCAATATGCTCCCCGAACCATTGCGCCATAATAGCGGACATGACGGTTCACACACATTTCTAACTCATGAATTCATTGATTCATTGATTAAAAACCGCAGACCTGAAGTTGATGTATATGAAGCTCTTGCCTATACCGCCCCAGGGATAGTTGCGCATCAGTCAGCACTCAGAAACGGGGAATTTATGAGTATCCCTGATTTCGACGATAGAAAATGATCTGTATTGGGTTTCAATCCTCCAAATATTATGAATTAATAGTCAAGTAAGATGGCTAAGGTTTTGTGTTATTCCTTGCTTTCTTCTTTACCTCTCCTCTTATGGCAAGGGTTATACTTTTACTTCCCCCTGTTGTCAGGATTGTGATAGTTTTATAAAATGTGCCGGTAATATTTGTGTTGTACCTGACGCTTATCGTACCTGAACCATCTGGTTTTACAGGGTTCTTCGACCAAACCGGAACAGTACATCCGCAGGAAGCTTTCACACTTGTAATTGCTACAGGTTTGTCACTTTTGTTAATAAACGAAAAAACACATTCTGCCCTGGAACCTTTATAAATGATCCCGAAATCATGAAGGTTTTTATCGAAAGTAATTTCATAACCGGTGGCATCCTGATTCTTTAATAAGAGTGCATAATGCAGTAAAAACAATGCTATAAATGTCTTAATCATAGAGAATTATTAAAGGCGAAATCCTTAATAAGTACAAATGACGAAGAGATTTTATTGCCAAGCTGAATTCCGTTGAAATACTGGTAAACAGGAATATCAACCTGCAATGAAATATTCAGGTTGCCCGCAACAAAAAAACTAACCTGCGGGATAAAAAAAAATGAACAGTTACCCGAACCGTCAATTGGTTCTCCGTCCGACAGGTGTTTACTCCGGATTTGATTTTTAGCTTGTATAATCATCGTACAACCCTGTAAATGTGATCTTTCGATTGAGATAAATTTTGAGAAAAAAAATGAGGTTGAATACGAATTACCATAACAATAATTCTGTCTGTTCTCGAAATACTTTTCAAATCGGTTGATCATTAACAAATTCATATTCCTGAATGGAAATTCTTTGATAATATTAGATTGAAGGATCAAACCATAGGACCCGGTTGAGGGCTGTAAATCAACCGGTAATGTAACACCATGTACCCGTTGAAGGCTCCTGGAGAAAGGAATATTAGATCCAATTGCAAAGCTTATTTCAAACAGTTCGTCCCTGCTGCTATAGATTTTTGGCCTTACTGAAATTACGGCATCCGAAAGTCCATATCCGGAGAGTCTTTCATTATTGACCCTGTAGAAATGAGTTTTATTTATAACATAACCGGTTTCCAGTTCTATCGTCAGCTTATCCGTAATCCCATAACCGGTAAGAAGTCCGACAAAATTCGATACTGCCTTATCAACTATGCCAATTCCTCCCGAATATAATTCAGAACCCTCATAGTATTTATCTGCAAATGAAAACCTGTAAAACAATGCTGTCCTCAGAATCTTTTTATCAAGTAACCCGATATTTACTGTACTTCCTATCGGGTTGCCCGATGAGGCACAACATTGTGACAGGGCGTTGATTTCCGAAATTACTAAAATAAAAAGAGTAATGATTGTGGGGCGGATCATTGTAAAACAGTGATTTTTATTGATTTGCTTTCAGTTGCATTCCTTGCCCTGGCTTCACAGGTAATAGTTATTTCGCCCCAGCAACAGGGAGATGACAAATATACAACCTTACTGCCTTCACCAAGAATAGGACCTTCACTGGCTGTCCATCTGAAAGATATTTTATTACCGGTTGCAGTGGCTGTTATTTCCGTCGATTGTCCTCTCAATAAAGTATCGTTTTCAGCTTTCAGACTTTCAAAATATTTCAGATAACTATCCGATTGTACCTCAACATCATTGTCAGCTTTTTTGCAACCAGAAAAAATCAGAAGAAAAAATATAACGAAATAAAGCGGGAAAAATTTCTCATTCATATGATTTCCTGTTGTATACGTTATTAGTAAAGGTTACCGATCCAAATATGACCGGATTCTTTGTAATCCTCATATGTGAATTATTACAAAGCAGAGGTGAAATTAACAAAATTAAATTTTGTGCACATATTGCTTATGAAAATTTACAAAATACTGAAGAGTTCTCAATAACCGTCATTTTGAAAATCTCCAGCATCACACCATAGTTTATATTTTATCTGACATTAATCCCTTTTAAGAAAAAAACACATTTACACTATCAGTCATGAAAAATGTTTTTCTTTACAATCCGGTTAACTTGAATAAATTTACCGTGCAATTCTTTGATAATATAAATTCGTTTTTAGAAATGATATAATGAAAAAGGAAAGAAATTTAATATTGGCTTCATTTTTAATAATAATCTGCTGCATATCTTGTAAAAATAATCAGATTGTGAAAAAGGAGCTTTACGGTATCCACGAGGGTAAAGAAGTTTATTTGCTGACTTTGACCAATAAATCCGGAAATGTCGTGAAGCTTACAAATTACGGAGCCAGGATAACCTGGATCGAAGTACCTGACAAAAATGGGAAAAAAGATAATATAACTTTCGGATATGATACTTTCGAGGAAACTGTAAAGGGGGATGTTTCTTTCGGTTCCACTATCGGGAGGTATGTTAACAGGATTGCCAATGCAAAATTCACATTGGACGGGAAAGAATATAATCTCCCGATGAATAATAAACCCAATTTTGTTTTTGGTGGCCCAAAGGGATGGCACAGTGTTGTCTGGGAAACTGAAATATTGAAAAAAGCTGAATTCCCATCCGTCAGTTTTACATATAAATCGCCCGACATGGAGGCAGGTTTTCCAGGGAATATGGATGTTGAGGTGACTTTTACCTGGACTGATAATAATGAGATTGTGCTGTCTTATAAGGCTGTTTCTGATAGAAAAACTGTTTTTAATATAACAAATCATGCATATTTTAATCTGCATGGAGCAGGGAACGGAGATATCCTTGATCATTACCTTACAATAAAAGCATCTTCATTTTTACCTTTAGATTCGGTATTGATACCAACAGGTGAGATACGTCCCGTCGCAGGAACTCCATTTGATTTTACATCACCACATACCATCGGGAAAAGAATAAATGAAAAGGATGAACAACTGATTATAGGACATGGTTATGATCATAACTTTATCCTTGACAATAAGGAAGAAGTGGATGTTACAGTTTATGAACCGGTTAGTGGCAGGATGCTGGAAGTTATTACTGATCAGCCGGGAATTCAGCTTTATACCGGTAACTTCCTCAACGGGAAGAAGATCGGTTACGGAGGGAAACCGTACAATCTGAGATCGGGACTTTGTCTTGAATCAGGTCATTATCCGGACAGTCCCAATCAACCGGAGTTTCCTTCTACTGTTCTGGAACCAGGAGAGGTTTATAAATCAACCACAATATACAGATTATCAGTTAAAAAGGATCAGTGAGGTAGCAAACCGCAATATATTATGGATCTTTATATACAGATCCCTTCCACTTCATCAATACTTTTAGGTATAGGTTTCCCCAAAATCCTGTTACTGTCTTCAGTTATCAGGATATTGTCTTCAATACGTATGCCACCGAAATCAAGATAGGATTCCACCTTCCTGTAATCAATAAACTCTGCAAATTTATTTACAGACTTCCAGCTATCAATTAATTCAGGGATAAAATAACACCCTGGCTCAATCGTTAGTACATGTCCGGCTTCGAGTGGTAAAGCAAACCTAAGATATGCAAGTCCAAACTGATCGCTCCTCACGACCTTATCAGAATAACCAATGTGTTTTTCCCCCAGCGCTTCCATATCATGAGCGTCCAGACCAAGCATATGACCCAATCCGTGCGGAAAGAAAAGAGCATGGGCTCCCATTTCAACTGCAGCTTCAGTGTCCCCCTTCATCAGACCTGCCTCTTTAAGTCCTGATGCAATGATCCTGCAGGCGGTTTTATGCAAATCGCGGTTTGTTATCCCTGGCTTTGCAATTCTTATAGCCTCGCTATTAGCCTTCAATACTATTTCGTAAATATCCTTTTGCTTTGAAGAAAATTTTCCTCCAACTGGAGTTGTCCTGGTTATGTCTGATGTATAATGCAGGCTTGTTTCCACACCTGAGTCATTTACCATCAGACGGCCAGCTTCCAGAATATTGGAATGATTATGATTATGGAGAGTTTGCCCATTTATGCTTATTATAAATGGAAATGAGGGACTTGCCCCGTAAGAATAGGCGATTCCCATCAATCTCCCGTAAATTTCCTGCTCTTTAATTCCGGGTTTACACATCTTCATTGCTGTCACATGCATTTCGTATGAAATGTTGACAGCTTTTTCTATCTCTGCAACTTCAACAGGTTCTTTTACAGATCGCATTGAAATAACTGCTTTTACAAGCGCAGTTGATGTGAGGTCTTTTATCGTGTATGGATTTACGTTTAAAAGTGAAGCAAGATTTAATATTGTTTCAGACCTGTATGGAGGAAG
This sequence comes from uncultured Rikenellaceae bacterium, assembly GCA_964410385.1. GTDB lineage: Bacteria > Bacteroidota > Bacteroidia > Bacteroidales > VadinHA17 > LD21. The sequence continues at coordinate 35,829 of CAYPHL010000011.1, read as the reverse complement.
AAAATGTACCTTACGACCTTTCTGACATGCCTCATTTATTATTTCAGACAGTTTTGAAAGGGGGTAGGTGCCTGACACACCACTCCTTGCTCCTAAATGACTAACTGAAGACTGCCGGCCCATCCAAACTATATCTTCTACGTCCAGATCATTTCCGAAAATATAATCGTCTCCGGTATCAATATCCATTACCCCGGCAAGGTCCGGCAAATCAATCCCGAAATAATAGAGAAAATCACTATCCTGTCTGAAATTATAGGGATTTGCCGGATAATTCATCGGGGATTCCTTATTTCCAATAAATAAAGCCAGACCGGATTCTATTAAAGCATGAAGCCTGGTTCGCCTGTTTCTGTATACTTCTACATCAAATAAATCCATAAATCGTCAGATTAATTGCTTGTGTGATGCTAAAATATCAATTTTGTCTGTTCCAACGATGAAATTTCCTGAAAAACCTCAATTTCTCATTAGTTTTTAACTATTCAGATTTAAACTTCCTGTATCTTATATAACCAATTACAGAAATCGTAATCAGTGCAAAGAAAGTGACATATACAAATACCGGCACCGGAACAGGATCACCTCCTGCATAGGAATGGAGTCCCGACAGATAATAATTAACCCCGAAATATGTCATCAGGACAGATGAAAATGCAAACAAAGACATCAGGTTAAATGTATAGATATCTTTCATCCCGGGGATCATTCTTGAGTGTGTTACCAGTGTATAAACAACGATCGTGATCAGCGACCATGTTTCCTTCGGATCCCAGCCCCAGTACCTTCCCCATGATTCATTTGCCCATACGGCGCCAAGAAAGGTCCCGATAGTAAGAAAATATAATCCGAGTGTAAGCGTTTTGTAATTAATAACTGTCAGCTCATCGATTGTTCCCGAGATCCTTTCCCTGTTCTTCCCGTTAACCATTACCAGCAGTACCAGTGAAAGAAGTCCGAGAAGGGCTCCCAGACCCAGGAACCCGTAACTGCCGGTAACCACTGAAACATGAAGCGTGAGCCAGTAAGATTTCAGCACAGGAACAAGATTAGTGATCTCAGGGTCCATAAAGCTCATATGTGCTACCAGAAGGGTAAGACCTGACAGGACTGCGGTTGAGGAAAGTGCAAAATCCGACTTCCGGCTGAAAATAAATCCCGCAAGAAGTGTTATCCATGAAATGAAGATCATCGATTCATATCCATTACTCAGGGGTGCATGATCTGCAATATACCACCTCAGCGCAATTCCCGAAGTATGAAGGATAAAACCGGCAACAAGGATCCATCTCAGGGCTTTTATAAGAGAGTATCCTCCTGTATTATTACTTATGACCTTAATTATCAGCAATATTATCATGATAAGGCCCAGGGACAGATAGAACGGGAACAGTCTTTCAAATACAGCAAGTTTGTAGTAAAGTATTTCGGCTTTGACACGCGATTGCGCGGGTAACTTATATTCAGTATGTCTTTCCTGATATGCTGAAACTGATGAGACAACCTGACGGGCTTTTACAGTATTATCTGCCTGTACAGCCTGTGCCATTGCAGATACAATATTCTGAAGATATAAGGAATCCTGGCTGTTCACTGCCCCAGTAAGAGCTTCATGCGGAGGCCCCCAGGTATGGGTACTGTCTTTAGTGGGAAACATCCTGAGGAAATCACCCCTGTAGATCATAAAAAGAATATTGACCCTTTCATCAACCTTCATTATCTCTTTATCCTTCTTATTCCTGTTTCCCGGTGATTTGGAATATGCAGAATTTACGTCAGCTGAAAGCTTATAGGACCCGCCTCCGCTCATATCTACAAGATCCGAAAAGGCAGCATATTTTCCTCTTACCCCTAACTTCCTGCGTAATTCATTATTTGTCACTTTGATTAAAGGCATATCCTTCCAGTGGTCAAAGTCAAGAAGCAGTCCCATGAAAAACTGCATTGAGGAATATCCTTCAAATGTATTTTCACCGGTCACCTTCCTGACTATATCATTGCTCAGTGTAAAAAGAGGCTTGGTTCTGCCTCTCTGATCCTGTACCAGTATCTTTCCAAGTTCATCCGAAGCTTTCTCCCCGGGAATGAACTGCTGTGCTGAAATACCGGTAAGTCCGGAAATCACGAACATCAGTAAAATTGCCGGAACTGTCTTCCTGAGATATGAATTCCATAATCCCGGCTGAACTGTCCGGAATCTTGAATTTCTGATAAGTAATGAAAGAACAATAAAAAGAAAAAGAACTGCATAGCCGGTATATGTGACGATCATTCCTGCCCTGTCGTGGTTGACAGAAAGAACAGTCCCCTTTTCGTCCGGATCATATGAAGACTGGTAAAACCTGTAACCTTTATATTTAAGAACATTATTCATGAAAATCTCAAAAGGCATTTTTACATTTTCAGGTTCATCAATAAGGATCACGTCGCTTCTGTAACCCGAAGGACTGTCTGATCCGGGGTATCTCTCGAGGATAAAATCATTGAGTAAAAGTTTGAAAGGAAGTAAGGTTGCCTTAGAACCGTATGTTATCTCAAACTCCATGTCACCTGATTTGCATGATCCCGAAACAAAGGATTCATCCGGCCCTTGTCTGAGAAGGATCATTTCGGGTTTACCATCCGCGAAAAGATGGAAAACAGGTGTTTCCGACATCATACCGGCAAAAACAAGTTCGTATTCCCTGCCTCCGGCCATGATATTCTTCCTGAAGCCGGATGCTGATGATGAAGAAAGATTGTAATCTTCTGATTCTTCAGCAAGGATATCGCCGGAACTGTTTCTGACCTGATACCTTAAGTATTTATCATCTGAAAAACATTTGTCAGAGGAATCACCTTCACGTATATGCATGATACCTTCCCATCCGAAATACCTTGTTATTCCGGCTCCGGCGATCATAAGGATAAATGCAAGATGGAACAATGCGACAGGAAGCTTGTTCTTCCTGAATAATCTGTTTATTATAAGCTGACCTGTAAGATTGACCGCAAGCAGGAAAAGGACAAGTTCAAACCATCTTGTACCATATACCATACCGTAGGCAGCTTCTGAACCATAATCGTTTTCAATGAATGTGGCAGCTGCCATTGCAAAGGCTGAAACAATGAACAAGGAACCCATAAAGACGGGTGAAAGCAGGAATTTTAATATTTTCATAATACCGGATATTCTATAAATAAGAAAAAATTAAAACTAACAAAATTCGATTAATTCCTTACGTGAAACACCGATTGATCATATTAATTTTAATTCTTAATGTTGCATTTATCATATGAACTGTGAAAAAATAAACAGAGATTTTTGTAGATTGCATGCCGTAATTCTACTTAACAGTTGTATCATGAAAAAGACCGGTTACATTTTGATTTGCATAATCACCATCGGATTTTTATTAGCGTCCTGTGAGGGGCCGGCCGGGCCTTCCGGTGCAAACGGAACCAATGGGATTGACGGAAAGGATGCAAACGAAACGTGCAAATTGTGCCATAACAGCAATGTTGTACTGGCCAAGTCATTTGAATATGAATATTCACTTCACTTTAAAGGTGAAGCTTTTGAGGAGGGAACGAGGAACAACTGTGCTCCTTGTCATTCTCACCAGGGATTTCTGGATGTAGTTACAAAGAATACTCCTGCAACAATTACTGCAAATCCTTCAGATCCAACAAAATTTATAAATAATTATGTTGCCGGTTCTTCAGCTCTCGCATTTCCCGGACCAATAAACTGTTTTACCTGTCACAGTTCCTTACACAAGGACTATGCTCCTACTGAATTCCTTCCATTAACAACTACTGCTGCTGTTCCTATGACAATGTGGGGTGGTACCAAGACAATTAACTTCACAAAGAGCGGGGGTAATCTTTGTGCCAAGTGTCATCAGCCAAGACCTATAACAGCTTCATCAGGGGCGATGATAGATTATTCCAAACTGGTTTCGGAACCATCTGCCACTTATAATATGTCATCAGTAAGTTACCGTACAGGAGTACATTACGGGACACATGCAGCAATGGCAGCAGGGGTTGGCGGAATCGAATTCGGTTCAGGCTATACAAATTCACAGCATGCAACAAAAGCTTCATGCGCTTCCTGTCATATGGCTACTCCTTCAGGACTGGCGGGAGGACATTCTTTCAGCCCGGCAGGGAACTATTCGGGATGTAATACCACCAATTGCCATTCAGGTATGAACGCCTCAAACACAACACTTACAGCTGCACGCACTTATGTAACCGATAAGCTTAAGGAACTTGCCGATAAGATCAATGCTCTTGGAAACGGACACGACATTCTTCAGAAAGACCCTGAAGACGGTCTCTACCATGGATATTTAGATATTTATGATTCCGGGTCAAACAGTACAGGTTACTGGAAAAATCCGGCCAACGACACACCTGCTTTCCCGGCTCTTACAAATGCCCAGTTCGGTGCTATCCTGAATTACCAGCTGATCGTCAGGGATGCAAGCAATGGCGTACACAACTATCCATACATCAAAACACTTCTCGATAATTCTCTTGCAGCTTTCTAACAAACCTGATCGGTTTTATATGTTTGAAAACAAGCGTAGGGGCATCCATTGGAATGCCCCTACGTCATTTTGCATGTGTCAGAAAGAAGGGCATTGAATGCAATGCCCTACGATATTTCGATGAATGCGGTATTATTTTTTGAATGTACGCATGTAATTTACAATGTTCCACACATCGTCATCAGTAAGTTTCCCTTCATATTTGGGCATCTCACCCCTACCGACCCTGGTTTTGTAGAAATGCTCCCCGTCGGTCTGATCCTGATAATAGGAACCCGAAAAATCTCCTGCGAAATCTTTAAGGGTACGTGATTTTACACCATCACCAAGTCCGGTCTTTCCGTGGCATGATGCACAATACTTTGTATAAAGAACCATGCCTGCCTTGTTACTTGCTTCACCTTTGGCTACAGGATTCTTCATATTCTTGAATTCATCCGGCACCGGCCAGGGCTTAGCCTGCTGCTGGCCAAATGCATTGAGGGATATAAGCGAAATGCTCATAAACAGAACGGCAGTTGCAATAATTGATTTGTTTCTCTTCATAGTAAAAATTTATTTTTGATTATTATTACAAATATCATGCAAATTTCTAAACTCATTCCTCTTCAGGCTCATGGTAACCCGAAAGCATACCCCTGAAAAGAGATGTAGGCTTGTGGCCGAGAGTGCATGTATATATATGTATTACGAGGAATAACGAAACCAAAAATCCCATTGTAATGTGAAGGATATCGGTAAGGATCAGTCCGCTTATTCCAAAAACCCTTTTGATTGTGACTTCAGGGAACATCAGTCCGATACCTGAAATGATTATTAGCGGTAATCCTACATACATTATAAGGACATAGGTAAGTTTTTGCATAGGATTGAACTTGCTTTCCATTGTAACCGGAAAAGGATGCTTCTCACCTTTAAACATCCCGTAAGCATAATATTTCATTTGCTTTACAAGATCCCCGAAGAAGTTCTTTCTGTTTATTTTGTAATACTTACCGTTACCTGTGACAATGTTCATTACAATAAAAAAGATATAGCTCACTGTTAATACCGAAGCGGCAATGTTATGCCACTTTACAGCACCTGCAAAATTCACTAGAAATATGGAACTGTCCTTATCGGTATATTGCATGCTGATGCCTGTAATGATCAGTATTATAATCAGAAGTGCATTCAGGGCATGCCATAATCTTATCCAGACCGGATATAAGTACATTTTTATTCTATTTATTGTATTTTCTTCTTATTCTGAAAAATATATGTACCAGTACAGCAAGTGTAACCATTCCGAATATCACAATACTCGCAGTACCAAGATATGCATTCCGGTTAGCTCCGATCACATAGGACTCATTCAGTATTATCCCGTTAAGGAATCCGTCGCGTCGCTGTTCGATCGACTGGTATTTATATAAGGAGACCATCAGCATCGAATTCTTCGAATGGCATTCATTGCATAGTTTAACAGCTTTGTCCTTCGGAAGTACCAGGTGTGAGACCAGCAGGCTGTCGTTGATCTGTGTATGACATTCAATACATCTTACACTTCTGAAATGAGCAGTCTGATCGGGGAGCCAGTTATGTGTTTCCATCAGGTTTACCTCATCGCGGTCGGAAAGAAGCTGAAATCTGCTGAAATCGGAATGACAATTCAGACAGATGGCATTATCATACAGAATGGTTTCTTTCAGGTTCTTGCTGTCCCTGATATTGATCTTGTATGTATGTGGATCATGACATTTCCAGCATGTAAATCCCTCCTCCTCAAGCTTGAAATGGGTGCTTTCACGGTAATCTGCATCGATTTTTTCAAAATTAAAGCTGGAATACATATCATCACCACCGTGACAGTCGAGACAATTATATTTCAATTCCATCCTCAGCTCCCCGGGGTGAGGGAAAGTATCATATTCTGCTGAATGACAATCTATACATGCAAAACTTTTGTGATTTGAAATATAGAATTCTTCCCGTATTATCATTCGCTCGGAGCACATCAGCGCTCTGACCTTTGTACCCAGAAGGTCGTTTGCATATTCATATTTCTCCTGTCCGTGACATTTAAAGCATGTCTCATTGGCTTCAGCAAACGGAGAAACATAGGTGCCTGTATCTGTATCCTGAACATTGCGTCCCGAACGGTACGAAGCTGATAAAAGTTGTGCCGGCAGGCCGAAACAAATGATCACCAGTATTAAGGTATACAGGGATTTCATTTTGGTATTATGTTAAAACCTGACAGTAATGTTAAATCCTGCCAGATAATCTCCATTTGAAAAATCGTTTACATTAAATACCAGGTTGCGCTGATTTATTATCTGTGAATAATTGGCAACAAACAGCTGGAAACAATGAGTTGCAGTCCCTATTTCCCAACCGATTGAGAGATTAGGCTTTGGCTGTACATCCAGTTCCTGTTTTGTCAGCAGCTGGTCATATTCAAAGATCAGGCACTGGTCCCTGAAGAAATTCACACGCCCGCCTGCAGACAGGCCGAGGTTGAAGTTCTTATACCCTTCAGTATCGCTGTATCGTGGTACTGAATTAAAGTAAATAACCGAAGGTGCAATCTGAAGAGAGATCTTTTCAGTCATTTTCCGTGCAAGTATAAACTGGGTAAAATAGGATAACCTGTGGATATGCCGGTAAGAAGCCTCTGGTCCGAAGGCAGCATCCTCCCTGAGGTCGAGAACCATATTACCGTAATATGAAAGGGAAACGGGCATGCTGTTATCATCCATCTGACGAAGGATCAGATACTTCCACTGTACATCCTGAAGCTTGTAATCTTTAGTCGTCCCTGCCCCAACCATCAGCCTGTCGGTTATACCATAATTAAGTCCCAGCCTCGTATTGGCTGCTCCATAAATCCCAAAGAGGTTGTCAATGTTTTCGATAAGACTGAACCTGTGATGTATTTCAAGTTCAAGCCCCCCTTTGAATGGTGACATTATTGTCTGGTTATCAATAAGCAAACCGGTCCCGAATGTAAATCTTACAGGTTTGGGTTCTGCCTTGGTCTGACTCTCTTCCTGCCCTGAAAGAGTTGCCATCACGGCTGATAATATAAACACTAAAATAATCTTTTTCATTTGATCCGGTATGGTTAGGTTTTAGTTCATTTATTGTTTTTTGCTCCCTGTGAGATCCAGTAGAGTACCCTGAGCTTTTCTTCCGGAAGAGTGAATGAGGCATGTCCGCTTGAGATCACCTTTGTATAGAGCTTGCTTTTATCTGCCGGAAGGGTTACATATCCGCCGGTAGTCAGCGATTCATATGAATATGCAGAACGAAGATCGGGTTCCCGTGATCCTCCGTGACAATTTGCACATTTATTGTCAAGAAGGGGCTGAATTACCGTTTTAAAATGAACTGAATCGACCGGATCGACTGTCTCAACCCTGAATGAGTATTTCTCGCATGAAGCAAGGATAATGATCCCTGCCAGGATTGTAAAAACTACAATACAGGGTCTTCTCAGGTTGTTCAAAAATTTCATTACAGGTATATTCGTTATTTACCACAAAGATATTAGTCAAAACAAATTAACCATAATAAACGATCTTAATTTTACCCCTGCCGGTATGTTTTTTGTCATATCAGAACTTATAGACATTATCCTCAATAAGCTTATCAGCAATTCTTCGACGGGCATCTTTAACATTCACACCCCTGACCCTGGTAAGTACTTCTGCAGCTTTTAACAGCTGCTCAGCTTCGTCTCCCTGTGCAAATGAACTGATGGCGTCGAAAGCTGATTTCCTTATACTATGTGAAGAATCGTAAATATTTACGTCGAGGATGTCTCTGTAAACAGAGATATCGTCCCTGAGCGAATTAAGCTTCTGTATCCTGAGAGCAAGAGATTCGGATAAATAGGTCTCCATCATCATGTTAGTAATATTTATCATGACCTCCTGTTCACTCACCAGGCTCTTTCCGAATTTTTTAACAGCACCATGGATACAAATGAGGATCAGCTTTTTAAAAGCAGATATATATCCTGATTTTTCTTCAAAATAACTTTCCCCGGTCATTCCGGTTGCGGTTATTTTATCAAGGTTTTCGTATAGTTCCGCTGCCTTACCAAACAGGTCAAAATCACCTTTCATTGCACGCTTCATAGCAGTATCGGCTACAAGAAGACGGTTGATCTCATTGGTTCCCTCGAATATCCTGTTTATTCTTGAGTCACGGTAATTCCTTTCAACATCCATCTCTGCCGAGTAACCCATACCTCCGTGTATCTGAACAGCTTCATCAGCGATAAAATCAAGCATTTCGGAGCCGATAACCTTGAGAATGGCTGCTTCGACAGCATAATGGCTTATGGCTTCTATAGTTGCCCGTCCGGTGTCTCCGCAGTCAGATTTAAGGCTGGTTATAAGGTCATCAATATCCATGCTTACCCTGTATACGGCCGATTCACTTGCGAACAACCTGATAACCTGCTCAGCAAGCTTATGCTTAATAGCTCCAAATGTTGAAATGAAAACACCGAACTGCTTCCGTTCGTTTGCATATTTTACTGAATCGCTGATAGCCTTTTTGGCAGCACCCAGGACATTTGCTCCAAGCTTGATCCTGCCCATATGCAGTATACTGAGAGCTATCCTGAAACCTTCTCCTCTCTTGCCCAGCAGATTTTCTACAGGAACCTTAACATCATTGTAATATATCTGGGCTGTTGAAGAGCCTTTTATGCCCATCTTGTGTTCATCGGGACCAATGACTACTCCGGGAGAATCAGATTCAACAATAAAAGCGCTTAAGACCCTGTCGTTGTCAATCTTGGCAAATACCACCTGGGTATCCGCAAATCCGGCATTTGTGATCCACATTTTCTGGCCGTTCAGAATATAGTATTTCCCGTCTTCTGATAATCTGGCATTTGTTTTTCCCGAGTTTGCATCACTGCCTGCACCCGGTTCGGTAAGGCAATATGAACCGATAAGATCACCTGATGCAAGTCCGGGGATGTATTTCTCCCGCTGATATTTATTTCCGTAATAAAGTACAGGAAGTGTACCTATTCCGCAATGAGCCATAAATGCGACAGAAAATGAAAATCCCGCTCCGGTTGTCTCGGCAACAAGCATCTGCGTAACGAACGATTGTCCGAAACCTCCAAACTCTTCGGGTATGGAGATCCCCATCAGGCCAAGTGCACCGGCTTTCTTCAGTACTTCCTTCATCAGTTCCCGGTTGCCCTTCTCAAGTTCCGTCATCTTCGGATATACCTCAGCGTTCAGAAAATCCTGACATGTCTGTGCTATCATCCGCTGTTCCTCATTGAATTCCTCAGGAATGAAAATACTTTCAGGATTTGTTTCTGCCACCAGAAATTCACCACTCTTCAGGTTCTTTATGTCTTCCATTACTTTATATATTTAAATTACTGTAAACCCAGGGACTGTGCAACTATCTCTGCAACGTCGAGGTTCTTTAACTCATCCTCCCTGTTTTTATACTTAAGACCGTCGGTTATCATTGTCATACAGAAAGGGCAGGCTGTCGCAATTATCTTTGCTCCTGTACTGATAGCATCTTCAGTTCTTTCCAGGAATATCTCCTTCTCTCCTTTTTCTGCCTCCTTGAACATCTGTGCTCCACCTGCTCCACAGCAAAGTGCAAAACTCCTGCTCCTCTCCATCTCCGTAAACTCCACCGGCAGACTTTTCAGAATCTTCCGGGGTTCATCATAAATACCGTTTGCCCTGCCCAGGTAACACGGATCATGATAGGTGAGAGACAGGTTTTTAAATTCAGATGAAACAGGCTTCAGCCGGCCTTCATCAATATGTCTGTGGATAAGCTGAAGATAACTGATCACTTCAAACTTACTGTCGAGATCAGGATATTCGTTTCTGAAAGTATTATAGCAATGCGGACAAATTGTAATGATCCTGGATACCTCATAGGAATTAAGTGTCGAAATAACCTGAAGGGCCTGCATCTGGAAAAGCATTTCATTCCCGGCCCTTCTTGCCGGATCTCCGGTACAGGTCTCCTCCTTCCCGAGTACTGCATAACTGACCTTAAGGTAATTTAAAATCCTGGTAAAAGCCCTTACAACCTTTTTATACCTGTCATCGAAAGCTCCCGCACAACCAACCCATAGCAGGTAATCAGGCTTTTCTCCCTTTGAATAAAGATCCGATATAAGAGGCACCTCAAAATCAAGGCCTTTTGTCCAGTTTAGTCTTTCCTCGGCAGAATACTGCCATGGAGCTCCGTTATTTTCTATATTATTAAATACCGATTTCAGTTCTCCCGGCGCAGATGCTTCTTCAAGGACAAGATATCTTCTCATATCAACGATCAGGGAAGGCTGATTAATGTTCACCGGACATTCCGTTGCACAGGCATTGCAGGTAGTACATGCCCAGATCTCTTCCTCTGAAATATAATCCCTGACAAGGGATCTGTTATCGTTATAATCCCTTCCCCGCTTAACCATTTCCGGGCCTTTCTCCTTCATCCTAGCACGCAGATCCATCATTATTTTCCTGGGAGAGAGTAATTTTCCTGTAATATTGGCAGGACACACAGATGTACACCTGCCGCATTCGGTACAAGATAATGAATCAAAGTAATTTTTCCATGTCACATCTTCGGCATCCTTAACGCCGAAGCGTTCAACAGGAGTATCTGCGGGAGATGCAGCAAATGCCGTATCAGGATTGAGCATCAGCTTCACCTCCCTGGTAATGTTTTCCATGTTGGGAAGTTTACCGGCCGGCTCCAGTCCTGACAGGAATACATTTGGAACCGACATGAAAACGTGGAAATGTTTTGAATAAGGAAGATAATTCGCAAAAAAGAATATAAGCAGAATATGTGACCACCATGATATCTCATAAATCATTCCGTATCCGTTTCCGGATAATCTTCCGGCAATACCTGATAAAAAAGATCCGACCGGATAAACGCCTGCAACCGCTTCACCTGAAATCCTCTTTAATCCGGCATATCCGGTGTTCATCGCAATAAGTGACAACATCAGCAGGAGGATGAGTGTAAGCGAGATATTTGCATCCCTGTGGGATCGTTTTTTCATTTCGACACCCTCGAATCTCCTTATATGCAAAAACAACCGGCGAATAAGGAAAATTATTATCGAGACAGCAACCAGTACGGCAAAAATATCCCCTGAGGCCATAAGGAAGTCGTAGAATGGTCCAAAGAACTTAAGGATCTTGTCAGAACCGGTAAGTCCGTCAATTACCATTTCGATACTTCCGAAGATTATAATACAGAATCCCCAGAATACAAGTGCATGAAAAAATCCTGTTACCGGCCGGCGGAAGATCTTGGTCTGTCCGAATGCGACCTTCATCATGAGGCCAAACCGTTTCCCGAAGTCCTTAATCGGCGCTGCAGGTCTTGTTAGCCGGAAATAGCTTATCAGATTTCTGATCGTATAGAAGAATACTGCCAGTGTTATCAGCAGTGTTATCGCGAATATTATCTGACGGATCATGGGAATAATCTTTATATTGTTGAGACAAGGCAGGCCCTGTCGAGTATCATTGTTGAGACAAGGCATGCCTTGTCTCAACAATTATCTTTTCTTCAGGGCATCAACC
>CAYPHL010000011.1:0-23602 GCA_964410385.1 uncultured Rikenellaceae bacterium | reverse complement strand
GTTGAGACAAGGCATGCCTTGTCTCAACAATTATCTTTTCTTCAGGGCATCAACCAGTTTTGGAAGAACCTTCATAGCATCGCCGACTATACCATATTGTGCAGCTTCAAAGATAGGTGCATCCTTGTCGGTGTTAATTGCGACAATATATTTTGAAGAGCTTACCCCTGCCAGATGTTGTGTTGCGCCAGAGATACCAACCGCCAGATAAAGGTTTGGAGCAATTATCTTTCCGGTCTGACCGGTATGTTCTTCATGAGGTCTCCATCCTTCATCCGAAACAGGTCTTGAACAGGCAGTCGCCCCGCCGAGTGCATCGGCAAGTTCTAAAAGCGGACCCCAGTTATCGGGAGATTTCATTCCCCTTCCGCCCGAAACCACTATATCTGCATCTGTAAGAAGGATCTTTCCGGATTGTTTCTTTGTATCAAGAACTTTTGTGCTGCCTGTAATTTCTTTGGGTAATTCAATTTTTTCAATAACTGCTTTGCCGGGAGTCTCAGTAAGGTGAAACGTATTCTGGGCAAGTGTCAGTATCTTAGTTTCCGATTTTATTTCAACCCTGGCAAATGCATTACCGGAGTATGTACGTTTATATACAACGAAAGGATCTGTTGAAAGCGGGAGTTTGCTGACTCCTGACCCTACCCCTGCCTTCAATCTAACCGACAATCTCGGAGCCAATGCTTTTCCTGTGTTATTATTTGAAAGGATTATTACTTTGGAACCGGTCATCAGTACAACTTCTGCTATGACATTGGAATAAGCCTGACTGTCAAGAGTGTCAAGAAGTTCATTTTCGAGAACCAGTACCCTGGCGGCGCCATAATCTCCAAGCTTTTTCAGTTCAGAATCATCGACCTTACCGATTGATAGAACGGTGACAGTGGAATTCATCACCTTCGCTGTTTCCGAAGCAAATGAGACCAGTTCAAAAGAAAGTTTCTTGAATTTCCCGTCCCAGTTTTCTGCATATACAAGAACTGACATAGATTTAGTAGTTTATATTGATAAAAATCAGATCACTTTAGCTTCATTCTGCAGCAGGTCGATAAGTTGTTCCGGATGTTCCGGGTCAACGAATTTACATGCAGCACGGGGTTCAGGTTTCTCAAAAACCGTAACGGCCGTCAGGGGATCAACAGATAAAGGTTCATATAACCTGATCTGTTTCGTTCTGGCCATCATTATTCCTCTCATTGCTGCAATTCTGGGTTCTTTTGCGATCCCTTTCTGAACAACCGCGACAAATGGCGCAGGTACTTTAACAACTTCCTTTCCTCCGTCAATCTCACGGGTGAGAACCGTTTCCCCTCCTTCAACTGAAATACCCGAAACCGATGATACTGAAGGAATACCAAGAAACTCGGCCACCATACCTCCGACAAGGGATCCGTTGTAATCGCTTGATTCAATTCCGCAAAGGATCATATCATACTGCTCTTTCTTAACAACTTCTGCTATCTGGGCAGCAACGTAATATGCATCTTTTGACTCTGCATTTACCCGGACAGCATCATCAGCCCCTATTGCAAGTGCCTTTCGTATAGTCGGTTCTGAAGAGGCAGGTCCGACATGGACAACAGTTACCGATTTTACCCCGGATGAAGGATTGTCCTTAAGTTCAAGAGCCCTTGTAAGCGAGAGCTCATCCCATGGATTAATGACCCATTGAACACCCGCAGTGTCGATGGATGTATTCCCTTCAGAAAACCTGATTTTAGTAGTCGTGTCGGGAACATTGCTTATACAAACCAGAATTTTCATTTTATCTTGACTGTGTTTAAGAAATCATCATTATACTGCAATACAAATTAAAGCCATTACTGTCAAATCCGTACCACATAACTGTTATAATAATATCAGAGGCGGCAAATATAATAATTTATGATTCACATACAAACCGCGGTTAAATGATGTTTTAAATGTATTCGATATATGCTGTTAAAATAAGCAACTGAATTAATGGTATATACGTATATCATCATTGAAGGCAGATTGCATTATTCGAAAAATAATGATCAGTCAAAATTTCTTGTAAGTTTACAGCACCATATCTGCATAAATTAAATTTTATGCTATAAATTCGACCCGCCGGAAAAGTTAATCCGGATCTTTTTGTGAAAAATCTGTTTGTGAAATACGGGGCAGTAATACTCTCAATGATCTTCTGGTCATTTTCCTTCATTTGGTTTAAAGTGGCAAATGAAACGTTCCGGCCACTCACGATTGTATTCATCCGGCTTGTTATTGCAATAATAATCCTGAATGTATTTATTTCCCTTACCAGGAACCATATAAAAATAAGGAAGGAAGACAGGAAGTTATTTCTACTCCTGGCGCTGTTCGAACCATTTCTTTATTTCCTTGGGGAAAGCTTCGGATTAACATATGTCTCCGCAACAACAGGTTCGGTAATTATCTCCACAATACCTGTAATAGCAGCTTTGGGAGCCTGGCTTCTTTACAGGGAAAAACTTCGTATCATCAATTACATTGGTATTATAATATCTTTTATCGGGATACTTGTATTTATTCTTAATAAGGACGGCAGTCTGTCGTTCGATATCAGAGGTATCATCCTGCTTTTGTTTGCTGTATTTTCAGCTGTCGGTTATAATCTTACCCTGAACCGGCTCGTGGGCTCCTACGATCCTATTTATATTGTTAATATTCAGAATATGATTGGGGCCCTTCTTTTTCTTCCCTTGTTTCTTATATTTGAACTCAGGCATTTAGCCGATACTACAATTACAATCCGCAGTCTTATACCAGTTGCCGAGCTTTCCCTGTTCGCTTCATGCGGCGCCTTCATACTTTTCGCCTATTCGGTAAGACAAATGGGAATATCCAGGGCCAATGTTTTTACAAATTGCATTCCGATATTCACAGCATTCTTTTCATTCATCGTACTGGGAGATGAAATGACAATGCAGAATATTGCGGGGATGATAATCGTGATCTCAGGTCTCTTCATGTCGCAGATAAACGGCCGTCCGAAAAAGAGCGGAGAAGCAATGATACTTACCGGAAAAACCGCATGACAACTTTCGATGACTGATATCATGTTCATTAATACTAATTTACGGATGTCTTCCGTTTACTAATTCTTGCTATATTTGATCAGCATATTAAAAGATGGGCAGAAAAAGCATAAATATATTTATTTTAAGTATAATGATACTTGATTCCTCTGCTCAGACAGGCGGTGATAATGTTTATGAATTCCTTAATCTAACCCATTCCGGGCTTGTTTCGTCTCTCGGAGGGACAAACGTTTCGCTCCGCAGCGATAACCTGAACCTGTCATGGCATAATCCTGCCCTTCTGGCAAAAAGTATGGATAAATCGCTGGCACTTAACTATGTGAACTATTTCGCAGGAGTCAACTACGGTCTTGTTATGTACTCATTGTCATATCCTTCAGCAGGCAACTTTGCAGCGGGGCTTACATATCTTAATTACGGCTCTTTCACCGAAGCTGATCCTTCAGGGGTAATAACCGGCAGCTTTCATGCATCAGAATATGCCTTCTCAGTTATATGGTCACATGAAATATATGATAATTTCTCTGCCGGAATAAATTTCAAACCTGTTCTGTCACATCTCGAAAAATATACATCATTCGGATTTGCATTTGATATCGGCGGGAACTATCATACTTCATCAGGCCTTTTTTCGGCAGGATTAGTAATAAAAAATCTTGGGGCTCAGGTCACCACCTATGCCGGTGAAAAAAGACTCAGTCCGCCTTTTGAGATCCAGGCAGGCCTTACACAACAGCTTGCCCACGCTCCTTTCCGCTTCTCCCTCGCCATCAGGCATCTTGAAAAATTCGACCTTACACATATGTATGATGATCCCGGAGATGGAAACAATAATTCCGGCTTCTTTGAAAATATGCTCCGGCATATGATCCTTGGAGCGGAAATGATTCCGCATAAGAACTTCTACTTGAGCGCAGGTTATAATTACCAGAGAAGAAGTGAACTTAAACTTGAATCAAAGACTTCAGCAGTGGGATTTTCATGGGGTTTCGGAATCAATACTTCTATCCTGAATATAGAGTTCGGAAGAGCATCTTACCATCTTGCAGGATCATCAAATCATGTTTCGCTGATAGTGAAAACTGACAAGGTATACAGGAAACTATGGACAAAAAACTGATTATTGCCATCGACGGATATTCTTCGTGCGGCAAGAGTACATTTGCAAAAGCGATTGCGAAGGAACTGAATTATATTTATATCGACAGCGGAGCAATGTACAGGGCTGTTACTCTTTACTGTTTAAGGAGAGGCTTTATCGGTGATAAAGAGCTCAATTTGTCAGGAATACTTGGTGAAGTGAAGGATATTCATATAGAATTTGTCTACAACCCGGACATCAGCGGATATGAGACCTTCCTTAATTCCGAAAATGTTGAAGAACAAATAAGAGGTATGAACGTTTCTTCACATGTAAGCCGGATAAGCCAGATCCACCAGGTTCGCTCACGGATGGTTGAACTGCAAAGGCAGATAGGTGTGCTTAAAGGTATTGTTATGGATGGAAGAGATATTGGCACGGTAGTCTTTCCTGATGCCGACCTTAAAATATTCATGACAGCTTCGGTTGATATAAGGGCAAAAAGGAGATATGACGAACTGAGAGGCAAGGGCATTGATGTCAATTTTGAAGAGATCAGAAATAATATAATAGCCCGGGATATTACTGATGAGAACAGGGATATCAGTCCGCTCCGCAGGGCTGATGATGCTCTGATTCTGGACAATAGCAGAATGACTGTTGAAGATCAGATGGAATGGGTACGAAAAATAATAGAGGAAAAGTTTGATGATAGTCGAAACTGACGATAAATCCGGTTTTTGCTTTGGTGTACAGAATGCCGTCGGTATAGCCGAAAAAGCACTTCAGAAGGGCGAGAAAGTATATTCACTCGGACCCATCGTCCATAATGATATGGAGGTTAACAGGCTTATCGGACTTGGCCTCATCACTATAGATCGTGAAAAGCTTGGAAGACTGAAAGACTGTAATCTGCTTATAAGGGCACACGGGGAACCACCGGCAACCTATCTTCTCGCCAAAAAGAATAACATTACAATAATTGATGCCACATGCCCGATCGTTAAGAAACTTCAGCTAAAAATAAAAAATACATGGCTCGCTGTCAGGGATCAGAAAGGACAGATAGTTATATACGGTAAGCGGGGACATGATGAAGTTGTCGGATTACTGGGCCAGACCAACAACGAAGCCATACTCATTTCAGGTCCGGAAGACCTTGAAAAAATTGATTTTTCAGGACCAGTTTCACTTTTCTCGCAAACCACGATGAGCAGGAGCAGCTATGATAATATTGCGGAGCTGATCAGAACAGCAATGAAGAATGCAGGTATCAGCGATACGGATAATTTCCTTAAGGTTCATAATACAATTTGCGGACAGGTATCAGGAAGAGAGCCCCATCTGAGGGATTTTGCAAAAAAACATGATATAATAATCTTCGTAAGCGGAAAAGAAAGTTCAAACGGAAAGCTCCTGTATAATGTTTGTAAAACGGTCAATCCCGAAACTTACTTTGTTTCTTCACCCGGGGAAATTGAGAGATCATGGTTTGAAGGAAGAGAAACAGCCGGCATCTGCGGAGCAACCTCCACACCTAAATGGCTCATCGAGGAGATCCGCAACATGATATCAAATTTCTGACTATTTTTGCGCTCTATTTTCATTAAATCATGATGAAATCACAAGTATATTTTACCAACCTGAGAACCAGGCCTGGACATAATCTTCTCAAAAAACTCGAAAATCTTATTATTAAGGCAGGAATAGGGAAGATTGAATTCGATAAAAAAATTGTGGCTATTAAGATCCATTTCGGTGAACCGGGTAATCTTGCATATATCCGGCCGGATTATGCAGCACAGGTCGTTAAATTCCTGCGATCGAAGGGTGCCAGTCCCTTTCTTACGGATTGCAATACATTATATCATGGGAGGCGGTCAAATGCTCCCGATCATCTTGAAGCAGCATTTGAACATGGGTACAATCCGCTCGTAACAGGATGCCCCGTGATAATAGCAGATGGTGTGAGAGGCGCCGAATACCATGAGGTGGAGATCAATTCCGAACTAACACGCAGCGCAAAGATCGGTTCCGCGATTGCTGATGCCGATATAATTATTTCAATGAATCACTTCAAGGGGCATGAGCTCACAGGTTTCGGAGGAGCGCTCAAGAATCTCGGGATGGGCTGTGCTTCGGTGGGTGGTAAACTTTATCTTCATTCAGGATCATCTCCCCGGATATATGAAAAGAACTGTACCGGATGCAGGATTTGCGAGAAATATTGCGCTCACGATGCTATAAAAGTAGGTAAGGACAAGATCGCGCGAATAGATTATAAGAAATGTGTCGGTTGCGGGCAATGTGTTGCCGTATGCCAGTATGATGCAGCAAGGGTTGTCTGGAAACAGTCCTCAGAAATTGCTTGTAAAAGGATATCTGAATATGCATTAGCCTCAATCAAGGACAAACCCGCATTTCACATCAACTTTATAATGGATGTATCTCCCGATTGTGACTGCTGGGATTTAAATGATTACCCCCTGGTCCCCGACATTGGCATCGCAGCTTCCTATGATCCGGTGGCTCTCGATAAAGCAAGTGCCGATATGGTCAATTCGGCACCGGCCCTTGCCGGAAGCCGCATCCGCGAAAACTATAATCATGAAGACCTCAGGGATAAGGATAAATTCCTGATCTCGCATCCTGACACCTACTGGCAGGCCGGAATTGAACATGCCGTTAAAATAGGACTTGGCTCAACAGAATATGAGCTGATCGATTTAAAATAATTATCAATATATCATTTAATTTCTGACTACCTTTGAGTCAGGCTAATTGTGATCCGTATGAATTCTAAAGTAAGAACAGCCCAGCTTTCGATAGCTTCAAATACTTTCTTAATAATTCTGAAGCTGACTGTTGGAATTATAAGCGGTTCGGTAAGCATAATTTCAGAAGCCATTCACTCAGCAATGGATCTGCTGGCAGCTGTGATAGCTTTCTTCTCGGTGAAGGTTTCGGACAATCCTCCCGATACCAGGCATCCGTATGGTCATGGAAAAGTTGAAAATATTTCCGGGGTCATCGAGGCATTGCTCATTTTCATTGCTGCTGCATTGATAATATCCGAAGCTATTAAGAAACTTGCCGGAGAACCTTTTAAACTTGAAATAATCTGGATAGGTGCCATTGTAATGCTGATCTCGGCTATAGTCAATTCTTTTGTCTCCCACAGACTTTATATAGTTGCCCGTGAGACAAAATCAATAGCTCTTGAAGCCGATGCCCTCCATCTCAAAACAGATGTCTATACTTCACTGGGAGTGGCAGCAGGCCTTGGACTTATAATGATCACAGGTATTAAATGGCTCGATCCTGTCGTGGCCATACTTGTTGCCTGCCTTATAATTTATGAATCTTATACCCTCCTCAGGAAAGCCTTCCGGCCTCTGCTGGATACAGCATGGAATGATGATGAAATAAAAGTCCTTGAGAAAAAACTCAGGCAGATGAGCGTAAATTATCATGACCTGAGGACCCGGGTAGCAGGTAATTACAGATTCATCGACATCCATGTTGAAATCCCCGAAGATGAATCTGTCAGGGATGCACATAAATATTGTGATATGATTGAGGATAAGCTATCGGACGAATACGAGAACCTCACTGTAACAATTCATGTCGAACCTGTATAACCGGAAACCGGTTAAGCAGATTATCTCGACCTTATCTCCCTTCTCATAAACGACATATAAGATATTACGAAACAGATCACTGTAGCTGCAATAAGCCCCGTAAGCTGTGGCCATACAAGTAAAAGGCTCTGTCCGAGTGGCAGCGGACCCGGAATTGTTCCGACAATCTGCTCCATTGTGAGCGGACCTAGGCTTCTCACCGAAGGCATCAGAAGGGTTGTTGTGGCATCTGTATAAAGCTCACCCGGAAGTATCCTCATAAGAGTAAGAATGATCTCCTGGTAACGGAATACCTGATGTGTGGTGGCCATCTCCGACGGTGCAATAGCCCTGGCGATCAGATTTACTATTATATTATAGAAAACCGTAAGGAATAACCAGACTGCGATACATGCCAGCGCCGAGGTCGCAGGCTGACGGAAGGTTACTGAAAATAGAATAGCCAGATTCAGCCAGAATGCGACATAGATAATACTCACGAGAATAAAAAACACAACCCGCCAGAATTCTTCCGGTGCCGGTGGAAGCCCTGTCATTATCATTCCAAGCCCCATAACCAGAAAACCGAGAGCAAAAAGCAGTACACTTATCACAGTAAGAGCTGCAAGGAACTTTGCATTTATAAGATAATCACGATGAATCGGCTGTGACATCAGCCTGCTGAGCGTACCCCGCGTCTGCTCCGAATTGACTGTATCAAAACCCAGGCTAATTCCCAGGAGCGGTCCAAGAAAACTTATAAAAACAAAAAAAGATGGAAGAGTACCGTCAGAAATTGTATAGAGCTTAAGGAATAAAAACGTTCCCTCCGGATCATTCGGTTTAACCGCACTTCCTATATTTGTCAGGGCAGTATACAGTGAACCGAAACAAGTAAGTGCGATTATTATAAGCAGTATTATGAAGCGCCAGCTGCTTACCTGATCCGATATCTCCTTATAAACGATCACCCTGAACGGATGTACAACTTCATCATCGGTTCCCAGTCTCTTCCTAATGAGAAGATTCGAAATGAAACCCGAAAATCCTGTCTTCCTTTTGCCTGTTACCGTATTAATCATGGTCTTCTCCTCCTTCAAAATAACGGTAGTAAATATCATCGAGCCCGTATTCTTTTTTATTCAGGAAATTCAATCCTGCACCTGCCTCAACGATCCGCCTTGAGATTACTGAGGCTGAATCACATAAAGATTCGATCATGAACCTTCCGTTCTTAATCTCGATCTTCGTGATCCCTTCAATATCTTTCAGCAGATCTCTCATATTTTCTTCGGAAAACTGCCCTGATATATTACCGGGATTGCTATCCAGGCCGACTTCTATTATATATGGGCTTCCGGCAAAAAGGTTCCCCGACAAAGTTCCGATATTTCCTTCAGCAATAAGCCTGCCTTTTACAAATATCCCCACACGGTCGCATACCTGTTGTACCTGGTGAAGGTGATGCGAACAGAATAATACAGTGATACCCTGTTCCCGGCTCAGAGATACGATAAGGTCCATAAACTCCCTTACACCCGAGGGATCGATGCCAAGAGTGGGTTCGTCGAGAATGATTATCTCGGGATCTTTTATCAGTACGTCTGCAAGACCCAGTCGTTGCAGCATACCACGGGAATATTTTATTGTCTTTTTATTTGAATTCTCCGACATTCCGACCTTTTCAAGCAGCTGTGTAGCTTTTTCGGTAGCCGCTCTTCCTGACAGGTTGTTCAACCGGCCAGTAAAAACAAGATTCTGGAGGCCTGTAAGATCATCATAGAATCCGACATTTTCAGGCAGGTATCCTACCCTTCTTTTAACCCCGACAGGATTGCTAGTTGAGTCAATTCCGCAAACCCTGACGGTTCCCGTAGTCGGATCAGTCAGCCCCAGCATCATAAGTATTGTGGTAGTCTTGCCGGCGCCGTTGGGTCCAAGCAGGCCGAAGATCTCTCCCCTGCCGATCTTAAGGTTAAGATGATCGACAGCCGTGAACGATCCGTACTGTTTTGTAAGATCAGTAAGTTCAATAATATTCTCAGCCACGTTTACCTCCTTCCGTATTTCCGGAACAGATAATATACGCTTCCAAGAGCAGCAAGAATTATAAATATTCCGATCCAGCCAAGAAGCATCGGGGTTTTGACCGATATCCTGAATGTTGCCTTGGCGGCCACTTCAGGCGTCTTTGCCTCAAGATTAGTCACATAATCGCCAGCAATAGCCTTCCTGTCAGCTTTTATCGTAGCAAAAACAGTGGCATTGTTCCCTGCTTCGATCCTGTCGATCTTTTTAGGATCAAATACAACATCCCAGTTAACTGGCGCCGAGAAGGTAAGTTCCACATCCGACAGACCTGATGATCCGGTATTCCTTACCATAAGCTCAATCCTTCTCTCGTCTCCGGCAGTAATATCGGTGCTTAACAAACCTGTCGGCGTGGTGAGCTCCATATTGAACGATCCGGTTATCACAACCTCGAGGTTCAGCGATGCAGATGTTGCATTGGTCCCGGCAACAACCGGTATCTGGTATGTCCCGGCCTGTATGTTTACTGGAGGTTTAATCTCAATTGTGACATTAACAGTCCCGGCCGGCTCTATTTCCACAGAGGTGGCCTGGTTATAATTCGGTTTGAAGATAACGTTCCATCCCCTCGGGGCATTGGTCCTGAATGCATATAGTTGCTTTTCTGCAGTCCTGTTCCGTAATTCCGCGGTAAAAGTAAAAGTCGATGCAGAATGCCCCTGCATATTCGACTGCTTTGTCGTGAATTCGGTCTCGAAAGTACCCTGCTCCGACACCACAACGACCAGAGGAAGCGAGGTTTCGGCTCCGGCAGAAACAGTGAATCTGTAACTTCCTTTGTTAACATTCAGAGGTACATCCACCTTCAGGGAAAGGGTTTGCTTCTGGCCTCCCATTATTGCTATCTGGCCAACCTTGTAACTCCCCGAGGTAAGGGTATAATTCCAGCTCCTGGGTATCCCTGATACGGTGATTTCCATGTTCCGGAGTTCTTTGCTGTTATTGATCACATCCACATTATAATTTATTGATTCCCCGGGAGGTACAGTGATCCGGGTGTAGGGTGTGAACAGCGTTACACTGTCTGCTGTGGCGGCTGCATTACAATCAAATGCAAATATTACCGTCAGCAGGATAAATAATATTCCTCTTAATTTCGCAGAATCTGACATAAAAATATCCTCCTAATTTTAATAGCGTTTATTACGGAGGGCAAATTTAATATTTGAAAAGAAATATGTTAATAATTTGTTTTCTTAAAAATTTGTTAAAAATTATCCGGGTTGATGAGGGTACACTGGTCGTAAAACAATTACACCCTGCAATAATTACAGGAATGGATACTGTTTTATATCTTTGAACGATTTTATTGAAAAATTATTAATACAGATTACAATGTCACTTACAGAACAAATTGCCGCCGATCTGATAAAGGCAATGAAAGGAAATGATAAGGTTGCTCTTGAGGCAATAAGAGCTGCAAAAACAGCATTTCTGCTCGCGAAATCGGAAAAAGGTACGGATTCGGTATTATCCGGTGATGAGGAGCTGAAGATCATTCAGAAACTGGTGAAGCAGAGAAGGGAATCTGCTGCCATATATAAAGAAAACAACAGGCAGGATCTTTCCGAAAAGGAAACCCTCGAAGCAGATGTTCTTGAAAAATACCTTCCAGCGCGTCTGAGTGATGAAGAGCTTACCCGGATCGTAAAAGCGATAATAGAAAGAACCGGTGCAAAATCCCTGGCAGAAATGGGTAAGGTGATGGGGGTTGCAACAAAAGAACTTGCCGGAAAAGCAGATGGGAAAGATATCTCTGCAAAGGTAAAACAGCTCCTCGGTCAATGAGCAGCCGTTTGTTTAAGAGGCTGTGGATAATGCAGCTGTAATTCAATCAAATTAGAATGGTAAAAACCGGGAAAAACAGTTCGTCGGGATTGCGGGAGCTTATGAAACTTTACAGGTTTCTCAGGCCTTATCGCTGGATATTCATGGCAGGGCTGTTCTTCCTGCTCATATCAAGCGCAGCAAGTCTGATGTTCCCGAAATATCTCGGGAGCATGGTCGATATTGCCAACAAAGGAAGCGTCCCCGGTGAGATCAGCCGTATAGGACTTATATTGCTGATAATTGTTGTCACACAGGCTATATTCTCCTATCTGCGTACCAGGATATTCGTTTATGTGACCGAGAAGACACTTGCTTCTATCAGACAGCATGTATATAATCATCTTATCAGGCTGCCGATGTCATTTTTTGCTGAAAGAAGGGTTGGCGAACTGAACAGCCGTATATCTTCTGATGTATCCATCCTTCAGCATTCAATAACTGAAACCCTTGCCGACCTGCTCTCCCAGGTTCTTATAATAACCGGAGGTATAACACTTATGATGTTAACCTCTCACAAGCTTACACTTTTCATGCTTGCGATAGTTCCTCCAATGGCACTTTTTGCTTTTTTCTTCGGACGGGCAATCCGGAGATATTCCAAAAAGGCACAGTCCCATGTTGCCGAATCAAACACTATTGTTGAGGAAACACTTCAGGGAATCCAGAATGTAAAAGCATTTACAAATGAATCTTTTGAGATAAACCGTTACCGTAAGAAGACAGATGAGGTGGCCAGTACGGGAATAAAAGGAGGCAAATACCAGGCTGCCGTTTCTTTTATAATCCTTGGATTCTTCATCGCGATGGGGCTCGTTATCTGGAAAGGTGCAATTCTTATTTCGAAAGGAGAAATGGAATCCGGACAGCTTTTTTCCTTTGTTATTTATTCAGGATTCATTGCAGGGAATATAGCAGGGATGGCGGGGGTTTATACAAGGCTTCAGAGGACTATAGGGGCGGCGGAGAATCTGCTGCTTCTTATGGATGAGCCGACCGAAAAGATAGACGGGAACTATGTTGCACCTCCAGAATTTACACTGCGCGGACAGATTACTTTCGAAAACGTTGAATTTCGTTATCCTTCACGACCTGAACTTACAGTTTTACAGGATGTATCCTTCAGCATCGAACCGGGACAGGAAGTAGCAATCGTTGGTCCGAGCGGTGCAGGAAAATCAACAATTGCATCTCTTCTGCTCAAATTCTATGAGCCTGAAAGAGGCAATATCCTTTTTGACGGGCGTAGCAGCCGCGATTTTCCCGTTACAGCTGTCAGATCCCAGATGGCTATAGTCATGCAGGATGTTTTCCTCTTCGGCGGTACTATCCGTGAGAATATAGCATATGGTAAACCAGGCGCCTCCGAAGATGAAATAATCAACGCTGCCACAAGGGCAAATGCCTGGGATTTTATCCGGTCCTTCCCCGATAAGCTTGATACTGTTGTAGGAGAACGGGGTGTACAGCTCTCAGGCGGACAGAGACAGCGAATCGCAATAGCCCGGGCCATGCTCAAAGATCCGGTCATTCTCATACTCGATGAAGCCACTTCTTCACTCGATTCAGAGTCCGAAAGACTTGTCCAGGAAGCCCTGGACAAGCTGCTCAGGGGAAGAACGTCACTTGTAATCGCACACCGGCTGTCAACTGTCCGAAATGCCGATAAGATAATTGTGATCGATCAGGGAAGGATCGTCGAACAGGGAACACACAATGAACTGATGTCGAACGGTAACGGATTATATAAAAGCCTTACCGAACTTCAGTTTACAAAGTGAGGATCTTACGGCCAGATTCAGGTCTAAAACCCAGGGGATATCACTTCTCTCATATGATCATTTTAGACCGGGATTAATAAACAATTCTCTGATCAGGTTGTTTACTGTTAATATAAGACTAAAAAGTCATGAAAACGGTCAGCAGCTTTAAAAGGATGATCATGGGAACCGGAGATGACAGTAAAATGATCATAATCAGGATAATTGCAGGACTGATTTTCATTTCAGAAGGTATACTGAAATATAAACAGGCTCAATGGCTGGGTCCGGGTCGCTTCACCGAGATCGGTTTCACCAATCCTTTCTTCTGGGCATATTTTACAGGTGCAATTGAAATACTTTGCGGAACCCTGGTATTGACCGGATTAATCACCAGGCTGGCATCCATACCATTGGTTATCGTTATGATTACAGCTTTTTTCACAACAAAGTTCCCGATAATTGAAACGAGTGGAATCTGGACATTCCTGCATGAATATACAACTGACTTTGCACTGACTCTCCTTCTTGTCCTTCTTCTTATTCATGGCGGGGGAAAATGGTCGGCAGACCGGAAATATTTCGGATAAATGAATGGCCGGATCAAACCAATGGAAATAGGTAATAACGGGATTTTGTTGTACCTTTGCGCAAAATCCGGCTTCGCGATTTTGCGCATTAATCTTCTAATCAGTTTCCCGGTTAGTTTTTCATGCACACCATCATTTCCCTGCTGGTAAAAATTCTTAAATTGTAACATTATAAATCAATTATATGGGCAGATCGCAGGAGACATTCGGCAAAAAAGAAGTAAGAACAAGGAAAGAAAAGAAGAGAAAAGAAAAGGAACAAAAGCGTGCAAAAAAGAAAAGCGAAGGGAAGAAGAACAGCTTCGACGATATGATCGCCTATGTAAATGAATTCGGAGTTATTACCTCAACACCTCCTGATCCCGATAAAAAGACAGTTGTGGATGCTGAAAGTATCGAGCTTACTGTTAATAAAAACAGCCCTGAAACAGTCCCTGATTACGTCCGGAAAGGAATAGTAATTTTCTTTAACGATTCAAAAGGATATGGTTTCATCCGCGAAATGGAATCAAACCAGCGGATCTTTGTACATGCAAACAGCCTTCTTGAACCCATAAGCGAAAATAATTTAGTCACCTTTGAACTTACAAAAGGGCCCAAAGGTCCGTCAGCCCTTAAGGTAAAGCTCTTTAAAGAATAAGTTTGCAGTCAGAATAATTTGACTATATTTGCGCCCTTATTAACAAAGTGGTTTCCTTACAGCGTTGTAACGCATTTAATCCAGTCTGCATTTGAATTCATTTCAGCCGGGATATTTAGACAATCGCTCCCGGGATCACATCATAAAACATTTAATGACAAATTTTGATGAAATGGGATTTACTCCCGCTGTCCTGAAAGCAATTCAGGAACTTGGATTTGAACAACCCATGCCGGTTCAGGAAAAAGTGATCCCCATTATGCTGGAGGATGATGTCGATATTATAGCGCTTGCACAGACAGGAACAGGAAAAACCGCTGCTTTCGGACTGCCTCTCGTTCAGGCTACAGATACCGAAATAAATAATACCCAGGCCCTTATTCTCTGTCCCACAAGGGAGCTTTGTATGCAGATCACCGGTGATCTCAATGATTATGCAAAATATACAGGTAATCTGAAGATACTGGCTGTATATGGCGGATCAAGTATTGAAAACCAGATAAGAAGCCTTAAGAAAGGAGTACATATAATCGTTGCCACACCGGGCAGACTGATCGATCTTATTAAAAGACGTTCAGCACATCTGTCGGAGGTAAATACAGTGATCCTTGATGAAGCCGATGAAATGCTGAATATGGGATTCCTCGACAGCATTAATGAGATACTTGAAGAAGTCCCCGAAGACAGAAGGACCCTTCTTTTCTCCGCTACAATGTCTTCAGAAATTGCGTCGATCGCAAGAAAATATATGTACGATCCGCTTGAAGTAACCGTAGGAGTAAAGAATTCCTCAGCCGAGAATGTAAGCCATGAATATTGTCTTGTACATGCCAGGGATAAATATAACGTTCTGAAGCGTATTGCTGATTTCGAACCCGATATCTATGGTATAGTTTTTTGCCGTACCCGCAGGGAAACACAGGAGGTGGCGTCGATGCTTATAAATGACGGTTATAATGCTGATTCTCTTCATGGTGATCTGTCACAGGCACAACGCGACTCGGTAATGCAGAAATTCAGGCAGAGAAATCTTAATCTGCTTGTAGCAACAGATGTTGCGGCAAGAGGCCTGGATGTTGATGATCTTACCCATGTGATCAACTTCAGCCTTCCCGACGATACGGAAATATATACGCACAGATGCGGCCGTACAGGCAGAGCAGGGAAAACAGGCAAATCTGTTTCAATAATCCATCTGAGGGAAAAGCAGAATCTCTTTAAGATAGAGAAACTTATCAGGAAGCCTTTTAAGAAAATGCAGGTCCCGACAGGAAGTGAAATCTGTAAAGCACAACTTTTTAACTGGGTAAACAAGCTTGAAACAGCAGGCACTGATCATCACGAGATTGATAAAATCCTGCCTGAGATTGAAATGAAACTCGGGGGACTTAATAAGGAAGATCTCCTTAAAAAAGTCATATCACTTGAATTTGAAAGGCTCCTTGGAGCTTACAGGAATGGAGAGGAGATCATCGAAAAGGTGTCCGACAGGGAAGAGAGCCCGCGGAAATCATTCAGAGATAAGAAGGAATTCAAATCACAGGGTAAGTATACGAGGCTTTTCATCAATCTTGGAAAATCCGATGGCTTTTATCCTGAACAGCTTATTGACCTTGTTAATACAAATACAAGGGGAAGAAAAATTCCTATCGGGAAGATAGACCTGCTTAAAAGTTTTTCCTTCTTTGAGGTTGAAGCAGGACATGCCGATGATCTTATGGGAGCCCTGAACAACTCCAGATTCATGAAACGTAAGGTTGCTGTTGAAGTAGCACAGGAAAAGACTGCTAAAAACGGGAATCAGGGATTTGACAGGAAAAAACGATTTAAGGTATACGACAGAAATTAAGAGAACTACGTATTATAAAACGTTTTTTAATACGTATTATTATACGTAGATGCCAATTCCCTATTCTCATTTATAGTTCTCGAGCAGCTCAAGTATACAGCCAATTTCTTTTGAGCCATCAATGTAGCTGTATGCTCCTCCATCCCATCCGCCGCTCTGGAGCGTTGGCATATTTATCATCTTGAATTCCTTCTCTTTTCCATTAATATCCTTTACCTGGAAAGCGATATGATGGATCCCTTCTCCGTTCTTATCGAGGAATTCCTGCCAGGTGCTTTTACCTCCAAGAGGCTGGATAAGTTCAATCTGCAGGTTTTCCATTGAAAAAAAGGCAAGCTTTGCTTTTGCATCTGAAGGATTTCCCATGAAAAGTGTTTGTCTGGATGAATGCCCTTCAGCCACAGTGGATTGCGGCGGTTTCACTCCCAGCATCTCAGCCCATGCAATACGCGCTTTATCAATGTCTTTAACTATAATCCCCACCTGGGTGACTTTTTTAGAAGGGATCACAGGCTCTTTCTGAGACACTCTTCCGGCGAAAAATGAAAGTGAAACCAGGCTTACTATAAACACAATGATCAGGATGTTCTTTTTCATGATTTTAATTATTTAAACCCAAAATTAAAAATTGCTGAAGCGATAGTCAATTTTTTTGTTGAATATCTGTCTCCTTTTCTCCCCTTCCTCTTTTCTTTCCTTCTCCTCATCTTTCCTTCCCCTTTTCTCCCTCTCCCCTTCTCCCCTTCCCCCCTTCCCCTTTTCTCCCTCTCACCTTTTCTCCCTCTCCTTACTCCCCTTCCCCGGCCGCTTATTCAGCCGGAATAATATAATGAAACTGTTCTCCTGGCGCCATCTGGACCCATGGGAACGAAGGATCATCTCCAAGTCTCACATAATTCAGCCAGTATGGTTCGCGGTGATCAATTGTATGATTCAGCTCGTTTTCATGACCCGGAATAATAAGCTTTGGAGTGAAACCCTTTGCCAGCCTCATACCGGGATAATAAGACCATGAATTGATCATGAGCACATCTATTTTATATCTTTCTCCTATTGAATCTATCCAGTTAAGATCTTCGGTGTTTGATTGGTCACCGGTATGTGCAAAACACATACCTTCAGGCGAATATACCAGGTAAACATTATTCAGGATATTACTTCCCTGATGCCCCGGACAAACAACCACCTCCAGGTCCTTCTTTTTCAGCGGCAGGTTGATCGTCTGCAATTTATCAATTGTTCTTTCCGGATGAAGAACACTTCTGTAAACCGGTAGTTTCTCCCATAATCCGGGAGGAGTGACAACAGGCTTATTCTGTTCAATAAAGGTTCCGGCTACCCATTCATCGGCATGATCGCCATGATAATGAGTAATAAAAAGGACATCCGTAATGTCAATCAGACTTTTGATAAGTTCCTTGCTGAATGCAAAGCCTTCATTTCCCGGGATACCTCTCTGAATATCGAAGCCGATTGTCACCGAAGGGGTTTTTACAACGAAAGTATGATTATACAGTTTCCAGATGACTGCCCCTGACGCAACCTGTAAAGTTCCGATCTCTCTTATCGCATTTTCAATCCTCTCCCTGACAAAGGCCTGAACTGCCGGACGATGTTGTGCTTTTTCCTCATGAAGGACATTATCTATCATTACCAGGGCCATTTTACGTGTTATGTTCTCCTGAAGCGATGGAGGATTTGCAGTTAATGCTTCACTAACCAGGTTCAGGGTCACTTTCGCCTGCTGGTTCAGAAAACCATCAATATCTCCCCACCAGTCGGTTTTCTTATCCGGATCGGCTTTCACCTGTGCCTGTGTACTCAGACAGGTGCACATAAGTAAGATTATGCCAGAAATAAAATCCTTCATACACTATTATTTATTTATATCACAACTAGTTAATGGCGGTTGCTGATTTCTGCCTGATAGTCTCAGGCAATAATTGCTGCTGGTTATAATAAAAGGCATCATGTCATGGTAAAAATAAGAAAACTATCCGGTTCTGACAGCAGGTAATCAATCCTGTTAACAGGCTGGACCTATAAAATTATCCGCTCTGAATTTTTTATAATGTAAAGATGATTATGTAAGATTTCGTAACTTTCATAAATAAAACCATGCAAATCATGAGGAATGTAGTCTGTTTAGTGGCTTTTTTGATGCTTACCGTTTTGTGCTTTCCCCAGGAGAAAACCGATATCATAAAGAGAGGCTGGAATTTAGGAGTTCTTCCGGCGGTAGCTTATGACTCAGATCTTGGAGTTTATTATGGTATCATTTTCAATCCCTATGATTATGGAGACGGATCGATATATCCGAATTATTTTCAATCTGTATATCTCCAGATTGCAGGTTATTCAAAGGGCAGTTCGGAACATATCCTCGAATATGAATCTTACAATCTCATCCCGGGAATAAAGCTGTTCGCAAAGGCAAAATATGATGGTTATAAAGCATACCCGTTTTACGGATATAACGGAAATGAATCAATTTATTATCATGAGTGGGAAGATCCGGATGATCCTTCATATAAAACGAGGATGTTTTACAGGATCGAAAAGAAGTATTTAAGGATATCTGCCGACCTTCAGGATACAATCGGGGAAAGCAAATTCCAGTGGAGGGCAGGCTGGGCGACGGGATATTACAAAATTGCACCTGTGAATATTGAAAAAATGAACAGGAAGCTTAAAGGCGATGAGATACTGCCGGATACCGCGACACTTTTTGAAGAATATTATAAGTGGGGTATCATAACTGATGAGGAAAAGGATGGAGGAATAATTAACAATTTTATGGCGGGTCTGATCTATGATTCAAGGAATAAGCTTACAAATCCCGGTAATGGAATATTTACAGAGCTGAATATAAGGTGGATGCCATCCTTCATAAACAAAGGAAATTATTCCTGTTTAAGCATCGGGCTCATTCACAAGCAGTACTTTACCCTTATAAATCAGCGGCTGATTCTTGCTTACCGTTTATGGCTGAATGCCAATATAATAGATAACCAGCCGTTTTTTTCGCGTCAGTTACTGACAAACTTTACGGGTAATGAAGGTTTTGGCGGCTCAGCAACTCTCCGTGGGGTCCTGATGCAAAGAATTGTCGCCGATGATTTTTTTCTTGGCACAATTGAGCTCAGATCAAGGTTGCTGAACTTCCAGTTTATTAAACAAAACTGGTATATCGGAGCTATAATTTTTACAGATACAGGAAGGATACTGAAACCCATAAAGATCGATCTTGATGCTGTCCCCGGGGAAAATTTACCGCTATATTTCAAGCCTTCAGATAAATCCCTCCATCAGACTGTCGGGGGTGGATTGAAAATGGCAATGAATGAAAATTTTGTGCTTTCAGTAGAATTCGGCAAACCGTTAAGCAGCCAGGATGGTACATCAGGTTTATACCTGGGATTAAACTATCAATTCTGAAAGGTGATCCTGTTATTGAGGAATATGCTAATCGACCCTCTGATTATTTCCTTGATCCGGGATAGTTTTATACGATCCTTTGTTTATTAGGTATAAAAGTGTCACACCGGCTGCTAAAGCCGATATTATGACCATCCAGGCTGAACCTAAATAAGTATTAAATCTTTCGGGTTCGGTTAATCTGAGATTTGTCTCTGAATATACATGCATACTCCCGAACATTATTGCCATCCAGCCAAAGTGAAGCGCCCAGGAATATCCGATATGTCTTGTATGAAGTATTAAGCTGTTCCTGACAAATCCAACAAGGAATAAAGTAATCAACGCAGAAATACCCATTATTCCTCTGTCGTTAAATATCCATCTGTAAAAGACATAATGTATCAACGCAAAGAAGACAGCCAGACCGGAAGTTGCTGCGAGTGAATTGATTTTCCGCTTGTCAACCATCCAGAATAGTATAATTGCACCTATAACTATTTCCTCATTAAGGATATAGAAAATATCGTGGTAATAGTTCTTCCATCCGGTATATGTTATGATCACCCCTTGCTTCCCCGCTATATATTTCATTATCAATAAAGAGCCAGGCAGGATAACAACTGCCATAATAACAGATTTTATTACGGTCGTCAGGTTCAGATCAAGACCGGTATTCTTTAAAAAATCCTTCTTCCATATCAGATAGCTGAAAAATACTATCAGGATTGATCCGGCAGAGGAGTTCCACCACTTGCCAAGGGCATAATAGGAAAACAATAAATAGGACAGGATCAGCAGATCAAAGAATATTCTGCGTTTAAGCTTACTGTTCATCTCTTATAAATCCTCCATCTTTCAGCCAGGCTATGAAGCTATCTCTCCAGGTGCTGACTGCATATCCTCTTCCGATACCCGAGTCAAAACCATGGCTGCCCTTTGAATATATATGCAATTCTACACTGAATTTCTTTTCTTTTAAAACATTGTAAAGCTGAATGCAGTTCCCGGGTGGCGTTACATTGTCCTCTCCTCCGTTCATTATAAAGACAGGAGGAAAAGTATTTTTTTCTTTAAGTACCTTTAAAAATTCCTGGTTCAGTCCCGGGTAAAAGAGCCCGACAAAATCAGGATCCGTATTTATCTGACCAAATTTTGCATATGCCGGAAGATATTTTTCAGAAAGAGACAGTGCCGCACTCATTGAAAGGGAACCTCCTGCAGAAAAGCCACCTATCCCTATTTTGTTCTCATCAATACCAAGTTCCTTTGCACGGCTGCGAAGTATAAAAATTGCCTTCCTGGCATCGGCATATACATGATTATTATATTCATCACGTGATATTTTAAGTCCTTCGGCATCAGAATTGAAGGTTCTGTACTTCAGAACCAGTGATGTTATTCCATGTCCCGCAAGCCATAAAGCCATGTCATTTCCTTCGCGGTCGATCCATACATCACGGAATCCTCCTCCCGGACAGATAACCATTGCTACGCCGTTAGCTGTACCTTTTGCAGGTTTATGGATAATATAGGTTGGCACCGAAACACAACTGAAGACACGGTTTGATTGCGAAAGTGAACTCTCCCGGAATTCATTTACTGTAAGTTTCTCTTCTCTATATTCTAACGGATTACCGGGAATACCGTCCGGCCACAAAAGTTCTTCCTCTGGTATCTGTGCTGAAAGATTGAAGAATCCCGGCAGGAACAATAAAGCTGAAAATAGCATTCTGAAAGGGTGATTCATCTTTAAAAATTTTATCTGGTTTACAGATATGAAGGTAATACTTATTTCTGAAAACATGTTTGTTCAGATTTCTGTCTTATAAATAAGCATTTACACCTGAAAACTGAACAGATAAAATGAAATTGGAGTTTTGTTGTCAGAATCTACGATTCTTATGAAATTTGCAGGACTAATTCCGGCTGTTCAGAAATGGCATACAAACTTTTAAAAAACAGAAAAATTGAATCTTTAGGTCCCCTTTGCAGAAAAAAGGCATATAATTCTCCTGAAGAAGCACAGGAGATGATCCGTAATATTATGGAAACAAGAGTAACCAGGCCAATACACTTCTACAAATGCCCTGTATGTGGTTTATGGCATTTAACAAGCCGGAGAGAAAAGTGAAATTTTCAGAATGAAGGTTCCGGATCAGGATGCAGATCAAGCTTCGTCCCGCATTTTTTACAGAACTGAGCGTCATTATCGTGCTTGTCGAACATGCAGTTCGAACAAACCTGAGTGTTGTTCCTGTCAGAAGTCCTTATCATTTCAGTTGTGACTATACCGGTTGGTACAGCAATAATTGCATAGCCCATGATCATTACCACACTTGCAAGGAACTGACCCAGACCTGTTACAGGTGCCAGATCACCATAACCTACCGTTGTAAGGGTTACGACAGCCCAGTATATGCTGACTGGAAT
This sequence comes from uncultured Rikenellaceae bacterium, assembly GCA_964410385.1. GTDB lineage: Bacteria > Bacteroidota > Bacteroidia > Bacteroidales > VadinHA17 > LD21. Next base: position 1,247 of record CAYPHL010000011.1, on the reverse strand, counting down.
GCTTGTAAAGCCACTCTCCTCACCTTCAACAAGATACATTATAGTTCCAAAGATCACAACCAGGGTGATCACGACTGAAATGAACATTAAGATCTTTTCACGGCTCCGGTACAGGGCTTTCATAAGCGTACGTCCGGCTGATGTATACCTGCTGAATTTCAGTATCCTGAAAACCCGGAGAAGTCTGACTGCCCTGATAACCAGCAGACTCTGAGCTCCAGGAAAAATGAAAACAATCAAACCCGGCAGGATGGCCATAAGGTCTATTATTCCATAAAAACTCAGAATGTAACTTACAGGTTTTCTGACAACATATATGCGCAGAAGATATTCCATCGTGAACAAAAGGGTGATAATCCACTCTGTTATCCTCAAAGGCAATGAAAACCTGTTATGGACAGTCGGGATACTGTCAAGCATAACAATCAGAATACTTACAAGGATCAGGATTATTAGTGAGAGATCAAAAAACCTTCCGGCTTTCGTATCGGCTTCAAAGATTATCTCATAAAGCCTTTTTTTGTCAATTTTCATTATATCAAAATTTTGATTTTAATTATATGATGGAACCCTCGGGATGATAAAAGTATATTTATATTGTTGCTGCATAACAAGTGGGTTTCATATCAGACGGTCAAATTCTTGTTAAAAATAATGGTTCTGACGAAATGATACTATCTTTAAACTTATTGACTTTAATTCAACTTCCAATATATGGATAAAGAATTTTACAATTCGCCGGTCAGAATGGTCCTTTGCATAGCCACGATATTAATTTCGTTATTCCCTTCACAAATCCTGAAAGCACAGAACATAACAATAAATATTTCGGGTATCAGGTCTGAAAAGGGACAAATAGTTATCGGTGTATTCAGGGACAGCGAAAGCTATCAAAAAGAGGAACCGCTTGTTAATGAGATTTTTCCCAAGATCAATCTGCACGAAGGATCAATGATTGTGCAATTCCGCCTGGAACCGGGTGTTTACGGATTATGCCTGCTTGATGACGAGAATAGTAACGGTAAGATGGAGTATAATTTCCTTGGAATGCCAAAAGAAGGATTCGGTTTTTCGGATTATTATCATACAGGTGTAACAAAACCAAAATTTGAATCTTTTAAGTTTATACTGACAATGGATCAGAATAAAAACATAACAATAAGAGCCAGGTATATTTTATAAAATAATTCACGATATATGATCCTGTTGAGTTGAACAGAAAAAAGTTCTCAATGACAGAAAAATAT
>CAYPHL010000010.1:0-59251 GCA_964410385.1 uncultured Rikenellaceae bacterium | reverse complement strand
TCAAGGCGTTCATTTATTAAAATAGCCGGTACAGGCAGTCTGGCTTTTGCTTCGAATGAGTTTCTGATTCCCGGAGAAGCAAAAAATGTTACAGTAAAGATCCTGAATCCTTTTAACAGGGTCCCGGTAAGCCTTATAATTGACGATTCAACCTGTCTCGTCAATATGGCTTTTTACGGGATTCCTCAGTTTGCTGAGGTCTTTCCGGAACAATATAAACAGGACTGGAGGAAGCTTCCACGTGAAATCCCCGACACTTTTGTAAGGGAGTTTGCCGAGTGGAGCATTGAAAATGGTGTAAAGGGGAAGTACAGTATTGTTCCTTATCCGGCATGTACAGGATGGGTTAGCAGGTTTATCCCGGGGTGGACTGAGCTGGAACTAAAAAATAGTCTCGACCTCATAAGGGAAATGATCATACCTAACTGGGATATTCATCCTGAAATGGTAAGCCATACGAGAGTAATTGATATTAAAACCGGCCATCCATATCCTTATGCCACACCTGATTACATGGAAAACTGGGAATGGAGCCAGAAAAAAAGCGTAGATGAGCTGACAGCTTATCAGAGTTATGCTCTGCGGATATTGAAAGAAGCGGGATTGTCATGTGAAGGACTTACAACTCCCGGGGGTTACGGAAGCAGGAATCAGGATAATCTTGCATTGAGTACCATGGAAGCAGTCAGGGAAGTTTACGGAGGGGAAATATCTCATTATTTCCGTGACATGTTCACTGAGAAGGGCGAACATGTTGTGCCAAAAGTATTATATCCTTCCGGGCTTGATGGTTCTGATCCAAAATGTGTGGTATCAATATTCGGATGCGCAGGTGACTGGTTCGGAGGATGGGACGGACTGGAACCGGGGGATGTAAATAAATTTATTACAGGAGATCTTCAGTCGGGAAGGATGGTTGAGGTAATCGATCACGGTGAACCGGCTATTATGGTCTGTCACTGGCCGGGAATATATTTCAATGGCGATAAGGTCGGGTTTAATATTCTTAAGGAGATAAAAAAGAGGCTCGATCAGAAATATAATAACCTTATCTGGATGAAACTGAGCGATATTGCAAGATACTGGGCAGCGAAGGAACTTACTTCAATCTCAGCCGAAAGGAATTCGATAATATTGAAAGCGCCGTTCCCGGCTCCGGGATTTACTATTAAAATGGATAGATATTCAGGTAAACCTGCAATTAAAAGGGAGGAAACAGAAAGACCTCTTCTAAGGATAAATAATGAAAAGGATTTAAAAAGCGGAACATTTTATTCGGATAAGAATGTTTCAATATTCTGTTTCGATCTTGAAAAAGGGATTACTGAGGTTATAGTAAAGTAAAAAGATTAATAAGTAGTTCACATGTAGCTCTCCGCCAGAGTGGGGAGCAACATATTACAGGCTGCCGGCTCTTGTAAATGGTTTCTTTCCCAGTTTGGTAAGCACCTGTTCTGCCCACTTATATGATTCGGGCATATTGCCAATGAATACTATCTCTGCAGGTGAAACCAATGCCGGCAGGTGATATACATCCATGATCCTTAAGCAATTCAATATCTCGATTGCTGCACCCCTGCCATCCGGACTACTTGCCATATCCTGGGTGGCCGGAGGATTTTTCAGTATAATTGTTTTACATTTTCCGTCGAGAAGCGCACCATAAAGTGCAACAACACCCATATCGTCCCTGGCAGCAATACCTATTGAATCATTATTTACGCCATCCAGTGTCCTGCAGAATTCAATGCATCTTGTAAGATCCCAGACCTGCATTGATGCAAGTGTTCTTCCCAGCCATGCTGATGCACGGCGTACATGCCATTGCAGGTTCGGATCCCAGCCGGATTCCCCGACACCTCTTACCTCGAGATAGGCAATATTCCATTTATTATCAAGATCTTCAATAAATCCTTCCGATTCCCACCGCGATTCATTGGGATTGCGCAGAACGATCATCAGTGGTTTTTTCTGTGACGGGTCATTTCTCCATCTTATGTCAACCTTAAGTCTCCATCCCGCCTCCGAAACAAAACTGTAGATATCGCTTCCGTATTCTGCCCTGTCAAGAGTCCTGAACACTTTTACCGAATCAAATGAAGGAGGATTCTCAGGGAATGCAGTAAAACTTCTCTTTTTAAGAAAATCTTTAACTGTATTACGAAATTCATTCAGTTCACTTTCTGTTGTTATCTGTGGATTTAAAGCCAGTTTAACGAAAGAATCCTGAATGGTGGTTGTTCTGTCGTCAGAAGGAGGACCTTCTGTGTACACCTTTAATTCTTCTTCTGACAGCATATTTTCCGGTGAGGTGTCAATATCTCCAGCTTCTTCAGGAGAAATTGATTTCCCCATAAGATGTCCGGAGAAAAATGAGAATATTTTTTCCCTGGAATTCTTATGATATGAATGACCACCGGGAGTCTCGATAAATTCAATATTTCCGGAAGCATCGTGAAGCTGATATATCCTGCGGAGGTCGTTATAGATCCTTTTAACCGATTCGATCCGGTTCAGACCATCACGGTCTGCCTGGCCTATCAGCAAAGGCCGTGGAGCTATCAGCGCTCCTATGTCCTGGAAATCAATAAGGTAAGTGTTTATAGCCATCATACAGTCGCAGTGACCGTCAATTGTACGTGTTGATATCTGTGCTTCCATTGTACTGGCCCCGCATACTGGTGCGACAGCTTTAACCCTCGGGTCAGCTGCGGCAAGAAACCAGCTGATTGCTCCTCCTCCCGAAATTCCCGTTGCTCCCATATTCTGTTTATCAACCTCAGGTCTTTCCGCAAGCAGATCCAGTCCCCGGATCGCATTCCAGACTTCCACTCCGGCAGGAGTATAGCCCCGGCTGTACCAGTGGAACCAGCCACGCGCATAACATCCATGGTGCTGGCCGCGGACTTCCCCGAACTGGATAGTTTCAACGATAAGGCAAACAAATCCAAGTTTCGCGAATTTCGCCGGGTGTGCCTGATAATGAACTTTCTGTGTTAATGAGTGGCCGCAGAGGTAAATTATTGCAGGAGCCTTTCCATGTATACTATCTGGAATATAGAGGTTTGCAGGTACATAGAGACCGGGCAGTGACTCATAATAAAGCTTCTCTATCCTGTAACCGTCTCTCTGAATTGTTCCGGTAATTCTGACATTTAATGGTGACCGTTCACCGATCAGAGGCATGTCCTGCATGCTGATCATTTCGATGAATTCAGCATATCTTTCCGGCTTCTGCCTTTCCCACTCTTCTGCAGAAATAATATCAGTACCGGAATTATCTGTTATATCCTTTGCAGCTTTTACTAGGTAATCACGGATATTATTAGACTGTATATCAGCAGGTTCAGATACCGGCTTATTTCCTGAGCATGAAGAGATAAGAATAACAAATGTTACCCTTATCAGGTAATCAATAATCTTTTTCATCTTAACAAGCTTATTTATTATCTTATTTGTGGTACAATGTAACCCCGCTATGAGGGACTTCGTCACTTCGTTCCTCACCTTGAATCCCGTACCCCACACCCTGCACCTCGCACCTTGCACCTGCTATGCCTTCAACGTATCCCTGTTCTGATAGATCTTCCTGATTGCTTTGACAATATCTTCCATGTCGCTGCGGCTGCCGAGAAGAATGCTCTGGTAGAATGTAACTGCTTCGCTGCAGAGTTTATCGTTTCCCGGTAAGATATTTTCTTCGCGCCATTGTTTCAGGCGGGCTTCAGGGAACAATCTTTTAAATCCTTTTGAGCCAAGTTGTTCTTCGATCAGTTCATCTTTATTCTGCGGGCCATAACCTCCGCTGCAAGGTATTCCTTCAGCAGCCAGGGCCCTGATGAATCTTTCTTTGGGTACATTATTGAATTCTTTGCTGATATATCTGAAAGCATAAAGATGATAGGCTGACCGGCAGTTGTCATCAACCAGTTTCGCCGGGATTATACCCGGAATATCTTTCAGATTTGCATCGAGATACAGAGCATTTGCCAGTCTTTTATCAGCATCTTTCCGTATCCGGTTCATCTGAGACATTAAAATGAGCGCCTGGAACTGCTGCATTCTGAAATTAGTACCGGATATCGGATATGATGATTTTCCGGATACTGACCCAAAGGGTCTTCCGCAGTTATGAAGTGAAGTGCATTTATCCATCAATGCATCATTATTGCTGATAATGGCGCCACCTTCTCCGGCAGGCAAATTTTTTGAGTTCTGGAAGCTGAAGCATCCCGCATCACCAAGGGATCCCAGCTTTTTCCCTTTATATTCACCAAGCCATCCCTGGCATGCATCTTCAATAACTTTAAGATTGTGTTTTGCAGCTATCGCAATGATCTTGTCCATATCAACCGGAAGTCCGTATATATGTACCGGAAGAATGGCAGTTGTACGTTCAGTGATCCGTGATTCGATCTTTGCAGGATCCATGAGGAAAGTGTCAGGATCCGAATCGACGAATACCGGAAGTGCTTTATTCATGAAAATAACGTTATAGCTGGCAATGAATGTAAATGGAGATACCAGCACTTCATCTCCGGCATCAACACCAGCTGCTTTAAGAGCCGTAATAAGCGCAGTTGTACCGCTTGCTGTGGCAAGACACCTTTTAACGCCCATCAGCTCCGCATATCTCTGTTCAAAATCTGCAACATGTTCGCCATTGCCTCTCCACCATCTGCCGGTGCGAAGCATTTCATTAATGTTCTTTTCTGCAGACTGATCCCAGACAGGCCAGTCAGGCCAGGTACCTGTATGAACCTTTTCACCACCGTTAATTGCCAGTTTTTGCTGGACGTTACTATTGATGGAGAATGACGGGAATGACCAGTTAACAAATGTCCCTAAGGCTCCTGCAGATGCTGCAGTAATAGCCTGTCTTCGTGATATTTTTTTTGTTGCCATGTTTGAATTATTTGAAGCTAAAATAGAAGGAATATTCGGGGAATGAAAATAATTCCTCCGATAATAACAGAAATGACAGCGGTTATAAGAACAGCAGCAGCAGCGTAGTCCTTTGCTCTCATTATCTTTTCATTCCACCCGGGTTTCACAACATCCGAAATTTCTTCGAGCGAAGAATTGATAAGTTCCGAAACAAAAACAAGGCCAATTGTAAGAGTGAGCAGGGCCCATTCCGCAATGCTGATCCTGAGAATAAATCCAAGGACAACGACTATTATTGCTGCTGCCAGATGGATCCTGGAATTATGCTCAAAGATCAGCAGAGACCTGAGACCTCTGAATGCAAATTTAAAGCTCCTGAACCTCGATCGTGGCGTAAATCTTCCTGAATTCATGTGCAGGGATCTTCATTTGATAAACTCACAATTCAGTTTAAGGAAATTCTGAATCAGGTACAAAAATATAAATATGAAATGACTTAATAAAGCAAATGCCGGAAGGTTCCCGTCAAAGGAGGCAAAAGTCATTTTTGGGAATCATAATTCCTGATCACTAATATTTCATCATAACCAAGTTTGGCAAGCTCCGGAATAATTCTGTTTATTTCTGTTTTTTCAGTAAATCCTGTCATTATAACATGGTGGCGATCCCACTGGGTGATTATTTCAACCGGGTGTTTGAACCGGGACATTATTTTCCTTTGAACTGTATGGGCCTTTTCCTTTTTACTGAAAGCGCCAATCTCAAGTGCAAAAGTAGTATTGGCCACTGCAGTGGTATCATCAACAATCTGGATGCCGGATTCCACCGGAATCACAGGATCCATTGCAGGTACTTCAGTAAATGTCTGAATTGTGTCAGACTGTAAATCAGTGCTATCCGGTACAGATGTGTCATCTCTGGAAGGTGGTATCCAGAAATCCTTAATTCCTATCAGACCAAGGGCCGGGATAATTTTTTCTATATCTTCAATAGTTTTAAATCCGCTCAGCTGGACTTTGTAATATCCATCTTCAACAACGAGTATTACTTGTTTATCGATAAGAGCGGATAGTTTTTCCTTGAAAACGGTAGCATTTGTTTCTTTCCGGAAAGCTCCGACCTGAAGGACAAGGTTGGCTTCTTTGGGTTCCCTGATTACAAATGCAGGATTATCTCCACTTACAGTGCTTCTTTTAAAGGCTGATGAAGGGAATATTAAAATGATTGCTGTAATGAAACAGAATATTTGAAATGAAGCTGACGATCGATTCCGGGCCTTAATTTTTTCAATCACCGGGACTGGTCTGCTTTCAATATTTCTGAAGTTTTTAAGCATGGATCATTTAAAACATAAGACCATATCATTTTAAAGTGATGATTTTAAACCTATTGTTCCTGTTTTGAATAGTTTTCGATAACTGTAACTCCGGGATAACCGAGTCCTGCAAGTTCGGGGTAGTATCTGTAGGTTTCTTCCCTTGTATAGAAACCCGTCACCAGTACATGGTAGTAGTTCCACTGAAGGACTATATCAACCGGCAGATTCAGCTTTGAAGTAATTTTCTTTTGTGCCTGTAATGCCTGTTTTTTCTTATTGAATATACCTACCTGGAGGGCAACTGTGGGTTCTTTTTTAGCTTCAGCTTTTTCTTCCGGGAGAGGTATGGGGATTTCACTCCTTACTGTATCAGGTTTTGTTACTTCCTGTTGTTTACCTTCTTTATCCTTATCATCTGACCTGCCTGTGGAATATACCTTTAACTCTTTAAGCTTCTGTGATCTGAGCGAAGAAAGGAATTCCATCAGATCTTTATTGTTCTCGAAGCCTGTTATTCTGACTTTATATACTCCTTCCTCACGTATGATCAGTACAGGTTTGTGGATTGTTTTAAACAGAGTGTCCTTAAGAATTATGGCGTTTTTAACATTATCAAAAGATCCGACCTCTACAGAACTTGCACGGTCAAATCCCGGTTCTTCGATTACTTCATTAGTCTCGGTTATTGTAAGAACGGTATCCTTCCGTTCTGTCAGTATCACCTGCTGCTGTTTTGCTTTCAGCTGTACTACCCATACTTCGGTTACACCATTTTTCTTCAGGATTCCCAGACTCCTGTCAACTTCCTCTCTCGTTTTCAGGTCAGGTATTCTGACCTTCCAGAAGTTATCTTCGATTACTATATCAACTTTTCTGTCAAGCAGTTTTTCAAGAGTTCTCCGGTATTTTTCAGCATTTGATCTCACCCTGAATGCTCCCAGCTGTATAGCCCATGAATCTTCGGTGATGGTCACAAGCTCCTCGACAACTTCATGGACCACCATATAAGTTGTATCTTTTCTTGTGTATGGTTTTCCGGGTTGTCCGACATCAACTATTTTGACCGAATCGAGGCTTTTCTTTCTTAGTATGAAATCAAGCCCTTCAACAACATCGCCTTCAGGCCCTCCTTCAACAGTAAAGCTTAGTGTATCCGGGTCTGCAACAAAACCAAGCTTCCTTAACTGTGAAGTGTCAATTCTTACCATGTAAGCACCCGGCGATAATCCGAAGAAGCTAAAGTAGCCATCTTCTTCAGAAAGAACTTTTCCTGCTGATTTTCCTTTTGAAGTAAAGAAGCTTACAATAATCCTTCCAATGCCCTCCCGTATACCTTGCTGATCAAGTATTATATTGCCGGTCGCTTCACCTGCAACAATGACCGGAACCTCAATAAGCTTCAGAATATTGGGATCTATGGCAACGGTCATACTCTTCTTTTCGAGCCTCCATGAGATATTTTCAAAGCTGTTGGCATCGAGTTCAATGAAACAGTCAGTATATGATTCAAGACCGAGGATATGGATAGTGGTATCTTTTTCATTTTTTTCTATTCTTCCACTGTTTGTGCGGAGGTTGAGACCGTATGCTCTGGGCTCTCCGGGATCTTTCTTTTTGTTTGAATTCAGGTCGAGATAAGGGACGATTGATATTCCACCCCTCCCTACATTTGTCCGGTTATCGACACCGAGATACCGGGATTTTCTGTCATTTATAAGGCTGCCTCTTGCATACTGTACCATAGAGGTGGTCTTGTCAGCTTGTCTGACAGAAAAACCGGTCTGAGCAAATGAAAAATCGTAACGGAATCCCATTTCTGCCAGTTTAAGATCGTTTCTGAAATTCTGTTCATAAGTAAAATTAAGATGAGCATGTTTGAAAAGGTATTTTTCAAGCCGGATCTTTGCTGAAATAAACTCTCCCGGAGTATAACCAAACTGAGACTGGGGCATAATTATAAATCCTCCCGGGAGCCTGAAAGCCAGAGACAGGTTACTGTAGAGGACCGGGTCAGCATCTTCGACGAACATTGCATAAGTAGAGAGGTTGGTACTGATTCCTGATACCGATCCTGAGAACATCCATTCACCGGTTAGGTACTGATTACCGGCGGGAAGTATTATCTGGTAAGCCGACAGTCTCTGGTATGATGATAACTGTCCTATTTTCAGAGGCATTGAAATTGTTGCCTTTCTTTCTTCCCTGTAATTGAAGAAGAGAGCCTTCTGATCTTTCTTGTACCATGTATAGTTAAGATCTAGCTGTATATTTGATGGCAGCCTGTATGTAAGGGTTCCTTTAGCTCTTACCCCGTGGGTATAATCACCTGTTACAAGAAGATTGTTCGTTAATCTGAAGGAGATGTTTGCAAAAGGCATAAACTGGTTTGTGGGCAGGGATGATAGATACTCCATTCCTCCGCCAATTGTAATATTTTTTGTAGCGCCATAATTCAAACTGGCCCGTGAAAACCTGCTCCACAATGTATCTTCGACTATCCCGGCACTAATTGTATATTCCATTATTTTCTGCGGAAGGAAATTAAATGGGATACTGATATTTTGTTCCTGGGTTCTTTCTTCACCCCATGGTCCGAAAAACTTAAGCTTTACCATTGAGTTGCCGTAAACAAGAGGCACTTCAAATTTAAAAAATCCGGAAGCATCGGCTTTTACATAATCAACAAGCACATTATTTACATATAGTTCAACTATCCATCCCGGTTCTGTTCTGTCGCTGAGGGTATAAGTTCCGAATGATCGCCGGAATGTAGTGGGTGTATTTGTAAACTGAACCCCTACCACTGGATTATACAAAGAAGATGTAGCCTGAGTGGCAATTTTTCCTGCCATTACCTGCCTCAATAATTTAAAGTCGTTGTTAACATAGCGCCAGAGGTATTGCTGCTGCTTCTCACTGAATGGATTCATACTGTTGTAGTATAATGCTGCAGTGGCTTCTCCGCCTGCTATCATTGCCCCAAGTGCCAGGTTCAGCCTGGTATCAGAGCCGGCTCCTATCTCTTCAGTAGCAATTGCCGACCAGTCTGCAGTACCAAATCTGAACATTGGATGTGTCCTGCCTATATTTGTATCAGCTTTCATCTCACCCTTAAGCCGTGTAAGATTTCGCCTCATTTCTTCAAGCCTCATCTCTCGTATATAGGGCAATTCAACCTTACTGTTGATTGTAACTGAAAGATTACGGAAATTAAAAACACAGTCAAGACCGAAAATCTGACCAAAGTATTTTGATCTCAGATAAAGATTTGATTCGGTCCTGATCAGATCGCCCGGGTTCAGTTTAATATTTTTACCCTGGTATACTATTTCATTAGTTGATCTGTTAATCAGATATGTAGCTTCGGGATTAATAAAAAAGCCTGAAATTGATTCCTGGTCTGAATCCGGTGTATTACGGATCTTTAAAAAATCAAATAATCCTGTTATTGGAAGAAACAGCTCTTCATCCCTTATTACTGCGTCAATTTCAGTTCCGCCTATATGCGGAACCTCAAGAAAAATGGATATCTCATCATATTCCGGCAATTCCTGCGCAGATACTTTGAAAGATTTAAGTATAAGGATAGGCAGAACAACCAAAACAAAACAGATTAACCGGACTGAAAGCATACTCCCAGATGTTATTGAACCGGTGTATGCTTTATTTACTTCCATTTAATCTGTCATTTTATTCAGGTTGTCTTTATTCGACCACCAGAGTGATATTGAAAAATCCTGTATAAGTTCCGGGTGGATTTGATACTGAGTTACCAACAGTGAGTGTTGCCCCGACAGTCAATTCAGTCGGGATTGAATAAGGATTTGAATTCACAAAAGGAGAAGCAGGAAGTGAGGTCCCGATATGAAGGTTCATTGAAAATCCGCTCCAGCTCAGCTGGACGTCCGGGCCATTAAGAATATTGATAATTGTACCGGCATTTGAGTTAATGTTAAAGCGTGCAGGTGAATATGAATAACCCATGCCAAGAGGAACAACATCTCCCGTTGAGGTCCTGGCTCCGGCAGGTGATATTATTACAGTACCACCCGAGGCACCATGGTAAAATGCCCCGAAGCTAAGATCTCCGGTGACCGTGATTGAAGGAGGCCGGGGAGGATCTTCCTGTGCTTTTAATACAGCAGAACCTGCAAACAGAAAAAGTATGAATATCCCTTTCAGTAAAATCCATTTGTCATTGCCTTCTCTTTCCTGATTAAATATTACCATTATTCTGTTATAATCTTTCTTGAAATTCTGTTATTACCGGTAGTGAGTGTTATTATATATAGCCCTGGTTTCATCTCCGGATCAAATTCATAATGTCCTGAGTCAAATATCCTGTAACTGAAAACAGGTTTTCCTGTAAGATTTGATATTGCAATTTTTCCTTCTCTGCTTCCCCGCAAATCAATATCAGCAATTACTTTTCCTTCAAAGAAATATGCTTTGAAATTCAGCTCGTTTTTGATAAGGTCTGTAATTCCTGTCGGGGATGAATTCAGGTAGAGGAAGAACCTTCCGGAATATTCACCAGATGAGAGCAGCACAGAATATTCATTTCCTGATAGCATATCCTGATTAATCCCGGCAGTCAGGTCAGCCAGCCAGACAGATGTGACCGGAAGAAGGCTGCTGATGAACGGTACCTTAAAGACCACATTTCCTGCCCGTGATGTTTTAATTCCGAGAGGTACAGTGCATCCTGTCATTAAAGATGAAGGGAGTGCATCAATTGATAATTTCGATCCATCTGATCCCACCGGATATAAATTAGGGACATTGATATCAGTATTCATCAGTTTAAGTGCGTCGAATTTACTATCATAAGCCGTTCCTGCATTATCATTGAAATAGATCACGACAGGATCTGTAGAAGCAGGATTATCCGAAAAGGTTGCGCTAAGTCGCATAAGAGGTATTGATTCCTCCGGATCCGACTTAATAAAGGAATGGGTAAGATCTGATATTCTTACACTGTTATCAAGGCCGAGAGTTCCGGTAACCGGGAATACTCCATTTGTAACATGAACAAAGAATCCCTGCATTGAGGGGATAATATTTGATGCCACTCCCGGATCAGTTGAAACTCCTCCGACATAACTGCTGTAGGTTCCACCATACTGGTCTGTTGTACTGGCTTTGAAGAAATGTATGCCATTGTCAATGTTGGTTCTGGTCCATCCGGCAGCATCCCAGTCAATAGGAGAAGGATATGGATTTCCGACAAGATTAAAGCCAAGTGTATATGGATTATTATGGTTATATAAAGTCAGCGACATGCTTCCGTTATTCACTATCCCTGTTACATCTGCAATATCCGGCGCTGAAACTGATCCAAAATTGACGGAATAGCCGCGCATTGGCCTTAAGAGGCTGTCAGGATATGAATATTTAATCCATCCCGAGGCCGGTACTCCTGCCAGCTTCCTGTTTTCATCATACCTGTAAACAGACGGAAATGCTGCTCCAAGATCCATATCATCACCAAACTGGCTGACCCTGGAATCCTGGAAAGGTGAGCTGAAATATTTATAACCAAATCCCAGGGGAAGATACCTTTGCATAGTTACGGGGCCGGTTACTTCACCGGCACCTGTACCGTTTATCAGAGCCGTTTGTGTTAGGTCTGACAGAAGGACAAGATATCCGCCTGAAATCAGGCTACCGGTATTTACAGTTACAATGCCAGATATCTTCAGCGTATCCTGAAGTGTAACTCCTGCATTATTAGTAATAACAAGATTTTTTATTGTGTTATTTTCAAAAATATTACTTCCGATAGATTGTGCAACGGATCCGTTTAATTCAATTGTCCCGTTTGAAGCATCTAATATTCCGTTGTTGGTTATTGATCCGGAAACCTGTATTGTATTACCATTGACTATCAGTGAGGCTCCGTTATCAATTATAAGGTCTTTTACTATACCTGCTCCACCGCTGCTGATAACAGGCTGGTTGGCAGTATTTGTTACCACGACTGAATTAGTCTGGCCGGGGACATGCCCACACGACCAGTTATTCCCATCATTCCAGTCTGAACTCACACTTCCGTTCCATGCAAATCCCGGATTAATTGTAAGTATTGCTGCAGAACTGTTAACCGGGGAAGTACCGCAGCTGCTTGAAATTATACAGCGGTATGACTTGCCGTTTTTCGAATCATCGGGGTTGGTAAGGATTAAAGTGGAAGAAGTAACGCCACTGTAAATACCTCCGTTTGAAATATTTACACCATTTTCCTGCCACTGGTATGTAATATTATAACCTGATGCAGTTACAGAAAATGTTGCGTTATCACCGGGACAGATTGTAAGGGCCTGGGGTTGTGTGGAGATATTAATTCCACCATAAATAGTAAGACTGACATTAGTTGCCGGACTTTCACAGCCATTTATGGTCTGTGTGACAGTATAATTATATGTTCCCGGAGCAGTTTGTCCGGTCGAAAACGGATTTGCGGTACTGACAAGAGTACCACCACTATACCAGCGGAAATTCTCACCTGAGGTCGCTTCCAGGTAAGTGATCTGATTTGAACAATATTCTTTATCGGGAGCTGCCGGTGATGAAGGAACACCTGTAATGATTATATCTTTTGTCACACTTAATGGTCCGCAACTGCCGGTATAGGTGTATGTTATTGAGTATGTGCCGGCAGCCGGAGGTGTGAAAATATTTCCGGAGATATATGGATTACCGGAATAGGTTCCTCCTGCCGGGTAGCCGTATGTAAGAGTTATAGGACTCGAGCAGATACTTGCTGAAATAAGGTTTAGTAAAGTTTCATAAGCATCAAGAGAATAAAAAGTGGAAGGTGATGACTGGTTATTATACTCAGTTCTCATCCATCCGTTTGAGCGAACCTTATCTGAGATCCTTAATTCATCGATCCTTCCATTGAAATAATAGAGTCCGGTAAAAGGTTCCCTTCCTATTGTTAAATTATCTGACGAGGTTCCCAAGGTTCCTGTTTTCTTAAACGGTCTTTCCGGGCTCCCATTTACAAAAGTTTTAATGGAATCGAGCACATCAGAACTTTGGCCGGCCAGATAATACCACTGGCCTGTATTTAAAACTGTTCCTCCGGTCACTTCCCTGTTCAGGGAAGGAGTATTTGAAGAATTTCTTATTTCAAATTCAACTTTGTTATTCGTATAGATTCCGAATTTATAACCGCCGCTTGAATTGTTCTGATTACCTGCGATCTTCTGGTCACGGGTTCTTGTGTCCATGTAAATCCATGCCGAAACAGTGATGTTACCTGCAAAATTTGTATTTGGGGCGTTTAATACAGATGCATACTCATCGGACCCATTCAATCCCAGAGAATTATTTATTTGTCCCGACGGATAGGCAGGACTATTATAAGGAGTTGCGGATTTATTGAACGATGTAAAGTCATTCAGATTATTGTTGTCAAGATGCCATACACCTTTATAGTGGCTATCCCAGACAGATGTTACTGAAGGATCGGTGGAAACCTGTGAATTACCGTAAAGTATTTTAATGACTGTATTTGTTGTACAGGAAAGTATCGGAATACGGACCCATGCTATAAGGTCTCCGTTTGTTCCGTTAAAATATTCAATCTGATGATCAAGTTTATTGTAATTCTGATCAGTGAATACGATATCATATCCATTTGAGTTGGTTATCTGTCCTGCCGGATAACTTTTCAGAAAAGTCTGACCGGCAGCAGTAAATAACATTGGGAAATTATAGAGATCTTCTCCCCCGGCAACTTTGGTATAATCTATTGTGATGTTACGTTCATAATCATAGCCCATTACAGGAGGCAAACAATATGAGACAATTACCAAACCCTGGGCGCCGCTGCCTCCTGACCGGTTAGTGTTATTGTTTACATAAGCTCCGCTGCCACCTCCGCCGTAATTTTGTCCGGGATTGCCATTGCCTCCAGTTGTTAAACCTGATCCTCCGTTACCTCCATTAAGCGTTGTTCCGGTTCCTGCTGTTGTTCCTGATGCATTTCCTCCTGCACCGGTTGAGCCTGCACCACCGCCGCCACCTCCGCTTGCAGATGAGGTGCCATTCGCACCGCTTCCCCCTGCATATACAATATCTCCGATACTGCCTGCAGAAGAACCAGTTCCTCCTGAGACGGTACCTCCGTTAGGCGCTTCACCACCAGCTCCTCCCTGGGCATATACAGTAGATGTTGTGCCAAACCAGGACGGGTTACCGGTTGCACCAGCTGTAGTACCACCTGCTGTGGCCCCGCCAACATTAACTGTATAATTACTTCCGGATGTCACTGACAGAGTCTTTTTCGCATATGCGCCTCCTGCCCCGCCTCCACCACCACGTGCATTATTGGTGGCAGTTCCTCCTCCTGCACCACCACCTCCCCAGCATTCGACGATAATGGTTGTAACTCCGGGAGGCACTGTAAAAGTACCGCTTGAAGTAAATGTCTGGCTTTGTCCCATACTTATATAAATGGAAAAAAGAAAGACCAGAACCATTACTGAAAATTGCCGGAGAAGTTTTGCTGATTTCATTTTCTCAGGGATAAGGGAAGGTTTTTATATAACAGGGCAAATTATTTTGCCAGGGGAAGCTCAGCTTCCGCATATTTTTCAGGTTTTACATCCGTAGGTGCAGAATATGTTACACGCAGCTTACCGGAAGTAAAATCAAGGTCCCCGGCTTTATTGAGATTCAACTGAAATTTCCTCAGTGTATTGGGAGTATAAACCGCAACTCCGTTTGCTATGCCAACGCGTGTTATCTTTCCCTGTGAGGAGATATGATCTACAGCAATATCACCGAAAACAGACATATTCCCGGTTCGTTTAAATACAAAATTGATTGCCGGTTCAGAATCATTTATAAGGTTGAATTTAAGGTCTGACAGCGTTACTCCTGCAGTTGATACTCCCTTTCTTACTATTACAGGAATTGTTATACCAAAAACAGGTGTTATCCTCACCGAAATCGAGGTTGTATCTCTTGATCTGTCTTCCTCACCGAGCGGAGTATTATTCCGGGTAGCCCTGAAATAAAAGTGAGAACGATATTCTCCATCCTGCAATTCATTTGTTCTTGTCAGCTGGACTTTTACAACCTGTGCTTCATTCGGGCCCAGTGTTACTGTTCTTGGGAAATAGCGAATGAATCTGTCTGCAAATCTCTGTCCCGGATCAGGTTCAGTGATAGTTTCAAATCCACCGTCTTCTTTCATTCTGATCTGCACCAGGGATATTGCATAGGTTGCAGTATCATTTCCGGTATTTGCAAGGTTAAGGTCTACGGACCTTTTAGATCCCTCAAATACTATCCTTCTGGGTGTTATGAGCAGGTCGCCCTGGGCAATCCCATTAACAGGAAAAAGTGCCGTAAAAGCACTTATTCCCGCAAAAAATAATAGAAATCTAAGATGACCCGCAGAGTCTCTTGATTTCCTGAAAAAGTTTAATCTTTTTTTTGACATTGGATTTAGGTTTATTATCCCTGCTAGTTGAAATCAAATGAGATTTCATAAGTTCCCGTATATATTCCGGCAGGGTTATCATAAAGGGTTCCCACATTTAGTGTTGCCCCTACGTATACTGTCTGAGATCCGTTTTGAAGACTGCCTGTACCGGCGCCTGGCGCCGGTACCGAAACCCATTCGTCAACTGTCATTGTTTTCGGCGAATTTATATGTTTAAGAATGACAGGCTTTTCGGGAAGTGTGATTGAAAAGGATGCATCCTGGTCACCTGTTACATAAAAGCAGGCAGGATTATGCATCCCCGTTCCCTTATATACACTTCCCAGAACAGAAACAGAACCCTGAGGTGAGAGAATTATCTTCCCTCCCTCCGGGCCCGGGGCAAAACGCCCGAAATTCAGCTGTGAGGTTTCTGTTGCAGTGAAAACGGGAACTATTTCTGCAATCACATGGCCGGTTGCTGAGACCTGCGAATGTACCTCATAAGCATTAAGAGCAGACAAAACAAGCAGGCTAAAAAATATGCTATTAAGCCTCTTCATTTTCTAAATGAAAATGTTAATGTTGCCGGTTTCGAATTATTGATAGTTCACAGTAACTGTGAATTCGCCACTACCTAACGCATTTGAAGTATTATACACCCCACCTGCTTGATTTGCGCCAACATGCAGTGTTGCACCAACCAATAGTGTTGAAGTACCTCCGGTCAGGGTCCCCGTTCCACTGGGATTTGAGGTCCAGCCATCAACTGTCATGGTATTGGTTCCGTCCGAGACTGTTGTTGCGCCTGAGGGGAGAGTAATTGTGTAAGTAGCAGCTGCAACACCAGTAACAGTAAAACTGGCTGCTGCAGGAGATCCTCCGGCCATCGTGGTTACTCCACCCGTTATGGACCTGCTATTGTCAGTAGCAAGAACACAGGTGCCAAGAGTTCCACTTGCAGCGAGATTACCGAAATCCATATCAACGGTGTTCGATATCGCTATCGGAGTTAAAATTGTAGCAGCTGCAGATGCTGTTGCTGATGATTGAGAAAATCCGACAGCAGTAAACATACAGATCATAATCCCTAACGCAAATAGTTTTTTCATACTTTTTAGTTTAATTTGACAATAGACTTTAGTTTTACAGACTTTATAGTTTAACGGTTTTAAACGCTTTGCCTAAAAATTTGTTTCAATAATTTCCAATAAATCTTATCAGTACAGTAGAAAACATGCAAAAAAATAAAAAAATGCCTTGTGCTGATAAATTATTTAGTTAACATCAGCATCAAGTTATCAACAAAACCGTTGTATTATTGGCTTTTGCGGTTTCTAAATATTTTTTCGGATTAACCAGTTCCCGACCACATAAATTAATAGGATAGTGATGGAGGTAGAGAAGCTATTCCCCATTTTATGCTAGGTTCAGGACCCATTACGAATACCAGCTCACCACCGGCCATTATATCTTTATGATCAATAAAGGGATTATTCATCGGAGCTCCGTTCAAAGTGGCCGACTGAATATAAATATTGGTATCAGAATTATTTACCGTCTTTATTCTGAATTCATTTTTATTACCGGTATTGATTATTACCTCTCCGAACATCGGACTTGCGATTGCATAAGTTGTACTTCCCGGGGTTACCGGATAAATTCCTATGGAACTGAGGACATACCATGACGAAAGAGATCCCATATCCTCGTTCCCGCATAATCCGCCGGGCCCGGGCTTATATAATTTATTGCAGATCTCCCTTACTCTCTTTTGGGTTTTCCATGGTTCTCCGGAATAATCATACAGGTAAGCAACATGATGCGATGGCTGATTTCCATGTACATACTGACCAATGGTCCCGACAACTCCTATATATTTGGGTCCTGTGATCGAAGGATCCATGTCGAAAAATGTATCAAGCTTTCTGTTGAATCTATCATTGCTTCCGAAGAGATTAATCAATCCTTTAATATCATGCTGGACAGACCAGATGTATTGCCATGCATTTGATTCAGTATAGTGCCTGTTGGGTCTTACTCCGACAAGAAGGGGATCGAAATATTTATAATACCGGTGAGTTCCTGCTTCAACAATTTCCTGTTCCTTTCCGTTTATTTCTTCGAGAAAAGATCCGTCCGATTTACGCGGCCTGAAAAATTCAGTCGTTTTGTCCCATACATTTTTGTAATTCAATGCTCTTTGCATGAAAAGTTTTTTGTCCTCTTCCTTTCCAAGCTCAGCAGCCATACATGCAATGCACCAGTCATCATATGCCAGCTCCATTGTATTGGGAACCGCCTCCGTTACTTTGTCGATCGGGGCATAACCAAGACTTATGTAGTATTCAAGACCTGATCTGCCGGCATTTTCCGGGACCGGAGGCTGAGGCTTTTCAAGAGCTTTTTTCTTCATTGCTTCATATACAAATTCCACATCAAAATCCCTGTAACCTTTCATGTAAGCATCAACGATTATTGGAATAAGATGATCACCGACCATTGATTCGCGGTAAACATTTGAGAAATGTTGTGCCGGAAGCCAGCCGAAATCCCTTATTTTAGCTTCAATTGATTTAAGGAAATCGTTTACATGTCCGGATCCGATTATTGTCAGAAGCGGATGCTGAGTTCTGTAAGTATCCCAGCATGAAAAGGAGGGATAAAATTCATATCCTTCCGCCACATGGACACTGCCATCCATCCCATAGTATTTCCCGTCAACATCCTGACCGATGTATTGTGCGACAAGAGAGTGGTAAAGAGAGGTATAAAAAATTTCCTGCTGTTCACCAGTGGCGCCATTTATTTCTATCCTGGATAATTCATTGTTCCAGGTGTTTTCAGCTTCAGTCCTGACCCTGTCAAAATCCCAGCCGGTTATTTCAGCCTCAAGGTTCTTCCTCGCCCCTTCAATTCCCGTATAAGACAGCGCGACTTTTACGAGTATCTCTTCATTGTCAGATGTCTTATAATTTATAAATGCTCCGATCTTTTCTCCTTTTTCGCCGCTTTTATAAGGAAATATTCCACCATCTGATTCCGGGGTTCTTCGTTCAGCATCAAAAGTTCCGTAATAGAGGAATGGTTTATTGAATTCAGCACAGAAGTAAACCTTTCCTGCAGGTGTACTTTTAAAGCCTTCAACCCGGGTATTGTCAGTTATGGATATCTGTGATAGCCCGGGGACCCGTGCTGAACCTATCTGATGTCCAAGGTCTATGATAATATTTGCATTGTCTGTCCCGGGGAAAGTATAACGGTGGAAAGCTGTTCTTTTGGTTGTTGTAAGCTCGACCCTTATATTGTAATCTTTTAACCTTACAGAATAATAGCCGGGTGATGCAATCTCATCAGAATGGTCAAACCGTGACCTGTAACCCTCATCGGGGTTGTCCCGCGATCCGGGAAGGATCTGAAGCCTCTGGCCGACAGTCGGCTGAAAAAGAATATCCCCTCCGCTTGTCATTCCCACACCGCTGAAATGTGTATGGCTGAAACCCATTATTGTGTTATCCTGCCATGCATAGCCTGCTGCATATGTCCAGCCTGTGGTGTTGCAATCAGGACTTACATGCACCATTGCATATGGCAGTGAGGCTCCGGGGAAGGTATGTCCGAAATACTGAGTTCCGATAAAGGGATTGACATGATCAACCGGTCCGGATTTTTTCTTTCCCGTTAATCCTTGCCGGACATTTGTGGCTTTTCCGGATGATGATTCTGAAGATGAGCATGAACAAATCATCAGGATCATAACACAAACAAAAGGAAGAGTAAAAGAATTATTCTCTTTCATGACAGTCAGAAGTTAAAGGTATAAGTATATTTGATCATGACTGATCTTGAACTGTAAACAGGAAGATTTGGTTCTTCCCTGGTCAGGCTGGTATTCCGTCCTTCATTGAACATTAAATAGAGATCATTTCCTTCTTTCGGATTGTATCTTATTCTGAAATTTGAAATAATTTCATGAACAGCTGTATTATACTGGATAAAGGCATTTGCAGAAAGCCGGGTATCGAGCATGTAAAGCGCCTTAATTCCCAGGATATGGTTAGTCATTATAAGATCTCTCTTCGGGAATTCGATGTGGTCAAAACTATAAGTTCCTCCGAATTCAAAATGCCGTGAAACGTTCCAGGTCGGCTCAAGGCGGAAGGAGATCCTGCTTCCACCGAAATACTGACCCGATTCGGTTGTAAGGATTGTAAAAAAGGGATTCGAAGCCGGTGTATTGATCATACCCCTCAGGGTCCAGAACTGATATCTTCCTGTCCTTACGTATACTTCATTTTCAATAATTTCAAGACTGTCTCTGAGCGCTTCGTCGTAATATAATACCGACAGGTCTGCCTGCCACTGGTTTTTCGTCTGGATTTTCCATCCGAATGAGGGATTGAAGGTCATAATGGAACCATCATCAATGTAATTGTTATATCTCACCCTTACCTCAGGTCCGTGGGAATATATTTTTGATTTTTCACCGGGCAGCCATCCATAGCGGAAATTCATCCTCCAGGAAGCAACATCTTCAATTGTTTCGAATCCTATACCCGGGTTATAATGAATTCCTGACTGGCTGTAGTTGAATTCATAGCCCAGTCCTTTTTTGGATCTTCTTTCCCACAGTGCCATAAGGCGGGCAGGTTCAAAAGCCGTCTTATTTCTGATACTGTCCTCGTAAGTCTGGCTCCATAGAAGCGTCAGATAATCTTCACCGAACAAGCGGAAGATCCCGTCCATACCATAGGCGAGGTTATAGGAACCGTCAGCACCCAGCCGGCTGGTTGTTATGGCGCCTATATAAGAGTTTTCATTTATTACCTGCCGTCTGAATCGTGCGACACCGAAATTCTCGGACGGGACGATTTGTTTTCTTGATCCGGTGCTTGTTTTTTTCCACAAAGGAGCTGTCTGCATATCCAGGAAACCGATCTCCCATTTTTTAATTTTACCTGTTAGTCTTCCGCCACCATAAATCCTGATAGGTTCCGGGTCGTAATCATCATCATCGCTTAAGCCGATACGGCGGCTGTAAAAAAGATTACTGTTGCCGCCGGAATTAAAATCAAAAACGTTAGCCCGTTCCAGGAAGAAGAGACGTTTTTCGGGGAAATAGAGAGCCATCCGGGTCAGATTTATCTTTTCATCATCAGCTTCAACCTGTGCAAAATCGGTATTTAAAGTAAGATCGAGAACAAGATTGCTTGACAGGCCGTATTTTACATCAATCCCGGCTTCCGGGGAAACTTTCTTCCAGTTCCAGTAAGCAGTTTTATCTTCAGTGAGATCATTATGACTTTCATATTTACCTATGAGATATGGTGCCACATACAATGGCTTTGCAGGTTTCACTCCATTCAGAATAATATCCTGTGCCTGTGATGGTTTAATTGCTGACCATTCACCCCAGTTGGGTGGTATTGCCGGGAAAAGATCTGTTTCGTTCCTTGAGGGAACCCATCTCTGTACGATAAGGCCCATCTTTACTTCACCATTGATATCCTGAAAACGTATACTTGAAAGAGGTACTCTTATTTCTGCTGTCCAGCCCGATGCATCCCTGGTTGTCTCAACATCCCAGAAAGCGTTCCAGCTCAGATTCATTGGCAACTGATCGGGTCTTGTCAGCACGGCATCGCGTTGTACACTTGCATCAAAACGGAGTCCATCGGGTGTGGTGAAGAAAACCATTCCGTTTTCATGATCGTTATATGTGTCAAGAATGAATCCGAACCAGTCGCCTCCCATGCCCATATAATCCCTTTTATAACTAGCCGACTGTATCATCCCCGGATCTGTATAATATAGCCTTGCGCCGGCATAAAAATATTTATCGTCGTACGCAATGCGAACATCAGTTCGTTCGGAAGGTTCTTTTCCGAATACAGGCGAATGCATAATCATTTTCAGGGGTTGAACGGATTGCCAGGCTTCTTCATCAGGTACACCATCAAATTCAAGTGGGTGGATTAATTTATTGATTATAAGAGGAATTGTTGTAGAAGAAGGAGTGCCGGACTGGCAATAAATGTTATAATCCGCAATTGTGAGAAGAGTCAGCAGAAAAAGGTGTCGGTATTTCATAATAGTCCGGCAGGTATAAGAACCTCACGGCTGCCAAGATATAAAAATCCGGGGCAGAGAATATTGAATTGGAAAAATATCGATAAAATCTTTCAGAAACCTGAAGCCTTCAGCCAACTGATACATAATTCGGGCCACACTGATTGTGTTTCCCTTTTAACAGCAAGTCCGTAGCCATGCCCGCCTTTCTGGAAAATATGAAGTTCAGAAGGAATATTTAATTTTGACAAAGCCTCATAATAGGTAATGCTGTTTTTTATCGGTACAGCTTTGTCATCAGCGGAGTGCACCAGGAATGCAGGAGGGGTCTTTTCGGTTATCTGGAGTTCATTTGAAAAATGTCTGACAGCTTCTTCAGAGGGATTGTCGCCAATGAGGTTTTTTCTGGAACCCATATGTGTAAATGATGCATCCATAGTGATTACGGGATACATTAGAATTGAGAAGTCTGGCCGTGCACTTGTATTATCTTTGGCTTCATAAACCTTTTCATCGAAATGAGTTGACAGAGTTGAAGCCAGATGTCCGCCTGCCGAAAAACCTATAACACCGATCTTTGAAGGATTGATGTTCCATGAAGCCGCATTTCTCCGTATTGTCCGCATTGCTTCCTGTGCATCCTGCAGAGGCCCGATTGATTTATCTTTCATTATAAGGTCGGATGGGAGTCTGTATTTTAAAATGATCCCAGCAATACCATTATCATTAAGCCATTTTGCTATGTCATTTCCTTCATGGTTGAAAGCAAGTGCACCGTAACCACCTCCGGGGCAAATCAATACCGCAGTTCCTGTGGCTTTTTCTTTGGCAGGCAGAAGTACAGTCAGAGAAGGATCGGTAACTTTGATCCACCTTGTAATTATTCCGTTCTCAACAGTTGAGACTTCCTTATAATCACTACCGGCAATTGAACCCGGAATGCCTTCGGGCCAGAGTTTTAAGTTAAAGGGTTGGGCAGCGGCTGTCTGAATTGCTAAAACAACAGAAAGCAAAAGGCCATAATATCTTCTCATAATTTCAAGATTAATCTTCAAATCTAAAACAATTTTCTATAACCTTTAGTAAAAAAAGCATGCCGGTCAGCAGCATGCTTTTAATTTATGTGTAATAACTCAATTACTCCTTCAGACCGAAAAACATTGTAAAGCCAACACGTAGACCAACCGAACCATAAATATATTTATCATTATCCTCATCTTTCCAGCTTACAGAACTGTAACCGAATGAACCATCAATCATCACATTTTCGCCCAGAGGCTTGGCGGCACCAATACCAACTCCATACAGAAACATTCCTTCTTTATCATCCCATTCTTCTCCCTTTTCTCTCCAGGTCCCGAATCCCAGGTTTGCCTCAACGAAAGGATAACATTTTTCAAGCGGATAATAGTATCTTGCAAATGGACCTATTGCAAGGGTAGTGCTAGAATATTTATCTCCGTCATCAGGGTCCTTTGACGATTGATAACCTATAATAAGGTCAAGTCCTACTGCAAGATTGTCAATAACGAAATAGCCGGCCCGCGGTAACAGGTTAAACCCGAATCCCGTGTCTCCTTTATCAATATCTCCGTCTTCATTCTTATACTTTTCTCTTGTGAAACCCGTACTCAACAGATCAGTGCCAAAATCACCAAGACCTAATGTAGAAGTAACACCAGTCATTATCTTACCTTGTTCGAACTGGCCAAAAGAAGGCATAACTGACAACAGCAATGCTGCTGCAGCAAAAAGATAAATTTTTTTCATAAGTGAATTTTTTAATCCTGCCTACTCGTGAGTTTTTCAGCTTACACTCCTTACTCTTTTTTGGATTTTCAGGTTGCTCCTAATTTTTGTTAGTATTCAGATAATAACAAAATTATGAGACGTATTGTTCAAAGTCAAGTTTTTTCTATACTCTTTGACCAAAAAGTCAAGTTTCTGAAAAACAGCGGATCAGCTTAAAAATAAATTAGTCAGTATTCTAGTATTTGTCCGTCTGCTAAAAGTTTTTCTCTGATTTCGGAATAAGTAAGATCGTGGATTGTTTTTCTTGCGTTCAGAGCGGTTGAAGCAACAGTGCCGGCACTTTGTCCAAGGATCATAAATACCGGTTCCATCCTGATCGATCCGTATGCAATATGGGAACAGGAAACACAAACCGGTACCAGGAGATTAGAACATTCCTCTTTTTTTGGAATGAGAGATCCCATGCTTATCTGATATGGTTTGGGTGCACCCACTCCGATATCGCCTTCATTCTGAACAAATCCTTCAGGAGTTACATATCTTTGAATATTATGCGAATCCATTGTATATGATCCCATTCCTGCCGGATCAGGTACCGGCCTTTTGATAAGTACGTCATTCTCTGTCATTACATATTCCCCGATCATTCTCCGGGCTTCTCTTACATAAATATTATATGGCCAGTAACCGTTATCGGTAAATTCGTCTTTTGAATATCCCCATGAACCCATTTCGGTTCTGAGCCATTCAGGCAACCGTGGATCTGTTGAGGCAAAATAAAGGAATCCTTTCTGATATGTAACATGTTCCTTCAGGATCTCCTTCCTTCTTTCATAAGAAGCTTCCGGATAGTCATAGTTCATTCCTATATTATCTGTACTGAACGGGCCATGATTGTTAACATCAGTCTTCACATTTGGTATCGCATCATACTTTTCAAAGAATTCGTCCCACCCTGTTGCCATAACTCTAGCAAACAATTCATACTGGGTACTGTCATAACCTTCAGGTCTGGTAATTGGAACCTTATTTTCCGGATGCTGAGTAAGGCAGAGCCTGTAACAATATGCCTGGATCTTATTATCACCGCTTCCGTTTTCTCCCGGTGTTTCGGAAGAGATACGGGGAAGGAGACCGCTTGAAGGGTCTCCCGGTATTTTGTAAGGACTTATATTCATTTTGAAATGATGGCCATGATGGAATACACCCTTCTGGACGCCGTTCCAGGTTTCACCGTAAAGGCTGTTTGCCTCCCTTCCTACATGGTAGCTGACACCGGAAGCTGCAATCAGGTCGCCTTCATAAGTCGCATCGACAAAGATTTTTCCTTTATAGGTAAGGCCGCTCAGGGTACGGATTGAAATTATCTTTCCGTTCTTTTTAATGACACCAGATTCCCTGTCGAGCCATTCATCACGGTAAACAGTAATTTTATTGTCTGCGATCATTTTTTCAAATGCGGCTTCAGCCACATGTGGTTCGAATATCCACATTGTACGTTTGTCTCCATCGATAGCCGGACTGCCCTGCCCACGGTTGCCGTATTCGGATTTTTTCTGCCATCTCCAGGATTCAGGCTTATCATAATGCTGATAAACAAGCTGGTAAAATTCCCTGGCTATTCCTCCTATAACCTCTTTGTTTCCGGTATCGGTAAACCCCAGACCTGAGGAAGACATGCCTCCAAGGTGTTTATCGGGAGAAACAATGATAACAGATCTTCCCATTCTTACGACCTGAACAGCAGCTGTTACTGCTGCGGATGTACCGCCATAGACAATTACATCAGCTTTAAGTGTTTCTGATGAGGATTCCTGATTGCATCCGTATCCGGAATACATTATTCCGATTATTGCCAGAAACGATAAAAATTTATTCATATATTATTTTTTCTTAAACACAAAGAACACAAAGTTCACACGAAGAGCACAAAGGGTGAATAAGGAGCACTTAAAAATTAACTGAAATATTTTTATTTTTCAAATACAAATTTATTCAAACCTGAGGTCAGTTTATTTGTTTTCCCGGACAGAATAAAAGTACCTGTCATATTTGCCGGCAAGGTTATTATATATTCATGTGAATTTCCCATATCCCTGTATTCGGCAATAATTTGTCCCCTAATTGTCGGAACTTCAGCCTTGCTATATGACAAGTTGCTAAGCTGAGGCCTTATAATGGCTTTGGCAAAGCCAGGTTCAGCCGGGGATATACCCCACATATATCCGGGAATTATATTTGCAGGGGCGGCACCCCATGCATGGTTCCAGTCGGAGTTGGGTTTATATTTCATATCCCAGGCTTCCATGGCAATTGTCGAGCCGCTCTTAATCATATTATACCAGCCCCTGTCGTGAGTTGCAGTCAGGAGGCTCATTGCATAATCAGACTCTCCCTCCCCGTATAATCCTTCAAGAAGATATTGTGAACCATAAACACTGCATGCCATTCCTCGCGATTTAATGAAATCGATCACACTCCTTTTGTTCTCTTCAGGCACTAAGCCGAATGCCAGTGGCATCATATTGGCATGAAGGGATGAATGTGATGAAGATTCCCCGTCAATGTAAATTCCCTTTGACTTGTCGATGAGTTTTGTGTTTATTACATCCCTGACCCTTTCCGATTCATTATGAAACAGAACTGAATCATCCGTTTTATCCAGAACACCTGCAATTTTTGACATCAGAACCAGATTACGGTAATAAAATGCATTTACCATGGTATTTATTTCAACCATGTCATAGCCGTCTCTTTCACCTTCGGGTCCGGCCAGTTTCCAGCCGGTATCTTTCTGGGCCGGAGGCCAGTCAACTATGTCTCGGATTCTTTCCTTTACATTTGAAAAGCCAATATTCGCCATGATTTCATCCGTCACATTTTTTGAAGAGATGAGTCCGTCTTCCCTGGCAAGAGAAATCAGGGTTTTATGTTTTAACTCTTTATAATAATTTCCGAGCGATTCAGAATTACCTGTAAACATATAGTCGTTCCAGAACATTAGCACTGTATGGAGTATCCATTCGGTCGGCCAGGTAGGATGATTTATGAAATACTCATTTGAGACCCTTCCCATCGAATATTCCCTGTCGGTATAATAATGGCCAAGCTGATTAATATATGCATCCGCCTCATAGGGGATCCTTTCCCTGTCGCCATCAATATAAATACCGGTAAATGAAGTGGCTTTCATTGTGTATTTGCACATATCCCAGACCTGGTTCAGGATGGTGTCCGAACAGGTAAAGCTGCCGGTTTCATCTTCGAAATAATAACTCCATGTCTTTTGAATAATATTTTCATCCTTCAGTTTTTTTGTGAAATTTTCAATTTCAGCATATCTGAAAGGGGTCACAACACCGAATGAATCGGGTAGGTGCACTGCAGCAATACCAGTATTTCTCTTATCAGGAGGAAGTTCTGTAGTATAACTGTTAACTTCGGGAGTTACAGGCAGTTTAATTTTATAATATCGGATTGTACCTCCGGGATTTCTGTCGATCTGATTTTCGCCGGAAAGCTTTTCTCCCAGGTGGATGATCAGAGTGTCAGCTTTATCAGGATTGATATTGAGTAAAAGTTTTCCGAATGCATCTTTCCCGAAATCAATGAAATAATGATCTTCTTTCAGCCTGACTATCTTTGAAGGTTTTATAAGAGATGTCAGGAACTTGTTTGCAGTGGTTGCATAACCTTCCGGATTTCCTGTTGTAAATGATTGAATTTCCGAAAATCCGCCCGGGTTGTCATTCTTATCCCATATTCTGACTTTCCAGAAATATCTTTTATCCGGAGTAAGAGCATTTCCGCCATATTCAATTTCTGATGAAACAGAACCGGCCACCTTATTACTGCTCCATACATCCGCAATATCTTTTTCAATATTTTTCCTGTCAGCGGAAACAAGTATTTCATATGCGGTCTGACTCCCGGCATAATAAGGTACGGTCCATGTGAATTCAGGTTTCAGGTCCATGATCTTTACACCTTCGGGATCACGGATAAATTCAACCATTAATCCATTGGGGGTTTGAATATTACTGCATGAAAGCAGCAAAAAAATAAATCCGGATATTAAATTCAGGGATCTTTTCATTTTTCATTTATATAGTATAAATTCAGGTCGCTCCTACGGAGCTAAAAATTACAATATATCTGATTTCTACAAACAGTTCACTCCTACGGAGTTAGGCTTTTTTCAGTCCCGTTAGGGACGGTCTGTTTGTAGATATAATTCATAATAACAATGAGGAGCCCCATCGGGGCGGCCTGTTTTTGATTGATGGTAAAACTAGTAATGTAGCTCATGTTCACTTAATTAAGTTGGGCCCTTGATTTTTACCTGCTTACCCTCAGCAATTTCATTTCATATTGTTTGAAATTCACTATTTCATTTTCTTCAGCAGCCATGACTTCTGCACTGAAAGGGTCGATCCATTCTTTTTTACCTTTTACATTCAATTCTATAGTTGTTAATACTTCTGAATTTTCCTCGTTGAAAAACATAAAATAATGGTCTCCGTATTTTTCGACATGGCGGTACCTTATATTTTCTGATGCCGGTGTCAGAAGAAGATCAGATTCGGTTAATTTATTTATTGCCGCTTTCAATTCATCTGATGTTCTGTATACAATTGCTCCACGGCACATGGAAGTTAACTTTGAGTCATCCCTCAGAATAAGATGTTTATGACGTGCAAGTTTTTTAAGAATCGGAATAGCCCTGGGAGGAATATATGTTAGGCTGTCAATGATAACTGCTTTGTATATCATACCGCCAATATGGACTCCTTTTGAGCTTATGGTTGCATCCTCCCACAGGTGCCGGATCTCAAGATAGTTAAAATCGCGCTGATTCTGGTAGAGGACCTTTACCGGTTTATCGGGCAGCCATGTGGCTTCGCATAATACTGCGAGGTCACAGATGTGGCGTGAGTCAGTATTCAGCCAGCTTAATCTGCGACAGGCATCAGCATAGGGTTTATAATCAGGCCACCAGGCGGCATTTGGCCCGACATCGGGCGGACGTTCATCAAATCTTGGTCCGCGCACAGAATAATAGAAGGCATGCGGGATCAGCAGATTATGACCCCGGACAAAGCACCAGTTTGCAAGCCATAACATTTCGTCCCACGTCAGATTATGTCCATAAGCTCCGTATAATTCATTTGAATTTCTCCGGTATCCAAGATGTATCATTGCGCCTGATGCACACTTGGCCATAGTTGAATGTTGTCCGTTCAGTGCAGTGGGACCCGGTTCAACATACCTCCAGACAAGATCCTGACCGGGTATCTGAAAATAGCGTTCCGTACCTATATCCATTGATCCGGCCGGATGACCCATAAGGGCAATATTATGCAGGAAGCACCAGTTGCCAAGCCTTTTATAATAGTTTTCTTCAAGACAGATATTAATTGCACGGTGATAATCATTCCTGTGTTGTTTTGAATCGGGATTATCGTTATACCAAAGATCGGCAAGATATGGAGTTATATCATAGCCGAGTATTTTTTCTATCTGAGGAAGAAGTGAAGCATTTCCGGGGACCAGTCCTCTGGCACCGCCTCTCCCAAGTGGCGACGGTTCATCGGTAAATATTCCCAAAATGGTTTTTCCGAAATGTTTGCCGAATTCAGCAGCATATTTTTCATAGACCAGCTCCATGTAACTCGTCACTGCATCAGGATTAAGTATATCACCGGCAGGTGGTGAATCTTCCCTGAGCTTTTGTTCTCCTTCGTTCAGATAATAAAGTCCGCGTATCACACCACCCGAAGGCCGGTCTATTATAGCTGTACGGAGACCTCCCGGACGTTCAATAACAGTGATCAGTTTCCAGTCTTTCTCAAGTTTGGGTTCTTCTCCGGCTTTCAGATCGATCTTTGCCAGCCCTCGTGCCGCATGTGCCGGATTTTTTGCAACCACCTGACCCGATGATGACCCTGATGGATACATACCCTCATCATACAGTATGACATACATATTCCTGCGTGCTGCCTCATTTATTGCGACAACCATGGTGTGTATCATCTCTGGGCCCAGCCATTCCAAATCATGCGGCAGGCCGATACGGGGATGAATCAGAAAACCATAAACGCCATGTGATTCAAAATCGGCTATCTGCCTGATAATCTCCTCATCCTTTAAAGTATCATTCCAGAACCAGAATGGCATAACTGAAAATTCACGTGGAGGATCAGCAAATTCGTCGGGAATTTTCTGGGCGTTCACCTGCAGGAACAGAAATAATAAGATCAAACCGTTCGAAAGGAAATGTCTGGTTTTTAATCTCATACCTTATTGATTTATGTACTGAAAAAAGCTTTAATGCTTATAAAGATATTAATTTTCAGGAGTAGTAAATTAAAAGGATCTCTAATATTGCCCGAATGCAATGGAAGTTCATTTTGCTTGTTTAAATTATTTTGTATTGGTATTTTTATAATTCTTAAAAAAGATTTACTGTCATGAAGACTAAAATAGCAGTTGTAATCATTTTAATTACAACACTTTTATTTTGTAATTCAATTGTATACGGGCAGAATGCACCAGCAAAGGTTGTTGCGGGAATACCGGTCAACTATAATGAGGATTCGGTGGGAATATATAAGCTTCCGGATCCTCTGACTTTGCTTAACGGGAAGAAGGTAAAAAATGCGAAGACCTGGTATAAAATGCGAAGGCCTGAAATTGTAAAACTCTTCGAAGAATTCCAGTATGGAAGAATTCCGGGTAAGCCATCGGATATGTCGTTTTATGTTACAGATAAAGGCACCACTGCATTAGGGGGTAAGGCTCTGAGGAAGCAGGTTACGGTTTGTTTTACAAAGGATACATCAAAGTATAAGATGGATATCCTGATGTATATCCCCGTTAATGCTATGAAACCAGTGCCCTTATTTTTAAATTTAAGTTTTACAGCGAATGCTTCTGTTACTGACGACCCTGGAATAAAAGGAAGGTATGTATGGGGCAGGGATGGGGTACGGGTTCCTGTAAAACCTATGGGTGGATTCGGAAGAATGGATATTGATCAGTTCCTTTCAGAAGGGATTGGTTTTGCAAATATTTATTATGGCGATATTGAACCTGATTTTGCTGAAGGGGTTAAATTTGGGATACGGGGTTATTATCTTAAACCGGGGAGCACTTACCCTGCCCCTGATGAATGGGGTGCCATTTCAGCATGGTCATGGGGACTGAGCCGTGCGATGGATTATTTTGAAACGGATCCGCAGATTGATGCAGGGAGAGTTGCATTGTTCGGTGTATCACGTCTGGGTAAAACAGTTCTCTGGACAGGAGCCCGTGATACCCGTTTCGGAATGGTAATTGCCAGCTGTGGTGGGGAAGGAGGAGCTGCCATATCAAGGAGATGGTATGGAGAGACTATCGATCACATGACCCATCCAACAAGATATTTTTATCAGTTTGCCGGCAACTGGAGGAATTTTAAGGATGATCCGTCAGACTCACCTGTCGACGGACATATGCTGGTTGCATTAATGGCACCAAGACCATTATTATTACAGACCGGGGATACTGATTACTGGTCCGATCCCAAAGGAGAATTTGTTGCAGCTGTGGCGGGAGGCCCTGTATATGAATTATTGGGGAAGAAGAGCCTGAGAACCGATGTTTTGCCTGAGGCCGGAGTTCCGATACTTAATGATCTGGGATATTTCATGCATTCCGGGGGACATGGTGCATTGCCGGCTGATTACGAGATCTTCATTAAGTTCATGAAGATGCATTTTTTTAAATAATTCAATTAATCACCATTACTTTTTAAGTTGGCAGTTGGCAGTTGGCTGGTGGCAAGGGGTAGTTGGCAAGTCTTAATACCGTTTTCTCTTTATTCCAGTTTGATAAGTTTCAACTGCCCGGTGGCGGGCAAAATCATGATCGACAATTTTTGAGGGGTAACCGGGTTTCCCATGGTCTTCAACCCATTTTTGAGTATATTCCAGTTTTGGATCGAATTTTTTCTGCTGGGTATCGGGATTGAATATCCTGAAATAAGGTGCGGCATCACAACCGGTTCCTGCAGCCCACTGCCAGTTACCGTTATTGGATGAAAGCTCATAGTCAAGCAATTTCCTCGCAAAGTATGCTTCTCCCCAGCGCCAGTCAGTCAGGAGATGCTTACATAAAAATCCGGAGGTTATCATCCTTACCCTGTTGTGCATGTAGCCTGTACTGTTCAGTTGTCTCATTCCGGCATCAACAACGGGATAACCGGTTTCACCATTACACCATCTGGTGAATTCTTTCTCATCATTCCGCCAGGCTATGTCATCATAAACAGATTTGAAATTATCTGTAACAACATGAGGGAAATGGTAAAGGATCTGCATAAAAAACTCCCTCCAGATAAGCTCATTGAGAAAGGTCTGGTTCTGCTGATCAGCCAGTCTTACAATATGCCTGATACTGACAGTTCCGAATCTCAGGTGAGGAGAGAGGTAGCTTGTGTTATCAGCAGCCGGAATATCACGGTATTTATGATATTCAGGGATGACTGACAGATCAAATGGCCTTACCTTAATGCTGGTTTTCCAGAATTTAAGCTGTTCAATTGTAGGAAATTCAGCAGAATGGTTATAGAAATTATTAAAATCAACTTTTTTACCGGGCTGAAATAAAGCGGATTTTTCTCTGAACTTCTTCAGCCAGCTGTTTTTGTAGGGAGTGAAAACAGTGTAAGGGTTACCGTCTGCTTTAATTATATCATTTTCTTCGAAGATCACCTGATCCCTGGAACTGTGAAAATCAATATTATTTTTTGCGAGAAGTGTCTTTACCTTATTATCTCTTTCGATAGCATAAGGCTCATAATCCTTATTTGTAAACACTCCATTTATGTCAAAGGATGATACGATTTTTTCCCAGGTTCTTACAGGATCGCCTTTCATGATCAGAACACACGAACCTGATCCGTTCAGTTCTTTATTGATTGAAAAGAGATTGTCATAAATGAAATTAACCCTCGGATCATCGGCAGGAAGTTCGGTGATGATATTTGTATCGAATATGAAAACGGGCAATACCGGCAAGCCTGCACCTAGAGCTTTGACAAGTCCGGTATTATCATCTATCCGTAAATCGCGGCGGAACCAGAATATGTTAATTTTCATTATTTACCCTGACTGGCGGCAAATTTTTCTATTCTGTCGTAAACAAGCTTTGAGCTTATAATCACCATAGGCAATCCGGTGCCCGGAATTGTTGAAGCACCGGTATAAAATACATTTCTGAAGACCTCGTCATAATTCTTTGGCCGGAAGCCGCCTATCTGCATCATTTTATGAGATAATCCCAGTCCGCTGCCCCGGTGCAGATTCAACTGGTCCTGCCAGTCAACCGGTGTATAAACAGTCCTGGAAACTATATGAGGTTTTATATCCTTTTTGATCCTGTGTGAGAAGTCGTCAATGATCCTGTCGGCAATCTCATCCTTATCGTCCCAATTTTTCTTGAAACGCAGATCGGGGACAGGGCAGACAAAGAACAGGCTTTCTGCTCCCTCCGGCGCACATTCAGGATTCGACCTTGATAATACATTTACATAATAATACGGGGTATCGACAATCTCAGGTCTTGTGTAAACTTTCCCGGCATATTCACGGTAGTTGGTACCAAGATAATAATTATGATGCTGTATTTCAGGTAATTTACAATCAATACCCAGGTACATTGTAAGAGATCCCATAGTCCACTCCTTCCTGTCAAGCACTTCTTCAGAGAATTTCGGTCTGCGAAAGATTTTTCCTCTGAAAACTGCAGCATCTGCATTGATAACTGTTATATCCGCTGTCCATTTTTTATTATCTCTGTCGATAAGGCATTCCAGTTCGCCGTTCCGCGATACAAAATCAATGATTTCGGTGTTATAGGTGATCCTGACATCTGCTTTCTTGAGTTCTTCGACTATACCCTCAATTATCCTGTACATGCCTCCCTTCACATTAAAATATCCATCATGCTGAAACTCGGTATATGAAAGAAGTGTGTAAACACCTACTGTATCAAATGGAGTCCGTCCGAGAAAAAATGCAACAAGTGAGAGTATCTGCCGTGCGTCGTCGGATTTGATATAGTGAGCTACCTGTTGCCAGAAATTCCTGAATATTACGGGAAGGTGCAATGGATTTACCTTCATGAGAGTGAAGAGGTAATCCAGTAATGTGTCATAATTGCTTTTTATAACAACATTGGTATCGTGGTATAAGCGTTTACTTTTTTCAAGATACCTCTTCATGTTATTTTCAAAGTCGGGCTCTGATTTGCTGAATTGTGCTGCAAGTTTTGAAAGATCCTTATAAAGTGAATATATCACCGGACTGTTGCTGAAATTCACTGTATAAAGCGGATCGAGTGAATAATAACTGAAAGGAAGACTGATACCGCAATCGCGTGCAAATTCAGTGAACTCATATGACATACTGAAGAAGCTCGGACCTGTATCAAATGTAAACCCATCCTTTTTAATCTGATTAAGTCTGCCTCCCGCCTGACCGTTCTTTTCAATTATTTCAACCTGATAACCTTTTTTTGCCAGCCTGAGGCCCGTTGCCAGACCACCCAGTCCCGCTCCTACGATAAGTACTTTTTTTGGCATTCTATTGATTCCTTATTTTATTTAGTAATTCCGGGTAGAGTTCATTTTTAACGTAGACGAAATCCGGTACCATCTTCAGGATGTTTTCATAGACAGCTTTAGCTGACAGGAAATCATCAATATAGGTATATGATTGTCCGATGATCACCTGGAGACTCAGATAATTCCAGTTGTCAGCCAGTTCTGAAGGATTTTTTTCAAGCAATTGTTTTGCTTTCAGGAAATATTCAATTCCTTCCTTCTTTGAACCACCGAATGCAGCAGGCATATAGAACTGAATATTACCATATTGTACGCAGGCAAAATAATTCTCTTCGTCCAGTTCCAATGCTTTTTTCCCATGATCCAGACTTTTCCTGCCGTTTACAGGTGCAGTTATTTTGTTCAAACCTATTTTGAACCCGTAAAATGCACTTTTATATGCATGTATATCGGAAGGTCTGAAGTTTCTCTGCTCCAGAATCTCAATATTTTTCTCAGCAAGGGCAAGGTATTTTTTTGCATCATCCCTTTTTTTAAATCCAATGCAATAACCGATGTAACCATACTGGTAATTGACAAGATCAAGAAGCTCCTGGCTGTTCTGTGGCTTTTCTGCTTCCATCCTGTCTATCAGGTTTTTCCATAAATCCATCCGGTTTGTTATATAAGCCTGATAGATCTCTGACCTGTCAGAACCTGTTAATGTAGTTAAACCTGAGATAAGTAACAGAAAAACGGCTGCTATATGTTTCTTCCTTTCCATGTGAATTTTCTGAAGGTCTTATTAATAAATGCCCTGTAAATAAATATACCTAATGAAAGCTGCAAAGGTAAAATAAAAACGATGTTGTAGAAGATGTTCTGGCGGCTTGCGGCGGCTACAAAGACTCTTGTAAGAATATATGATAACAGGTAAAAGTAAAAATACTTTGGAGGCAGGAAAAACAGGACAGCCAGGAATCCTAATGAAGTAATTGTCAAGAAAAGAAAGGCTGTCATGAATGAACCCCCGAAAAAGGCGATCACATTTTTTGAAAATCCGCTGACAGCATCTGAAAATCCGCTGTACATCCTGCAGGAAATCTTATCGTCTCCGAGAAGGCACGCTATCCTGATGCCCTTTCTTTTAAATTCCCTTGCTATTGCTATATCCTCCACCATGTTATTTTTCATAAGTTCGTGGGGAAGAAATTTTTTGTATACATCCTGTCTGAAAAACATGAATTGTCCGTTAGCAGCTGCCAGGGATGGGAAACGAAGCTTTCTGACAAGGATAAGCGGAAGCAGCGATACCAGAATGAAATTCATATTCGGAACAGTTATTTTTTCTCCCGCTGAAACAATAATTTGCTTCGGGAAGATTGAAATTAGCCCTGTATCATGCTTGTTCGTAAATGCTATGGCATTATCGATCAGTCTGCTCCCGACATGGACATCTGCGTCCAGAAACAACAGATATCTTCCCCTTGCTTTCTCTGATAGCCTGTGACAGGCATGATTTTTACCCAGCCAGCCTTCCGGCAACCCTTCCGATTCGATCAGAGTGATCCGTTTATCGGAAAGAGAATATTCCCTGACGATACCGGCAGTTCTGTCTTCCGATTGATCATTGAAGACAATAATTTCTATATTGTTGTGATCCTGCTTTATAAGATCTTCCAGGATGTTGCCTATATTATTTTCTTCATTCCGGACAGGGATTAAAACCGATACGATGTCATCATAATTCTTTCCTGTTTCAGGCAGATTACTTCCGATAAGGAAATTAGTCAGGGCCACCAGCATCTGGAGTATTGTAAATATCAATATAAACCAGGCGATCAGTGTCATACGGGATTTTTCATTTCAATATTTTCCTTTCTGCACCGGGAGTGGAAATCAGCATATGCTTTTTCGACAGCATGAATTGTAAGATCCTCTTCAGTATATTCCCTGAAATACATGTAAAGCGAAGGCTTCTGGTCAGAAAAATAATCGATAAGACTTGCAAGGAAAATAAAATGAATTTTGCCGGTTAACTTCTTAAGAATGAATTCCAGACCTTTGTCAAAGCATATCTTATCATTGTATAGTGACTGGATCTCTCCCTGTGGGAAGATCAGAACATAACTCCTGTTATCTGCCAGCAGTCCGGCTGTGTAATCGAGGGATTCAATAATGCTTCTTGCTTTTTTCTTTATTGAGAAGCCTCCGGTGTAATTAAGGAAGGAATTCTTTTTCAGCTGTTCCTCAAGCATCATGAAATAGAAGAATTTTCTGTGAAACAGTTTCAGGTTAAGATATTCCGCCCAGAATCCGTCCCACCAGCTTATATGGTTTGAAATGATCAGAATGGGCAATTGTTTGTCTTCTAAGCTCCCATTGATATGTACCATTTTAAAGTTCTTCCTGATCTTCGCGACTGTATACAGCTTGAAAAAATTATAAACAAAAAAATTATGTTTTGCCCTGCAGATCATAGGATGACTTTATAAACGAACAGTAATATCATAAAAAATCCCAGCTGAAGGAAAAATACAAATGTCGCAAGACGGTTTTCCCATTTTATACCAAAAACCCTGATCAGGACATGGAACAATAGTGAAAGAACAAACCATGAAATATAATTTCTAACAGGCGCGGCACCTCCTTCAAAGCTCCACATATCAAGCGGAGGAGCCATTTGTTCAAGTGTCAGATCGTAAAAGACCATCAGCAGAGATGCTGTAATTAACTTAAGGATATTATTTATTTTTAATGCCTCAGTAATTATCACCGTACAATAAACAAGGAAGAGCCAGTTCAGACCGATAAGGAGAGGGGTTTCAAACAGCTTTATCCCCAATCCTTTTCCATAGCTGTAAGGGCCGAAAATATATCCGCTTTTTACGCCGGCCACTTCAACAATAAAACCTGTAATGAATATCAGAAGGAAAGGAATCAGGATATTTTTTCCCCTGACCGTTTTGTGAAAAAGAACCAGTGCTATGACACAAAGCAGAAGCGCCAGAGGAGTAAGATGATTGAAAAAATTACTTGTAACAGGGATCGTGAATCCGGTAATACCCACTGTAAAGAATATTATCAGAAAAAGCTTTACCTTGCTTTCCTCCCTTATTATAGAGTCGATGATCCGGATCAAATTATTTTTCATGAGGAATAATGCTCTTTTTCAGGCTGATCTTTCCAAATTTATCCATCAGCAGAAGTATCAGGAAAATTAGGCTGAAGCCATACATTATATCTTCAAAGGGTACAGTAATTATTCTGAAACCGCTTATTGCAGACTCGCTGTACCAGACCACCTCATCCTGAATAAAACTTCCGGTTAAAATCCCGTTTACCAGGAAGAAGGGGATAAGGATCACTAGCCAGGTAATATAAAATCTGTTTAAAAGCCTGCTCCTGCCAAATAAAGTTATCAGCAGCAATATAATCATGAATGCTGAATAAAATGTTGTATAGATTTTATTATGAAAGATCACTATTAATACTGACAGGCTGCAGACCAGGATCCATGTAATTAGACGTGTTGTTCTGTCTGAAAGGAATGCATTGGGGAAGTAGCTGATGATAACATAATGGGTAAAAATACTTGCATACGGGATTATGATGAAGAAAAG
This sequence comes from uncultured Rikenellaceae bacterium, assembly GCA_964410385.1. Classification (GTDB taxonomy): domain Bacteria; phylum Bacteroidota; class Bacteroidia; order Bacteroidales; family VadinHA17; genus LD21. Next base: position 21,578 of record CAYPHL010000010.1, on the reverse strand, counting down.
CCATTCCTCGAGCGGAATTCCTGCAAGAATGATACCGGAGTGGTACCTTGAGTTAAATCCCCAGACACCCTTTTCTGTAAATATTATATCAGCACTTATAAAAATCAGACCGGAGGTTATTATTGCCGGGAAGAGTGTTTTCCAATGTCTGTAAAAAGCTACCTTTTTATCAAAGCTGAGTATCAGCGGTACTGCTACCGACAATAATTCGAGAGTAAGGTATAACGACATATTTTCCCTAATTGAAGAATCTTCCGGGAAAGATCAGAAGTCCGTAGTTTTTGAAATCCTTTGGTGTTGCTGGTTTATGGTGAGCGGCATGAGCTTTGATTATTGCTTTAAGATAACGGTTGGATGGATTCTTCAGTACCGGTATCCTCTGATGGATCATCACATCGTGAATTGTAAAATATGTAAACCCGTACAAGGTTATCCCGGCCCCGATAGCTATCAGATTTGGACTGTAGAATAACAGGCCGGTGATGATTAGAATTATGGCCGGGGTGGCATATATAAGGAAAAACAGATCATTCTTCTGGAATCCGGGCTTGCCGGCATTTGTCCCGATATGATGATCCCTGTGCAGGGACCACAGGAACCCGTGCATGACATATTTGTGATTTGACCATGCTACAAATTCCATGAAAAGGAAGGCAATGATAAAAAGTATGTATATCATATGAGCAGTTTTTAGTGGTAAAGAAGAATTACATAACCTTCATCGCATTTACAAACCAGGCCTTTATTAATAAGATCATCTTCAAAAAATCGGGGACCCGGACTCTTGTTGTAAGAAGATTTTCTGCAGGTGTTTTCCTGATTATATTCAGAAGTTTCAAGTAATAAAAATAAGCAATAAGTACACCCAGTTTTGAGTTTTGAGGCAGTCTTTTTATACCGGGAACTGACTCTCTGAAATCAGATTCTATTTCTTCTGTAAGCTTTAACTTTAGTGATTCATCGAATCTGTTCCCGACAAGATCATGGAAATACTTCCTGTTAAGTAATTCTGTATCATTTTGTATATCCCTCAGGAAATTGAGTTTCTGGAATGCAGCACCCAGTCTTTTTGCAGGGATCAGTAGTTCATTATAAAGTTCGTTGTTGCCTCTGACGAAAATCTTCAGGCACATAAGCCCTACGACCTCAGCTGATCCGTAAATATATTCATCAGTTTCTTCCCTCGAATTATGATCGGTCTTGAAAAGATCTGTTTTCATGCTTTTCAGGAAAGCCCGGATCAGTTCATCATCTATCTTATATTTGTTTACTGTGATTATAAATGAATTCAGAACAGGGTTGAGACTGATACCCATTTTTAATGAGTCGTCAAACTCCTTTTCAAATTTATCCAGCAGATATTTCTTGTCAAAATCATGAAAGGTATCGACTATTTCATCAGCAAGCCTCACGAATCCGTATACAGCATAAACCGCGTCCCTGATATCCTTATCAAGAAAGCTCACCGCTTTAGAGAATGATGTGCTGTACGACCTTGTAACAGTTCTGCTGGTCTTAAAAGATATGTCAGTATAAAGATCAGCCATTCAGATTTTGTGTTGTGTAAAATAACAATCTTTTATTTCTGCTTGTTCAGGCAGTCATTAAGTTTTTTCAGTTCCTTAGTGATATTTTCATAAAAAACAGCAGTTTTATAAGCCATCATTATCAGCTTTATTGATATAAGCAATACTCCTGCTTCAAGCAGAATATCGTGAGTCGTTCCTTTTGTGAAAAGAGCGATTGTAAACAGAATAAAAGTAACCAGGATAACAATCAATGATCCCGGATCGAGATGTTTTCTTATCAGTCTGTTCATATACTAAAGAATGGTTATTTTTATCATTTTTCAGCAAAATAAAAGAAATTTTAGTTTATCTTAAGAGGCTAAAATAATAATTTCATGAAAAGGAAAATTATTGCCGGGAAAATAGTACTTATACTTCCTTTTGTTAGTATAATCATTCTTCTGACAGGCTTTACTGTAAAAATGATCTCTGTTCAGGAAGATCTTAAAAGCAAGTATTCCTATAAGGACTTTGAATCGGCAAAAAAGTGCAGGTCGTGCCATCCCGGTATATATGAGCAATGGTCGCAGGCTATGATGTCGCAGGCCTATACCCACCACTGGGATGAGATCGAATATTTTGATCTTGCCGTGCCTCATGCAGCTGCAAAACCTGATCTGAAGGAACCTGTTGACGGATGCAACGGATGTCATACTCCTCTCGGTTTTATAGCCGGGAAGCAGTTTCCTCCGCCAAGACCTTCAGAAAAGAGCATGGCAAATGAATCGGTTTCCTGTGAAGTGTGTCATCTGACACAGTCTGCCCAGACTGATCCGCCCTTCAATTTCAGTTATCTGATTAAACCGGGGCTAACGAAGTTTGCCTTACGGACACCTGCTGTTGAATCTCCTGCGCATAAAATAGTTACCAATGATTTTTTCAGTACAACGGAATTTTGCGGGAATTGTCATAACGAAAAGAATCCGTTTGGCGTATGGGTAAAAAGCACACAACTTGAATGGAAAGAGGGACCCTATGCAAAGGAGAATGTAAGGTGTCAGGATTGTCATATGCCAAAGGGAGGGCCGTATCTGAATGCCCTGATGACAAAACCCTATAATGATTCACGGCTTCATCTTTTTCATGGAGCTCATGACCCAGGGAAGGTCAGGGGGACGATAGAATTAAGGATTGAGCCGGATATACGGGAAGCCGAACCTGGAGAAAACATCGTTTTTTCAGTTGCTTTATTCAACCAGAAGACCGGGCATAAGTTTCCCACAGGTTCAGTCGAAGACAGAATTGCCTGGCTTCAGGTCGAAGCTACAGATGCAAAAGGCAATAAATACCATCTTAATGTGGATAAGAAAGGATTTGATGGTGAGGAATATACCATATCCGGTGATTATCTCGCATATCAGGATATGAGTGTCCCTCTCGGCCAGCCCGATTTTAAAGGTGTTCAGAGAGACGGGATCCCTGCGGGAAACAGGATATTCAGGATGCCGTATTTCGATCCTGAAGGCAGGATGACCATAATGCAATGGAACACGGCGAAACTGGGAACGGACTACAGAATTGGACCACGTGAGACAAAGGTTGAGAAATTCACCTTCCGTCTGCCATATAATACTGCCCCGGGTGAAATGAAAGTAACAGCAACACTTAACTACCAGCTTCTTGTAAAACCAGTTGCCGATTATCTTAAAGTACCGGAAGATGAATCGGAAATAAAACTTGTAAACGAACACAGTACTGTTGTGCAGGTTCTTCCCTGATAAGCAATTGGATATGAAGAAAAAAACCCAGAATATGAAAAAGTATATTTCAATTTTTGCTCTTTTAGCATTTTTCACTGTTTTATTGCCAGTCAGAATAAATGCTATTCCGGCTTTTGCACGAAAATATCAGATAAGCTGCCAGGTATGCCATTCTCCTGCGTTGCCAAGACTTAAAGGATTCGGAGAGGAATTTGCCGGTAACGGATTCCGGCTTACGGAATATGAATCACCAAGGTATTTCATACAACAGGCGGGAGATGATCAGCTTTCACTGTTACGTGAGTTACCGCTGGCTATAAGAATAGACGGCTTTGCTTCTTACAATTTCGGGAATATTGGTTCGGCGGATTTTGGCGCTCCATTTGTAATGAAGATACTTTCAGGAGGAGAAATATCCGAAAAAATTTCATATTATTTCTATTTCCTCTTCAACGAACGAGGTTCTGTTGCCGGTCTGGAGGATGCATTCCTGATGTACCATGATTTTCTTGGCTCAGGCATTAATCTCTATGTGGGACAATTTCAGGTTTCAGACCCGCTCTTTAAAAGTGAACTCAGATATACGCTCGAACCTTACAAAATATATGGTTCAACTCCCGGAAATTCCACCGCTGATCTGAAATATGACCGGGGTATAATTTTCGAAAAGGATTTCAGTACCGGGACTGCTATTACAGGAGAGATAGTAAATGGAAACGGGATTGGTGAAGCCGATGAAAATTATCTTTTTGATAAAGACAAATATAAAAACTTTATGCTCAGGGTAAATCAGGCAATTGGAGAGAAGGTAAGCGCCGGTTTTTTTGCATATACCGGAAGAGAATTATTGTCCGATCCCACTTCAGTCCATGCTGATGTTACAGATAATATAAAAATGTTCGGGCCTGACCTGGTAATAAATCTTGATGAAAAACTTATTCTTAACTTCCAGTATCTGTGGAGGACAGATTCTCATGTTTTTGACGAATCAGAAGGAGGCCCGTTAACGGATATAAGAACTCAGGGAGGGTTTGCTGAAATCATCTATGCTCCCCGTGGAGATATGAGCAAATGGTATTTTACAGGCCTTTTAAATCTTGTCGAATCAGACTATAACGTATTGGATTACAGTTCATTTACCTTGCATTGCGGCTATCTGCTGCGTCGTAATATGAGGGCAGTGGGAGAATTTACCCAGAGGTTTTCAGGGGTATCATATGGGACGATCAGTGCCGGGATAATTACAGCGTTCTGATACCGGATACAGATATCTATTTTATCTCGATCCCAAACAAAGATTTATAGGAGGCAGGAATGTATTCATCGAGCCATTTATAGAAGCTGAGAATTTCCCTGTCGCGGGGCTTCTTACCTGAAGCCGAGGCGATCATTTCATTGGCTCTCAGGAATATTTCATTTTCAACGGGTTCGAGGAGTTGCATAATACCAGAGTTTTCTCTGTTAAGCAGCTCTGACAGGTTCAGATACTTAAGCCCTGATCCGCGCTTAACAGGGAAGCATTTATCTTTCAGCAATAATGCGGCATCACATAAAGGCGAATGTAAATCAGCTTTCATACTGATCACATACGGTAGATCTTTTCCTTCGGTCAGCCATACTGGTACAGCAACTGTTGAAAGCGGGAAACCCGTAAGTGTCCACATCACAGTTCCCGACGGTTCTTCACCTGCTTTTGTTCCTACGATACATATAACTGATGCGGACGAGTTCCTGGGAATGAAATCCTCAAAACTTACAAATTTTGCCGTCTGACTGTCATCCGGAAGTTCATTCCGGAGATTCGACCCGGTAAGGGAGTGATTCAGGTTACGCGAAATATTTGAGATAAGATATTGAGGGTCATATCTATTCATAGCTGCTGCCATGTAAAGGGCCTCATTTGCCGTGGAATATCTTATATAACCATGACCCTTATCAATTGGTCCGGTAAATGAATGATTTGTACGGATAAGGTAACCATAGGGCGCCGCGACCGGATCATTGGCATCTATTCTGCTGAAACTGTAGTGACCTGTTTCAAAATATGCTGCTCCGCCAAAAGCATCTATGACGCCGAAGTTGGTATCTACTCCCAAAGGCTTCGGCAGATCTGCCAGAAGCTTTTCAAATTGATCGATCGTTGCACAGTTCTGAAGAGCCATTTTCATGATCCTTCCTTCCTGGTCGCCAAATTTTGTAGAATCTCCGATATTCTTATTATAGGCAACCGAATTCATTATTGCAAAGCCCGCAGAATTATAACCTCCCCACAATTCATTGTTCCAGTTATTATCTGAATTCAGCAACCCCACATAAGTATATTTCCCGTCATTGAATATTGCAAGGGCATTGTCGGGATTCCCTGTATCGCGGTGCTTATACAGGATCGGTTTCCCATCAGGAGTATATCTGCCGGATATGATGAATGTCGTACATGCATTAAGGTCGATTGCCGTGACGTAGTTAATCAAAATGGCAAACAGGATTATATGTTTTCTCATAGCTAAGGTTATTCAGTTTTTAAAATTATATCTTTTTACTTCTTTGCGAAAATAATACCAGAGATAAACCGAAGATAATATATATGAAATGTTTATGGAAATGCATACACCTTCCAGCTGAAATGATTTTACAAGGAAGGGCATTGATATAAGTATTGCAATGAGGCTTATAAGTGATTTATTACGTATAATTTTGAGATTTCCTGTTCCGGCAAAGTAATGCCCATAAAGGTTTGACACCGAAATTGCCATTATACCAGGTATCAGATACAGTATATATTTTCTGACGTCTCCGAATTCAGCTCCAAATACCATCTGATATATTTTCCCCGGGACAAGAACCGAAACAGCAAGAACAACAATGCTTACAATAAAGCTCTGCCTGGCAAAGACAACAGTGTCTTTCTGGCTTTTAATAAAATCATTGCTGTTAATAACGTTGGAATAATGAACTGCCGACATGCTCCGGCTTATTATCCATATGGCTTCAGAAACAGAAACAACAACTGAAAAGATACCGAGTTTGACAAATCCAAGGATGTGTGCGATGAAATAATATGACAGGCGGTAGCTGAGGAACTGGGCAAGGTAATTGAATTCATTTTTGAAACCATAGTTCAGGATTCTCCTTAGATCATTACCATTCAGAGCGGGCATCTTATATGGATTACCTTTCAGAATGCCTGCAAGTGCAAGAAGAGAGACTGATCCTGTACCGATATACCAGGCATGATAATAAGCAGTAATATCGGTTTTATTAAACCATGAATACAGAACGAACAATATAATCAGGATAAACAGAGGATTCAACAGGGTAAGGAGGTTATAATTCTTCAGGTTATTCTTCCCCAGCCAGTATGAAGTAAAAAGAGTCGAAAGCGAAAGAGTGAATGAGATGAGCAGCAGAAATGCAAAATATCTGAAACCGTACAAAACCGAAAAAAATAATGAGCCCGCCAGTGAAACAAGAAGAGCTCCTGTAAAACCTGTGGTTAACAGAAAATCCCTTCTCAATACCGGGGTATGAAAAGCTACGGTACTCCCACAAAATATATTTCCGAAAATGGCTATTATTGATATGTTAGCCAGAACAAGAGCTATTTCTCCCCTGCCTTCGCTGCCCCATAGCCTTGTACTTGCAACTACGAGGACAAAATTTGTCGCCAGGATCAGAAATTTGGTGACTATGGTTATTGTCGTGTTCCTGGATAACATTTCATGATTATTTATTCGTTAAGCCAACGAATTTTACAAATTCTGACCTGATATTTCCCCAGTTGTATTTTGTTTCTGCCAGGATACGTGCTTCATGGCAATGACTGTAGTATAAATCATCATTTTCGAGATATTTCGAGATCAGCCGGACTATCAATTCAGTTTCTCCGGGGTTAACCAGGAATCCGAATTTCTCAATTTCAACTTCTTTTCTGATTGCCTTCAGATCAGAAAAAATTACGGGTCTGCCTGATGCAGCATAATAGAACAGCTTTATGGGAAGGCAATACTGATTTTCATGATCATCTTCTCTCAGATCAAGAAATATATCAGTATCATATAAACTCTTTACATAACTGTTGAAGCTTTGCTTCCCTTCAACAATGAGATTAATATTGGTATTTTCGTTTTTCAGTAAGACTTCACATTCTTTTTTATCCTCATCCGATTCAAACCAGCCGCTTATTTTTACATCGATCTTCAGATCCCGGTAAATAGCAGATAATCTGTTGATAACACTGATGAAACTGATGAATCCTTTTTCCCTGCTTATTTTTCCGGAGTAGGACAGCCTTAGTTTTCCAGGGATGAGCCCGGGTTGTGTGTATTCAAGATAATTCAGCCCGGGATAGTAAGTTGAATAAATAAAAGGTTTAAACGGGAACAGAATTCTGTATGGTCTGCTTTTGTAATACTCTCCGAAAATAAAGGCATCTGTCAGGAATGAAGATAATAAATTGAACAGGAGAAGCCTGACGAAGTATGGATATTTCCTTATTCCTTTTTTATAACTAAGGTTTTTCTTTGAAGGATACCATTCGGTTATATCATAGATGATCCTTACATGTTTTCCGGCTCTGCGTTTGAATAGTCTGGCGGCCAGCACCGGAAGAGGCTCGGAACATATTATTACATCCGGATAAAATTGCCGCAGGATCTCTATGAATATCTTTATTTTTTCTCTTTTGGAAATTGAAAATCCGTCAAAGCAGTTAAGAATTACTCCGGAATCAGAGCTGATGAGATTTGTTTTCGCAGAAATTATCTGGACCTGAAATCCAAAATCTGTCAGTGTTATCCCCTGGTGATAAAAAATCCTGTCGTCATACGGATAGTGTCCGGATGAAACAAATGAAATTCTCATTCACTTCTGTTTATTTTGCCATGTTTCTGACTTTATAACCGTCAATTCCGAAATACAGGATAAATGCAAAGCAACAGAGCGGAACAATGAATCCGATTGCCATAGTCGAAATATCGGCAATACGGCCCATAAGCAGAGGAATAAGCGCGCCACCCACAATTGCCATAACAAGAAGTGAAGAACCTTTCTTGGTCAGCGGGCCAAGATCTTTTATTCCCAGGGCAAAAATTGTAGGGAACATTATTGACATGAAGAAGTAGGTGGAGAAAAGTGCTACGACCGATACCCAGCCCAGTCCTGCAACAACAAGACTCATTGTGATAACATTCATAAGGGCATAAAATGCAAGCAGCTTATTTGGTTTTGCCATCTGCATGAACAGGGTACTGCCTGAAAACCTGCCCAGCCAGAAAAGTCCCATCCCTCCGAAAGCCAGGATCCTGGAGGCTGCCTGGTTGCTGATGGCCGGCATCTCCTCTGTAACATAGTTGATAAAGAAACTATTCACTCCGGTCTGGGCTGCAACATAAAAGAACTGGGCAAGAACAGCAAGAACAAAATGCCTGTGTCTGAATAGATTTCTCCAGGATACATCAGTGTCGGCAGCATTGTCATCTGAGGTATGATATTCTTCCTTAATTTCAGGGAGAGGAACACGCCAGAAAAGTAGGGCTACAAAAAATACGAGAGTCCCGATAAGCAGATAAGGAAGAGCAATTGTGGAGAATTTATTCTCACCTCCATTGTCTGAAAAAATCAGCAGTCCTCCTATCAGTGGTCCTGCTATCCATCCAAGCCCGTTGAATGACTGTGAGAAATTTATACGTCTTTCTGCGCTAGCCTGAGGTCCAAGGACGGTTGTGTAAGGATTGGCAGCGGTCTCCAGACATGTGAGACCACAAGCAATTATGAAAAGGCATGCCAGAAAACTGCCGAAAGTCTGAATGAAGGTAGCGGGCAGCATCAGAAATGCTCCGGCACAGAACAGTGACAAACCAAATATGATACCTCTCTTATAACCGAAGCGCTGCATAAGCAAACCTGCAGGAATAGCCATCAGAAAATAACCTCCGTAAAATACGAACTGAACCAGAGCCGATTTAGCTTTCGACATGCTGAGAAGTTCCTGGAAGTGTTTATTAAGTACATCAAGGCATCCATGTGCGAAACCCCATAGGAAGAAGAGACTGGTAACCAGTATAAATGGGATCATATAGCCTTGAGTAACAAGCTTCTGCCTGTTAGTTTTCATTAAAGTATCATTTGTCATGGATTTAATAATTTTTACTTATACAAGATTACGATGATTTATCATTTTTCCAAGGTATTCAGGAATTTTCAATAAAAGAAAAACTAATCCGGAAAGATATAAATTTGTTACTTTTGACCCCAATCTAATGAATAATTTTGTGATGAAGCTAAAACACACCTTGAAATTACTGTTCACCGGAGTGTACGTTAAGATAAGGTCAGGGCCGCTTAAAGGGCTTAAGTGGAGTATAGCTTCCGGTTACAAGTTCATACGGGGCAATTATGAGCAGTATAAGACAACTGCTTTTCTTGAGCATTTCAGGAGCGGAAGCATATTTTTCGACATCGGAGCTCATATAGGGTACTATTCTTCAATTGCTGCCCGGGTAAACAAGGGTTCAGGGCACATTTATGCATTCGAACCAAGACCAATGAATATAAGGTTCTTCAGAAAGCACATCGGAATAAACAAATTTGAGAATGTTACTCTTTATGAAGCTGCGGCCGGAGAAACTGACGGAATGGTCCGTTTCGACGACAACCATGGTTCAGCTACAGGTTTTGTGACAAGTGAAGGAAATCTTGAGGTCAGACAACTTTCACTGGGAAGGATGGTAAAAGATGGCTCTCTCCCGGTTCCGGATTTTATAAAGATTGATGTGGAAGGAGGAGAAAAGGAAGTACTTTCAAACCTGAGGGATATAATTTCCTCTGCCAGGCCCGGAATGCTCGTTGCAACCCATGGAAAAGAGTGCAGGGATTTTACCGAAAACTTCCTTAATGAAAATAATTACAGCTTCAGAGTTTTAAACCCTGAAGCTGTTGCAGGCGACACTGAAATTATCGCAGTTCCCCGATAAGAATGAGGGATTTAATTAACAAGCAGGCTGACCTTGACTTTAAATTCATCATAAATGGTTTTGTCGCCAAGGTTATCAAAGAATGTTCCGGATCCGTAACGGACATTATACTTTGACCTGTCGACAATAATGTTTGCATAAAACCAGGTACCTTCGTTTTTCTTCTGAACAGTTGCCCTGAATTCAACAGGATTGGTTATGCCTTTGATAGTAAGATTGCCTCTTACTATGGCTGTTCCTTTGTTAAAAGGTTCACTTCCGGTTATCACCAGCCTGGATTCTGCAAATTTATCGACACCAAAAAAATCATCGGATTTAAGATGACCTTCAAGCCTGGCATTTGAATCATCATCTTTTATAGTTGTCATATCAATTGTAAATTCGCCGGATAGGATTTTGTTGTCATCCCAGCTGAGCCAGCCATTTTTAACCTGAATGGTTCCAGTATGCTGCCCCACAATTTTTTCCCCCAGCCAGTTTAATACTGTCTTCTCTGTATCAGCACTCAGTCTTAATTGAGCATTGATTGTAATGTTCATAAAGATTAATGTTGTTATTGATAATAATATCGTTTTCATAATTTCTGATTTTAAAATTTATGTGATTAACAGAAATCAGTACAGGTTTGTTCATTTTGGGAATGTATAAACGCCATGCATGGCGTCTCCACCGGCTCCTGATGCCGTTTTACCCCTGAATCCCCCAGGGAGGACTTAATGAATCACAGATGCTTTCAAAGCCCTGGGGGGGCATAGCTGTCAACTTTCTACATAGAAGGTTGACGGTTATGCCTTGGGGGGATGGGGGTAAATAAGGATTTTCACACAGTCTCTGTAACCCCCGGCATTTTAAATAAAAGGAATTTACAATCGGGAAATATTCAGACCGCCGCTGATATCAAAGATGGATCCGGTAGAAAAATCCCAGTCACCTCTGGCCAGAGAAGCTACCGCTTTTCCAACATCTTCGGGGAAGCCCCACCGTTTCTGAGGGACCATTCCCCCGGCAATGAGTTTGTCGTATGTATCTTTGACTTTGGCAGTCATATCAGTTTTAATTATACCCGGACGGACTTCAAAGACCCGTATATCATCTCCGGCAAGCCGGTCGGCAAATAATGCTGATGCCATGCTCAATCCGGCTTTTGAAATACAGTATTCAGCCCTGTTAATTGATGACCGGGTTGAGGAAATTGATGAAATAAATACAATAATGGGTTTGTAATCAGGTATTTGCTGTTTAAGCCATATCATTTCCTTCGCTATTTCCTGAGCAAAAAAGACCGGCCCTTTCAGGTTTATGTTCATTACTCTTTCATAACTTTCTTCTGTCATTTCCAGAAGATCAGTCCTTTTAAGAGGGGCCACCCCTGCATTATTTACAAGCAAATCTATTCTTCCGTACCTGTCCAGAATATTTGTGACCACTTCTGCCTGGCAGGCTGTACAGGCAATATCCAGTCCAATCGGGAAGAATTCTGATTTCTTTTCAGCGACTTCTTTTGCAAGGATCTCCATTCCTTCGCTATCAACACTACGGGCGATTGCAGCGATATCGAAACCTTCTGAGGCCAGAGAGACGGCTATAGCTCTTCCTATCCCTCTGCTGGCGCCTGTAATAACTGCTACAGGTTTATTGTTCATACTGAGGTTTTATTAACGGGTTCAAAGGTTATCAGGGCCTAAAATTAATAATTTGAATGAATTGCCACAACTTCTTATCAACTATCTTTTTTATAATTCAGGTATATCGACCCAGCACCTCTTTGACCAGCTTTCCAGCCCTTTCTCGGCAAGCTGAACTCCCTTAGCGCCTTCATAAAGATTCCAGGGGAACGGCTCATCTTTGACAACATGTTTCAGGAAAAGCTCCCACTGGGCCTTAAAAGCATTATCATAGCTCTCCTGTTCAGGCACCTCAGACCATCCTTCATAAAAATTAATGGGTTGAGGAATATCAGGATTCCATACCGGCTTTGGTGTATTTCCGTAATGCTGGATATAACATCCACGCAGTCCCGCTACTGCAGAACCTTTAGTTCCGTCTACCTGAAGAGTAAGCAGATCGTCGCGGCGGACTCTGACTGCCCATGAAGAATTAAAATGTGCTATTATTCCGTTTTCAAGCTCAAAGGTTGCATAAGCTGAGTCGTCAGCTGTGCATTTGTATGGTTTACCTTTTTCGTCAAACCTTTTATCAATATGAGTTGCACCCAGACAGGAAACAGCTTTGACTTTCCCGAATACATTGTCCAGAACATACCTCCAGTGGCAGAGCATGTCAAGAATAATTCCTCCGTCATCCTCTTTACGGTAATTCCAGGAAGGTCTCTGAGCGGGTATAGTCTCACCTTCAAAAACCCAGTATCCGAATTCTCCTCTTACCGAAAGTATCCTCCCGAAGAATCCCATTTCAATAAGGCGTCTGAGTTTAATTATACCCGGAAGCCACAGCTTATCCTGGACAACACCGTTTTTCAATCCGGCACGCCTGCATAGCTCGTACAGTTCCAGTGCAACACCTGTATTTATCGCAACCGGTTTTTCGCAATATATATGCTTGCCTTCAGCGACAGCTTTCTTTACCGAATCAGCTCTTATCCCGGTTGTTTGAGCATCAAAATATATTGAATATCCTTTGTCTTTAAGTATCTCATCCAGACTGGTGCTCATTTTGGAAACACCCGAAAGTTCACAGAGCTTCTTTAGTTTTGCTTCATCGCGTCCGACAAGGACCGGATCGGGCATAATTGTCTCGCCCTGACCACATTTAATGCCACCCTGTTTTATTATTTCGGCAATTGATCTCAGCAGATGCTGGTTAGTTCCCATTCTGCCGGTAACGCCATTCATTATTATTCCGATTTTGTGCTGTTTCATAACGGGAGATTATACATATTGTTTGTAGCTGGTGATAATATCCTGAAGAAAAACTGACTGATCCTGTTTCCAGTACCTGTCAGAAAATATTTCGACCTCAATGAATCCTTTAAATCCTGCTGCCTCGACCCATGATCTGATTTTCCTGATAGGGATACATCCTTCGCCCATCAGACCCCGGTCGTTCAGCATATCCGTCGTAGGAGATTTCCAGTCACAGACATGAAATGCCTGGAGGGTACCGTTCTTCCCGGAACGTATTATCTCTTTTTCCAGATTTGGATCCCACCAGAGATGATAAACATCGACAGCGACTCCTGCCCAGGGTGAATTAATTAATTCTGCAAGATCATTTGCCTGAGCCAGTGTATTTATTGCCGAACGGGTGTCTGCATACATGGGGTGAAGAGGCTCTATTGCCAGTCTGACTCCTGCAGCTTCTGCATCGGGAAGGACTGAAAGTATTCCATCATAGATCTGTTTACGGGAATCGTCAAGCGGTTGTGCGGGATCGGCGCCACAGACCAGGACAATAAGGTTTGTTCCAAGCTCAAATGCCTCTTCGATTGCCCTGCGGTTGTCTTCGACAGCCTGTTTCCTCTTTGCAGGTTCAGCAGAAGGAAAAAATCCCCCCCTGCACAAAGAAACAGTTTTCAAACCATGCCGTTTAAGCATTTCGCCCGTTTGCCTGATATTCCTGCTCGTCAGAGCATCACGCCATACTGTAATACCATGGACCCCTTTTGAGGAATAGTTGACTGCGGCTTCTTCAATAGTCCATGGCTTGGTTGTAATTGAATGAATACAAAGCCTTTCAAGGTTATGAAGTGGTTCCGGAATCATCTGATATAGCTGAAATAATTATAATAAATATCTCTATTGATTATTCTATTAAGGTAAAGACATACCTCACGAATGTGATAATCACCCCACATGCTTGATTCACCATATGGTATCCGGCTTTCGGGAGGGATAAAGTCCCATCCGTTCGGACGGTGATAAACAGAGTGCAGAAGCAGACCCTGATGATCTGGTTCAGAACTCAGGTAGGGTTTCTGAAGAAGAGTATCCAGAACCCTGAGGCCGGCCTTCCAGTAAATATTATCAGGTGGTTCTTTATGATCATCACTCAGGAAGTGGCCCAGGCGTAAAAGACCCTGGGCGGCGATAGCTGCAGCAGAGCTGTCAACCGGTTCGAAACCGTTGAAAGGATCGGCAGGTTTATAAAGATAATTTTTTAAACTGATAAGGCCGGGAGCGCCTGTATCCCAATAAGGTACGCCATCCACCGGTGTGTTTTTGATATAAAAATCGCAGGTTGCTTCCGCAGCTTTCCTAATTAATCCTGACAGATATTCTTTTCCTCCTGACGCTGAAAGCTCACTTTCATCGACTGTGGATATCCATTCCAGCTGTTCTGCAAAACCGCACATCGCCCATGCCAGTCCTCTTGTCCAGGTCGTGAAGCCGCAATAACCCTGCTGGGAATTAGGACATCTGAAACTGCCGTCTTTAACGTTAAACACTGATTCATGAGCAGTCCTTCCGGGTTCATTATCATAAATATCCCTGCCGTCACCATAGAAAACTGAATACCGGGCTGTTGCTTTTATGTGTTCAATTGCCCTTTCAAGCAAACTGATCCTGACATCTCCCTCACCCTGAAGAACATGACCAAGACGGTGACTGAGAATCAATGCACGGCAAGATCTGATCGTATCAACGAACAGTGAATGACCTCCGTTAAATGAATGGATGAACCCGCCATCCTTTATTGAAGTCCATCGGGTTGCCTGGATGGCTCCGGAGATCTTCAGTGCAAGCTCACAGAAATTCTTCTTCCATACATCCGCAGCTATCTTCCCTTCATTAATCATCCGTAAGAGATTACCATAGGTGCTTACATTATTGAACCCGTGATCGTGGACACCGGTATGACTGATATGAGGAGCCATCTTTTCAACGATCTTCTTTCCTGCATATTCAATCATTTCATGGTCACCGGTGGCATCAAACTGGAGAAGAGCAGAACCATACTGAAAACCCTGGGTCCACTCCGTCCATCCACGGGTCGTATATTTCCCTTTTACGGTAAATACTGGTGATCCAAGTGAGTCATCGTAATGCCGTTCAATATGTCGGATTTTATTTCCGGATATCTCCCAGAAATTCTTTAGTTTAGTTGCAAAATCTTCTGGAATAAGACTATTTTCAATTTGTATCATGCCATGTCCGGATTAATTATTGGATAAAAATAATTAAAAATGGAAATGACTTTCGCTGAAACGGGGATTAACAACATTATTATAAATTGAACCGAACGTATATGAGAGTTGCAGTCCTCCTGCAAAGCGATACCGGGTTTGGAGCTCTCTCAGTTGCAGTAATCTCTCTGCTTCTGTGATTTCGCCTTTTTTAAGATTGAACTGATCATTGATATGTGCCACACCTCCGTAAATTTCAAGGGCTAACCCTTTAAATATCCGCAGACTTACCCAGGAGTTAAGCTCTATACGGTTACGGGAAAAATCATTGAAGTAATTTGATCCTGTCAATGCCATGTTAACAGATCCCCATTTTTTCTGCAACTGAAATGCAATATTCAGTGAGTGCAGATAAAGGTTTTCATCTGATCTGTTATAGACTGTAGTATCAATATAGTTATTGAACTGATAGCCTATGCTGTACAGGATCCTTAACTGTCTGTGGGTTGCTTCGGAGTAAGGATAGATATCATATTCCAGTGAAGGCAGAATCCTGGTCATAAACCTGTAGTTTTCCCGGGTAGAGGAGCCCAGATCCCATTTTATACCTGCTGACCAGTGCTCGCCAAGACTCTTAACGAAAAGATTATCCATTGATGTAGAGCTGGTTGTGTATGTTGTAGTTTCAGACGAGTCAGTATTTACATATTCTATAAACTTCTCACGATCATAAAAATGGTCCATTTCAATTTCGAGTTTAAATTCCGGGGTTACCCGTGAAATATTTATCGAATTCCTCAGTCCAAGTTCTTTCTGCTCTTCTTCTGCTTCAAACTGCGGTTCAGTCGATATTTCGAAAACCCAATAATTCCACCTGTCGATAACTTCCTCACTTTCAAGATCCTTATTGTGAGATATTTCAATCTCATTAAAAAGAGGTGTTCTGGCAACATACCTCATTAAACCCATTTTTAGCATATCAGTACGTTTTTCCCTGATCTCAGTATTAGTCTGATCCGGATTCGTAGTGTAGGTAAGAGTATCATTCATGCCTTTGAATTCTCCCTGTCCCTGAAAGGTAAAAGTGAACTGTTCTCCTCCGCTTGCTGCATTCTGCTCCGTGACAAGTATAAAAACCTGGGCTTCCCTGACGTCCCTTACATAATTAATATAAGGTATCTCCTGCCTGGTATAGTTCATGTCACAATCATAGCAATCGAGGAACACTTTGACCGCAGCCCGGCGTGATGTATCAGCGGTTTCCTGCCCGTTAGCGGACAATGAAAATAAAAATGCTGAAACCAGGAAAATAATTGAAATAGATTTATTCTGCATAAAAATGATTTTAAAATCCAAAGATGACCCGGGTATTAAGAACCATGTTTCTGATACCTTTCAAAGACTGCAAATTAACCAATAATTACGTACCGGGATTATTAATTCCCGGGCATAAGACAGGCGTTAAGATTTTTTAACAACTATACGTGAAAAACCAGGTTCTTTCCACTCCCGGCGAGGGACTTTACTCACGCCTCACGCCTCACACCTCACAACTCACCACCCCTCACTTCTCATCGCTCACCTCTTCTTCCTCCTCCTCCATCCAGTCATAAACCGGTTTCTGAGGTCCCTCATGCCGGTAAATCAGGGCCAGGAATATACCGGAGATGAATCCAAGCATATGGGATTCCCATGAGATATTTTTATAAATGCCCGGGAATAACCCCCACACCATTTCTCCGTAAATAAAAACAATAAGCAGTGACAGCGCTGTCAGTCTGTAGTATTTACGTATGATCCCGCTGAAAAACAGGAAAGAAGCAAGCCCGTAAACCAGTCCGCTGGCCCCGATATGCCATGCTTCTCTTCCTCCAAGCCATACAAGTGCTCCTGTTAAAATGTATGTAAGAGAAAATATCCTGAAAGCTATTTCGGAATAGAAATAGAATAGCGCCACCGAAAGCAGCAAAAGCGGAAGGGAGTTATTTAGCAGGTGCCTGAAGTCCTCATGTATGAACGGAGAAAGCAGGATGCCGGGCAATCCTTTAATAGTTAACGGGTAAATTCCAAGACCGGCAAGGTCAAGTTCAAAGAGTGATTCTGTTATTCTTGTAAGCCACATGAGAAACACAAAAATTCCCGGAATGATAAGGCTCAGGAGTAACTTTTTCCTGTAAAATGAATCTTCGGATATTGGATTCTGTATTCCCTCAGGCATTTTTCATTTTTTTCCGGGGAAGACTATTCCGGCCACTTTCCTTATCCTGTCAAGAGTTTTAATGAGGTCAAGGCTGAAGCAAAGCGGTACCACCGGGCTTTCGTAAAGACCTTTATCCAGACACTTCATTACCTCCTCAGCTTCCCAGTGATAGCCCATGGCAGGAGGACTGAAGACAAATTCCTCTTTCTCCTTACCGTGAAGAGAGAGAATTACTCTCTGGTTCATATCTCTTCCTCGAGATACGGTCAGATTACCTTTCTCACAGTAAATCTCACATCCGATTCCTATTGAAGTCCTGAAAGAACTGTAAAGGGACGCCATCCTTCCATCGGGGTATGTGAAAATTACACTCAGCGATTCCTCAGAGCCTGTCTGTCCGAAAACAGCTGCAGCCTTGATACCTGATGGTACACCAAGGAAAGTCAGTGCATCAATTACAGGATATATTCCGATATCCATAAGGGAACCACCGCCCAGTGCCAGGTTAAATTTACGGTCATTGGGATCAAACGGAGGGATGAAGGAAAAATATCCATCCAGATAGTTGATTTTCCCCAGTATCCCTGATTTGATTATTTCATGTGCTTTAATGTAGAAAGGCTGAAACGGAGGCCAGAGAGCTTCCATCAGGAACAGCTTCCTTTTGCGGGCTTCATGGATCATCTCTTTAACCTCTCCGGCATTCAGGGCAAAAGCCTTTTCACAAATTACATGCTTGCCATTCCTCAGGCAAAGCATAGTGTGTTCATAATGAAGCGAATGTGGTGAGGCAATGTACACTATTTCAAGCCCGGGGTCAGAAACCAGTTCCTCATAACTTCCGTAATAATGAAGAAATCCGTAATCCTTTGCAAATAGAGTGGCTCTTTCAATATCCCTCGAACCGACTGCATACAATTCGGCATTTTCCAGCGTTTTGAGAGCCCTTGTAAACTTGGCTGACATTTTTCCGGGGGCAAGGATCCCCCATTTGTATTTCTTCATAGCATTAAAATTGGGAAATAAAGATAGGGAATATTACTTATAATTTACTTAAGTTTTAAGGATCAACGTATTTAAATACGTATTTAAATATGTATTATAATACGTTGATAGATAATTAATTCTCTACTATCTGAATGGCACAGGGAAACTGTCACCGAACATATGTTGCCGGGAAATAAGATAAGTGAGTTCATGAATTTCAAATGGTTATCATTGCCGGGAAGAGTAGTTTTTTCAATTATTATGCTATCCTTTCACAATAATTCTGATTTTTAACAAAGTGATAGGATTCCGGACATTTTAGTAAATAGCAGTTAATCAATAATATAACTGTATTTGAAAAATATTTTTAAAAATTTAGTACATTGTATAGCATAGTAGTAAAAAAATTATATATCTTTGTAATGAAATGTTACTTGTAAAGGCTGGTAGTATAATAAATAAATAAAATGAAAATAACAGTAAGCATTAATCTGGGTGGGTATTCCTTCAACATTGATGAGGATGCATACAGTGAACTTAAAAGGTATCTTAAAAACCTTGAGATACATTTTGCAGGGGAGGAGAGTTCCTCTGAGATTCTTTCAGATATCGAAGCCAGGATATCAGAACTATTCAGGGCACGGCTGACTTCTTACAAGCAGGTGATCACATTGGAAGATGTGCGTTATGCGATATCAATTCTTGGTAATCCTGAAGATTTTTCAGATGAAGAAGAAGCATCTTCGAAAGCCAGGTTTTCATCGCCCGGTTATCACAGGATGTACCGTGATCCTGACCGCAGGATCATAGGAGGTGTTTGCGCCGGCATGGGTGCTTACTGGAGTATTGATCCGTGGGTAATGAGGATAATCTTCATAGCCATTTCACTTGCCGGAGGATTGGGAATATTGATATACCTGATATTATATATTGTTCTGCCTGAAGCTAAAACCACTTCTCAGAAGATCGAGATGAAGGGGGAACCTGTTAACATTAAAAACATTACTGATGCGGTTAAAAATGAATTTGATACTGTAAGGAAGAACATGAAAATATAGGTTGGACCCGGAAGAAGAATTATGAGGTGTAAAATTTAAAAACTATCATTATGGATCTGGAAAACACTAAAGCACAGATGCGCAAAGGAATCCTGGAATACTGCATATTGTCGGTAATTTCCAGGGGATCATGTTATGCAAGTAACATAATTAATGAGCTTAAGGAGGCGAAAGTTATCGTAGTGGAAGGTACACTTTATCCTCTGCTTACCAGGCTTAAGAATTCCGGGTTGCTCAGTTACAGGTGGGAGGAATCACAGCAGGGACCTCCAAGAAAGTATTATGAACTTACCCCGCAGGGCAAGGAATATCTTGCCGATCTTGACAAATCGTGGGATGACCTGGTCATATCAGTCAACCTGATCCGGACGAAATAATCCTTTTTACAAATCTTAAACCTGAAATATCATGGATAAAACTGTAAATATTAATCTTGGAGGAACACTTTTTCATATAGATGAAGATGCTTACCGGATTCTCAGGGACTATCTTCAGGCTCTGAGTAATAAATTCAGGAATGTTCCGGGAGGAAATGAAACAATAGATGATATTGAATCAAGGATAGCAGAAATATTTCTTTCACAGAAAACTTCAGCAGGTGTAATCAGCAGGATTAATGTTGAAGATATGATCTACATAATCGGAAAACCTGAAGATTTTGATAAACCTGAGGATGAAGCAGCAGCTCCGGTCAGCAGGACCACATATGGAAAAAAGATGCTCAGGGATTCTGATGACCGTATAATCGGAGGAGTTTGCGGAGGATTAGGAAAATACCTCAATACTGATCCCGTGTGGTTCAGGATTTTTTTCGTACTGTTTGCTCTGATGTTCGGGATAGGTGTATTCGTTTATCTGGCACTTTGGATAGCGCTGCCGGCATCTGGACCGGGAGTCTCAGGGAAAAACTTCCATGGTGTATCCTATATTAACGGAACATCCCAGGGCAACGAAGGAAAATCCTACACAACAACTTCAGATATCGGAAATGCTTTTAATGAGGTATTCAGGGCTATAGGTAAAGTCCTGTGGATAATTGTCAGGATGATCCTGATTATTACAGGAATATCAATTGTAGTTGCCGGATTTCTTGCCCTTGTGGCATTTGTGATGACATTTATTTTTAAATTCCCGGGAGCATTCTCGACTGATGCGGTCGGAATGAATATTAGTTATCTGCCTGACTTCCTGAATTATGTTGTTACACCTTCGCTGGTACCGTGGATCAAGACTCTGATCACAATAGTTGTGGCCATGCCACTTCTGGTTATTATCTATCTGGGAGTCAGAATGATATTCTGGTTCAGGGCGAAAGACGGGGTATTTCTTCTGGCAGGACTTGTAATATGGGTTGTAAGCGTTGCAGCTCTGTCAATATTGCTGTTCAATGAAGGAATCAGCTTTGCGGAATCAGCAAAATCAACCTCACAGGAATACTTCAGGACAGTTCCGGATACATTATATATCAGATCGGATAAAAGAATATCGGATCTCACTGTTGATAATGAGATCCGGATTCCCGATGAAGAATACGCGATCTTCATCTCGGATGAGGATAAAAAAGTTTATGTTCAGACTTACCTTAACATAAACACGACAGATGAAAACAAAATATCGGTTATCCTCAGAAAAAGATCGGCCGGAAGGTCTAAGAGAGATGCCACCGAAAAAGCAGACAGGTTATTGTATAATTACAGGATTTCGGGAGATACTTTATTCATGGATGATTATTTTACTTATCCCGGCAATACAAAATGGTCCTTTGATGAGGTTGGTGTAACTGTAAACATTCCCGCCGGCATTGTGGTCTATATGGACAAAACAGTTGAAAGGTTGTTCCATTCCTACTATGATGATGATTTTGTTTCGGAACGGGATAAAAGATTCCGGATTATGACAGAAGAGGGTCTGAAATATCATGAATCCGTAAAGCCTGATAGCCATTAGCTTCCTGGTTTTTCATTCCTTATATTTTCATGACATCCGGCGTCGTAAAAAGCGCCGGATTTTT
>CAYPHL010000009.1:0-59392 GCA_964410385.1 uncultured Rikenellaceae bacterium | reverse complement strand
CAATTAATTAAGTAAATTTAAGAATTAAACAGACTAAGGTAAGAATTTTTCTCCTCAGATAAGATTATTCTTTCTCAGAAGCTTGTTTATCTTTCTTGTGCTGAGTTTAAGAGGAAATATTTCCTTAAACTCCCTGAACATTTCAGTGTCGAGTCCGACCCCTAAAGAAAGATGCCTGAAAGAATCTTCACGGTCACCATTATAAAGATAGAACAAGGCAAGCAGATAATTTATTCCCGGCAGATCACCGGTAACCCGGTAAGCATGTTCAAGATAAGGTATTGCTCTGGTTATTAGTTTTTCCCTGAGGACTATTTTTCCAAGATCGATCCAGACTTCATCATAATATGCATCAATTTTCAGAGCTTCCCTGAAACAGCTGAGTGCTGCTTTCACTTCTCCTTTAATATAATGGGCTTTCCCCAAAAGGTACCAGTATTCGGGATTTTCATCATCAAGCCTTACGGCTTTCCTGAAATAAATAAGGCTGTCATCGGCATTCCCGGCATTGTATTCAATGACCCCGAGTCCGAACCATGCATCCGAATATTCTGGTTCCAGTTCAATGGCATCGTGGAAATATTTGCCCGCCAGCTCAATATCATCAGTTTTTTCATAACATTCAGCCAGGTATGTCATGGCCTCATAACTATCCGGCTCATGTTCAAGATATTCGTGATAAACAGGGATGGCTTCAGTATACCTTTCAAGATTGCTCAGAATATTTGCTTTGTTGAATATTGCAAAAGTATTGAGTGAGTTTACGGCAAGGGCAAAGTCATATGCTTCAAGCGCCTTGTCAAATTCCTCCATCTTATTATAAATGATCCCCAGGTTATACCATGCACTGTCAGAAAATGGCTCTTCCGCCAGGTATTTATTATAATAGAAAATGCTTTCACTGTATTTCTCCACCTTTTCATAAGCATATGCCAGGTCATACAAATGTGCCTTATAATTGGGTTCCATCCCGATAAGCCTTATAAGGTAGGGGATCAGGTATTCATAGTAATTAAGGTTCTGTAATACAGATACTATTGCAAACAGTATGTTTCCGGTTTCCTCTGAATCCAGTGTAAGGGCATAATCAAATATCTTCTTTGCACCCTGGATATCTCCCAGTATACCGAGGGCGGTTCCTTTTGCAATAAAAATTTCATGATTCCCCGGTTCGAGATTTTCGAGGTTCTTGAGGATCCTGAGGGCTTCAACAGCACGTCCTTTATCAATCAGTACCCTGGCTTTGCGCACCTGGATCGATACCGAATTTGGATGCTGCTGTGTTGCCAGTGCTGCTGCTTCAAAGGCTTTAGGGGAATTATTGCTCTCTATATAATAATCGATTATCGATTCGAACTCAACAACATCAAAGAAATACTTCTCATTATTTCTTTTCATCCTTTCGAATTTCTGAACGGCCTGCCTGATTTCTTCCTCCAATGAGTATTTGAATTTATCCTCTTCCATCTCCTGGCACTAATGACACAAAATTAGTATTATTTCTTTTCTGGATTAATCCGCAATAATTCAATTATTAACAATTTAACATTTTTTCAAACTTCTCTGTGCCAGTGCAATAAGAAATAAATCACATTTTTATTGCTTTTTTAATTCAACTGACGCAACCCCGGAGGCTTTTTTTTCATCTTCCGGATATAAAACAAATACTATTACCCTATACCCAATTTTACCCTTGAATTAACCTAAAATTCAACCTCAGAAAAACCGGGCGACAACCCGGTTTTTCAATTTGCCCGGTTTTTCATATCTTTACAACTGTTTCATTTATCTGCAATATGAACAAACTGTCTGTAAAATCCCTCAGGATATTAATCCTGTTTTTATCATTAATAATGTTAAACGTATTTTCCTGTAAAAAGGATGACAATCCGATTAAATTTCCCAGGGGGACTTTTCCGGATTCGACAATAATACTGACCGGAATAAACTCCCAGTATGATGATTATAACATGGACCTGCACCAGTTACTTGATTATGTTCTTATTATCTTTTCGAGCAACAGAATAAGCACCGGGGAGCATTTTGATCTGGTACAGGGTGTTATCTCATATTATTTCAACCAGACGAACGGAGATTTCGGGGTCGAAAGTGAAATGACCCAGAATGCTTTTATTACAAAACTGATCAGTGCTGCCAATACGGATGGCGATGATCTGGGGCCATACACCCTTTTCAGTCCTGCTGACGGATATGAATATCTGCTGTATTCATCCCAAAGCGCTGAAGGGGATCTGGATTTTAATTATCTCAGGAATCAGCCTGTCACCGGTGTCAGTCAGCCTGCAATCCTCGGACCCTATCCTGTTAAATTACTTAATACCGGTTCTGATGATGCATATATAAGTTTCGACACAAATCAGGACAGCGTTTACTTTTCCTCCGCCCCTGAAGGCAACTTTGATATTTATATAAAAACAAGGCCTGCAGAAACAACTATAAGTGAATGGTTTGACTGGGATTATTCAGTTTCACAGAAGGCTGACAGCATAAACAGTTCAGGAAATGACAAATGTCCGTTCGTATTCAGAAAGTATCTGGTTTTTGCCTCTGACAGGCCGGGAGGATTTGGAGGATTTGATCTTTATTATTCGGTATTCAGAAAAGGTAAATGGAGTTCACCGGTCAATTTTGGTCCGGATATCAATTCAACTGATAATGAATATCGCCCGGTCCTTGGGTACCACGAAGATTTCACGAATAACTTCATGATCTTTTCATCTGATCGTCCGGGAGGGAAAGGAAGATTTGACCTTTACATGAGAGGGATCACCTTCCCAGAAAGGTGATCAGTTCCTTTTGTTATGGTTTTTTGCTGCGTGAAGAGTATTTTTAAGAAGCGACACACGTGTCATAGGTCCTACACCTCCAGGTACAGGAGTGATATATGAGCATTTAGGGGCCACATTTTGAAAGTCCACATCTCCCGCCAGTTTCCATCCGCTTTTTGCTCCGGGAGCTTCTATTCTTGTCGTTCCCACATCAATAACCACTGCGCCCTCTTTCACCATATCGGCTTTGACAAATCCGGGAGAGCCGATGGCAGCTATAATTATATCGGCCGATCTGACAATATCTTTAAGGTTGGCTGATCTGCTGTGCAGCACAGTAACAGTAGCATCCATTCCTTTTGCCGACAGAAGGATACTGACGGGTCGTCCCACAATGTTGCTGCGTCCAATAACAACACAATGCCGTCCTGATGTTTCAATATTATATCGTTTTATAAGTTCAGTGATCCCATATGGTGTTGCGGGAAGATATCCCGGTAAACCTAAAACCATTCTGCCGATGTTAACCGGATGGAACCCGTCTGCGTCCTTTAACGGATCGATGGCTTCAATAACCCTGTCATCTGAAATATGCTGTGGCAGCGGAAGCTGGACAATGAAGCCATCAATATCTTCATTGTCATTAAGTTCTCCGATCTTTGCAAGCAATTCCTTTTCGGCTGTTTTTTCGTCAAGTCTGATGAGTGTTGAAAGGAATCCCACTTCCCCGCAATCATTAACCTTGTTGTTAACATATGTTTCACTTGAGGGGTTATTACCTACAAGTACAGCGGCAAGGTGAGGTATTTTACCGTCGTTTTTTCTTATTACGCTTACTTCATCCGCTATTTCCCTCTTTATTTCAGAGGCTGTTTTTCTGCCGTCGATAAGTGTATACATACTATATGGATGGATTGGTTATTTTCTTCCCATAAGCCGTGCCGGGTTTCCACCCTTTGAGATCATCTTCATCATCCGGCGAGTTTCGTCGAACTGTTTTACAAGCTTATTTACTTCCTGAACTGATGTACCGCTGCCTGAAGCGATACGTTTGCGGCGGCTGCCGTTCAGAATAACTGGATTTGACCTTTCGTCAGGAGTCATGCTCCTGATTATAGCTTCGATGCTTTTAAATGCATTGTCATCAATGTCCAGATCCTTAACAGCCTTTCCCACTCCGGGGATCATGGCCATAAGGTCTTTCACATTACCCATCTTTTTTATCTGCTGTATCTGGCTTATAAAATCATTAAAATCGAACTGATCTTTGGCAATCTTTTTCTGAAGCTTCCTGGCTTCTTCTGTATCATATTGTTCCTGTGCTTTTTCAACAAGTGATACTATATCTCCCATGCCAAGTATCCTGTCAGCCATACGGGCAGGATAAAAGATATCCATTGCATCCATTTTCTCGCCCGAGCTTACGAACTTAACAGGTTTGTTGACCACAGATCTGATTGAAAGAGCGGCGCCACCCCTTGTATCGCCATCAAGCTTGGTAAGAACAACACCATTAAAATCGAGACGGTCGTTAAACTCTTTTGCTGTATTCACGGCATCCTGACCTGTCATAGCATCGACAACGAACAGTATCTCATGCGGATTCACAGCATCCTTGATTGAAGAAATCTCATTCATCATTTCTTCATCAACTGCCAGACGGCCGGCCGTATCTATTATCACTACATCGTAGCCTTTCAGCTTTGCCTCTCTCACAGCATTCCTTGCAATCTGAACCGGACTAGTGTCAGCTTCCCCTGTAAAGACAGGCACCTCAATCTGAGATCCTATTATTTTCAGCTGTTCAATAGCAGCCGGACGATAAATGTCACCTGCAACAAGCAAAGGATTCTTGCTTCTTTTTGTCTTAACCCATTTTGCAAGCTTACCGCTGAATGTCGTTTTTCCCGAACCCTGTAACCCTGCTATAAGGATCACCGACGGATTGATACGGATATTAATATCTGTCTTGTCACCGCCCATTAACTGAGTCAGTTCGTCATGGACGATCTTTATCATCATCTGCGACGGATTGACAGCCCTGAGAACTTCCTGTCCCAGGGCTTTAGCCTTTACTGTATCAGTAAACTGCTTGGCTATCTTAAAGTTCACATCAGCGTCAAGCAGGGCTCTTCTCACTTCCTTAAGTGTTTCGGCAACATTTATCTCGGAAATCCTTCCCTGTCCTTTCAGAATCTTAAACGATCGTTCAAGCCGTTCACTTAAATTTTCAAACATATTATTTTGATCAATAAAATATTAGTACAAAATATTACATCCTTTCAGGCATTTCTATACCCAGCAGGTCCATACCCTGTTTAAGTATCCGACCGGTTACCTCAGAAATTACCAGTCTCAGATCGCGTACCGACGGATCAGGTTCACCAAGTATAGAAAAATCGTGATAGAACTGATTATACTCTCTGGCAAGCTCATAGCAATAATTGGCTATTATGGCCGGACTGTACCCATTGGCAGCTTCAATGACGGTTGCAGTAAATCTTCTCAGGAGTCTTATCAGCTGTATCTCCTTTGGCCCTGCTTTAACATCAGGATTGAACGAGGCGCTGACTGATACCTTCATCTGTCCGGCCTTCCTGAATACTGATCTTATCCTGGCATACGTATACTGGATAAACGGGCCCGTATTTCCATTGAAATCTATTGATTCAGCAGGATTAAAAGTCATGTTTTTCCTGGGATCGACCTTCAGGATAAAATATTTTAGTGCCCCCATTCCTATCATACGGAAAATCTCATGGCTTTCCTCATCTGAATAATCCGAAAGTTTGCCCAGCTCAAGGGATACCTCTTTCGCAGTTTCTGTCATTTCAGTTATCAGGTCGTCGGCGTCAACAACTATTCCTTCGCGGGATTTCATTTTTCCTTCGGGAAGCTCTACCATTCCGTATGAAAAATGGAAGAGACCATCCGACCAGGGATATCCCATTTTTTTGAGAACGGCCTTTAGTACCTGGAAATGATAATTTTGTTCATTGCCAACAACATAAATACACCTGTTGAATTTATGCTCTTCGTACCTGAGGGCTGCTGTGCCAATATCCTGGGTCATATATACAGCAGTGCCATCGGAACGAAGAAGAAGCTTCTGGTCAAGGCCTTCAGCCGTCAGGTCAACCCAGATTGAATTATCGCCATTCTTACTCAGAAGTCCTTTCTCCAGTGCATCATATACAAGATCACGGCCAAGCTTATATGTATCGGATTCATAATATATTTTATCGAAATCTACTCCCAGCCTTTTATATGTCTCATCGAAGCCGGCATAAACCCAGGAATTCATCATCTTCCATAAATCAATTGTATCAGGATCACCGGCTTCCCATTTCAGGAGCATCTCCCTCGCTTCCTTCATCAGGGGTGCATTGTTTTTGGCCTCAGCCGGATCCATCCCTCCTGATATCAGATCATCTGCCTGCTTCCGGTATTCTTTCTCAAACAGAACATAATATGTACCGACAAGATGATCACCTTTCATACCGGAAGATTCAGGTGTTTCACCCATCCCGAATTTCTGCCATGCAAGCATCGACTTGCAAATGTGGATACCCCGGTCATTGACAATATTTGTCCTGATAACTGTGTGACCGCAGGCTGAAAGTATCCTGTACAGGGAGAATCCAAGCAGGTTATTACGCACATGCCCCAGATGAAGCGGTTTATTTGTATTTGGAGAAGAATATTCAACAAGTATGGTTTCAGGTTTTTCAGAATGGCATTTTATCATAAGGTCTTTATCAGAGACCATGCCAGCAAGATAGTCAACCCACCACTTGTCTGATATTTCAAGGTTGAGGAATCCTTTAATAACATTAAATCCGGATATGGACGGGAAAGAATCCATCAAGTGTTTTCCGATAGTTCCGGCAGTTTTTTCAGGTGTGTTTTTTGAGAACCGTAACAACGGAAAAACAACAATTGTAAAATCACCTTTAAAATCTTTCCGTGTTTCCTGTATCTGTATAAGCTCATCAGTGACTTCTCCATTATAAAGCTTTCTGACAGCCTCTTTAATCCCGGTCCTTAAAACGCTCTCCATCTGAGTTCCTGGTTTCATTTTTCAGGTGGCAAAGATAGTACTTTAAAAGATTATGATGCCAGAAATCCTTATCAAAAACGGTATCATTATCGCACGAGGTTCCGTTAAAAGTTAATTTTATTTGATAACTATTTCCTTTTTTTTGATAAAGATTCTTTTTTCAATAGGAATATAATGTAAAAGTTATACTATTTTTGATATAAGGATTTATAAGAACCAAATTTTATACCATTCTTCGTCAGGTGGAATTGAAGAATATCTATATCGAAGCTACTGCCAAAACACCTCATGTTGACTTTAACCCTCTGACCGGTGAACTAATTTTCTCAGGAAAATCGATACCCGAAAATCCTGCCAAAATTTATGAAAGTCTGCTTGATTGGGTACAGCAATACGCTAAAAGTCCGCGAAAAACAACTAATCTGCGGCTGAACATTGAGTATTTCAATACTGCATCTGTAATATGGATAGCTAAGATTGTCAAAGCGCTTTGTGCGATGAGTGAAACAGAAAACACTCTTCTGATTCATCTTTACTTTGACATTGAGGAGTTCGACAGTATGGAAGCCGATGATGTAAAGGAAGCATTAAGTCCTGTTCTTGATATGGTTGGGACACCCTCAATCAGTCTTGGAATAAAGATCTACGGAACCGACGAGAAGGGAGAGATCATCAAGGAATCCATGGTACTCATCTGACAGAGATCATCAATTAAGCTTAAACATCTTTTTTTCCGATTTTTTGGCATAACTTTATTACGCCAAAATGAGTTATTATTATGCGTACAGCTTTATCAATTCTGCTAATAATTTTCAGTATCATGGACATATATTCTCAGAACAGGTTAACTGACAGGCAGCCTGTTGCAGCCGGACGATTCTATTCTGCAGGCAGGGAAAGCCTTACAAATGATATAAAAGGTCTCTTTGCAGGATGTAAAAAAACTCAGGATGATCTTAAAGTAAGAGCTATGATTTGTCCGCATGCCGGGTATGTCTTTTCAGGAAAGGTTGCTGCATCAGCTTATTCAACAACACCGGAGAATCCGGATTTCGAAAATATTTTTTTAATTGGATCCAGCCATGTTATGGCATTTAATGGAGCTTCAGTCTATTATACCGGCGATTTTATTACACCCCTTGGCCGGGCTGTTGTAAACCGTGAGATAGCCAATAAGCTCAGAAAAGAGAACAAAGTATTTACTTTCCCTGTTGATGCCCATTACCAGGAGCACAGCCTTGAAGTACAAATCCCGTTAATCCAGTATTACTTTAAAACACAGCCCAAAATTGTTCCCATAATTATCGGGACAGACAATACTACCATCCTTAAAAGTATTGCCGAAGCACTCAGACCATGGTTTACTCCTGATAATTTATTCATTATCAGCAGCGATTTCTCACATTACCCGTCGTATAATGATGCAAGGACAATCGACAACCTGACTGCCGAAGGACTTATTTCAGGTGATCCTCAGGTTTTTCTGACTGCTCTTAAAAAGAATTCAACAAAGAATGTTCCCGGACTGGCGACAAGCATGTGCGGATATTCATCTGGTCTGGTACTGCTGTATCTTGTAAACGGAAATAAAGATCTGACTTTTAAGAGAATAGATTACTGTAATTCCGGTGACTCCCCATATGGTGACAAGGATGGGGTTGTCGGATATCACGCAATAGTTGTAGTTGAAAGGAATCCGGTCAAAGGCACCTCATCAGGATCAGAGGGTAGCTTTACTTTCTCAGCGGACGAGACTGAAAAGCTTTTCGAAATAGCAAGGAATAGCATTAAGTCCATGCTCGGGGGGCAAAAGAGGCTTGTTATTGATGCAAGGACGATGCCCGAAGCATTGAAACAGCCTCTAGGAGCTTTTGTCACCCTGAAGACCGATGGTAATTTGAGGGGCTGTATAGGCCGGTTCATTTCATCAGATCCGCTTTATGAAGTTGTTAATGCTTCAGCTGTATCATCAGCTTTTGAAGATCCCCGGTTCACACCACTCACAGCTCAGGAATACGAAAAAGTGGAAATTGAAATAACCGTACTTGGTCCGATGAAGAAGATTAAAAACATTAATGAAATTATCCTGGGAAAACACGGGATTTATATAAAGAAAGATTTCAGATCAGGGACGATGCTGCCACAGGTTGCGATTGAATACGGATGGTCTGTGGAAGAATTCCTTGGTCACACTTCAAGGGATAAAGCCGGGTTGGGATGGGACGGCTGGAAAGATGCCGAGATATACATTTATGATGGTCTGGTTCTGGAAGAACCCAGGAAATGAGCATATGCCTTATAACCGGGACACCATTAACCGTGAGGACATCAGTACAAACCTGTTCATTACCGGATTTGTAAGCACTTCCGTCCAGCTCCTTCTGATGAGGGAGATAATGAATATATCAGGAGGTTATGAACTCATAACCGGTGTATTTTTCGGATCCTGGCTTATTAGTTCTGCTGCAGGATCAGCTGTGGCCGGAAGATGTGACATTAATGACATCAGGAAAATCAGCCTGGCCTTTTCATTAAGCCAGATAATATCTGTTCTGCTCCTGTTTGTATTATCACGTCTTTTCCTTGAATCGGGTGAAACACCCGGGTTCATTGAAGGAATGATTTTAACATTCTTTATGCTCCTGCCTTTCTGCTTTTTCTCGGGATTTACATTCATCAAACTCATTTCTGCAGCCAGAACCCTCCATGATTATGTTCCCGGAAAATCTTTTTCAATCGAGACAACAGGAGGTATCGTCGCAGGCGTTCTGCTCACTGTATTAACCTCGGGCCTGCTGAATACCGGACAGATACTTCTGGTAATTATAATACTTAGTCTGGCATATACACTTCTTAAATTTTATATTTCGGGCCGGCACGGAAAATTAGCAGCCAGGGTGATATTTTCTGTAATTACAGTCATTATCATTATATCAAAGCCCGATGTCTTCATGCGGCAGATGCTGATGCCGGGCATTGAAGTAACGGGGACAAAAGATACTCCCTATGGAAATATAACAAAAGGGTCATATGGTGAGGAGAAGAGCATCTATTACAATCAAAGGATTCTTTCCTGGCAGGATGATGCAATTGAAAGAGAAGAAAACATTCACTATGCAATGCTTCAGGCAGAGAATCCGGAAAAGGTGATTCTGATCTCGGGGTCTCTGATCTCATGCCTGCCGGAACTCATGAAGTACAATCTAAAAAAGGTGATATATGTTGAAAGAGATCCCGGTCTGACACAGGAAATTAAATCCAAAGATATATCAGCCCCTTTCAGGGTAATTATTGAGACTGAAGATGCATACCGTTTTATTAAAAGGCAGGGAGAAATTGTGGATGCAGTGATACTGCTTCTTCCACCTCCCTCAACCCTTGCCCTGAACAGGTACTATACAAAAGAGTTCTTCCAGGATATTAAAAGCAGGCTTTCGGCCGGAGGCGTATTCATGTGTTCTCCCGGCCCGGGTGATCACTATATGAGCCCGGAGTCCGTCAATCTGTATTCTTCTGTGTTCAACAGTATAGCTGATGTTTTCCGGAACATTATTCCTGTGGCCGGAAATAAGCTTTATTTCATCGCATCCGATTCGGTACTGACAGTAAATTTCTGCGATGCGGCTGATAGAAAGGGAATCAACAATGTATATGTCAGCTCCGATTATATGGCTGATGATCTTATCAAAAGAAGATCTGATGAGATACTCGAGGTAATTGACAGCCGCGTAAAACAAAATACTATTGCCTTTCCCATTTCATGCTTTTATTATCAATCATATCATCTTTCCAGAGACAGTTCGGCGAAAAATACTGCAATCAGTATTTTGATACTGGTATTCGTGTTTTCATTTCTTGCGATTAAAAGGCAGAACTTCCTGATGTATTTTGCTGCATCATCACTTGCAGGATTTGAGATCGTAATGCTTCTTATTATTCAGCTTACGGTTGGTCACATGTACCAGCTTTCAGGCATAATTATCGCATCACTGATGACAGGTCTGGCAGCCGGCTCAGGAAGCAGAATCAAGAACATCACGGATATTCCCGTGAGGGCAATTGCTGCCTCTCTATTATTGTTTTATGCTCTTTTCGCTTTCATTCTCGATCTGATCTTTTCAGTTTCAGCGATAGTACCTGCAACAGCAATCATTGTTGGATCAATTTTCATACCCTCTTTTATTACAGGATATCTTTTCAGGAGGCTCACCGGCCAAGATAATAACGGATCCCTGGCCGCTTCTGTATACAGCTCTGACCTTGCAGGTTCAGCTCTCGGATTCATTCTTATCTCAGCGGTCATGATCCCTGTTTTCGGAATCAAACTATCAATATTTCTGCTTTCAGGCCTGATTTTTGCCGGAATTCTTTTTGGTACAAACAGTAACAAGTATTAGCTTTATTTCATCAATTCCATCCAGGAAACTATGGCAAAATGCGAATTCAATTCCGGGAAAAGAGTATTCATAAAGAAATGTCTGGCTTTGTCTGCAGGCATCACAGCCATGCCTGGCCGGGTTTTCCTGAACGATTTTTACAGTGAAGAACAATCCGGCAGAAGGATCGCCATGTTCCAGGAAGAGACCCCGAGAGGAGTTATGTGCCTCATCTGTCCTAATGAATGTGTACTGAAGGAGGGTGAAGTAAGTCAGTGCAATAACCGGATTGTCAGGAATTCTAAGCTTTATACAATGGCATTCGGCAATCCATGCTCGGTTAATGTTGACCCTATGGAAAAGAAACCATTATATCATTTCCTTCCGGGCTCGAGAGCATACTCAATTGCCACTGCAGGGTGCAACCTTGCATGTCTGAACTGTCAGAACTGGACCATCTCACAGACAAGACCCGACAGGACAAGGAATTATGACCTTATGCCGGAAAGAGTGGTTGAGGAGGCTGTAAAGAACAATTGCAGATCTATAGCATACACCTATTCAGAACCTGTATCATTTTTCGAGTATGCTTATGAAACTGCTTCTCTTGCAAGAAAGGCCGGTGTTAAAAACGTCATCAAGTCAAACGGATATGTAAATCCTGAACCTCTCAGGAAACTTTGCACAGTAGCTGATGCTGCAAATATCGACCTGAAATCGTTCAGGGAAAGCACATATTTGAAGCTTTCGGGCGGTAAATTACAGCCTGTTCTTGAAGCTCTTAAAATTTATCGTGATTCAGGTGTCTGGCTCGAAATAACAAATCTTGTCGTTCCTTCATGGACAGATAAGCCGGAAGAAATTGCAGCCATGTGCAAATGGTTGAGTGAAAACGGCTTTAAAGACAATCCTATCCATTTCAGCAGGTTTTATCCTGTCTATAAACTTGATCAATTGCCTCCCACCCCGGTTGAATTACTGAATAATGCGGCAAAGATCGCCAGAGCTGAAGGACTCAGATATGTATATACCGGCAACGTACCGGGCAATGAACAGGCGAATACATTATGTCCGGGATGCAATACAACACTGATTATCAGGGAGGGTTACAGGGTAGTGACTAATAATATTTCCGGCGGCAAATGCCATAAATGCGGAAGAGAGATCAGGGGCATCTGGGCCTGAGGAATATCCGGAATTGAATATACGGCAATCCAAATTACATATGAAAAGGGAAGAAGCAAAAGAGCGGATAGATGTACTGCGCAGGGAAATTGAGATGCATAATCATAGTTATTATGTATTGAACAATCCTGTAATTTCCGATTTTGAGTTTGATATTCTGCTCAATGAGCTCGATACCCTCGAAAAGATGTATCCGGAATTCATTACCGACGATTCTCCGACAAGGAGAGTAGGGAGTGATCTTACTGATGAATTCAGGCAATATGAGCATAAGTATCCGATGCTCTCACTCGGGAATACTTACAGCAAAGAAGAGCTGAAAGATTTCAATGAAAGGGTCGAAAAGGTTGCAGGCGGGCCTGTTGAGTATGTTTGTGAGCTGAAATTCGACGGTGCATCAATCAGCATTACATACAGGGACAAATCCTTCTTCAGAGCTCTTACAAGGGGAGACGGAACCACCGGCGATGATGTAACAAGGAACATAAAGACAATAAGGAGTATCCCGTTAAAGATCACGGGAGACAGTATTCCGGGGGAATTTGTAATCAGGGGTGAGATACTTATGCCCAGACCTGTTTTTAACAGGCTGAACGAAGAGCGCTTATCAGCCGGTCTGCCACCATTTGCAAATCCACGGAATGCAGCATCAGGAACTTTGAAACTGTTAGATCCGAAAATTGTAGCATCACGGGACCTTGACTGCATGTTTTATTTTTTGCTTTCTGATGAGATACCTTACAGAACACATTTCGAAAACCTGTCAACGGCAGGGAAATGGGGATTCAGGGTATCTGAGGGAATAAGTATCTGCAGGAATATTGATGAAGTAATGAATTTCATCGACAAATGGGAGGATGGCCGTAAAAAGCTTGATTTCGATATCGACGGGGTAGTCATAAAGGTAAATTCAATTGATCTCCAGGAGAAACTTGGTTATACTGCCAAATCACCACGCTGGGCAACAGCATATAAATACCGTGCCGAGCAGGTAAGCACCAGACTGATATCTGTTTCATTCCAGGTCGGAAGAACAGGTAATATTACTCCTGTAGCAAATCTCGAGCCCGTTCTTCTTGCAGGCACTATCGTTAAGAGAGCTTCCCTCCATAATGCCGACCAGATATCCCTTCTGGATTTGCATAAAAATGATGTTGTATATGTTGAGAAAGGCGGAGAGATAATTCCGAAGATCATTGGTGTTGAACGCTCTCAGAGACCCGAAAAGAGCGAGAAGATAATATTTATAACTAACTGCCCTGAATGCGGTACACCGCTTCAGAGAAACGAAGGCGAGGCAAATCATTACTGTCCGAATTATCTTCACTGTCCTCCTCAGCTTACAGGCAGGATTGTTCATTTTATAAGCCGGAAAGCCATGAACATTGAAGGACTTGGAGAAGAAACTGTCGACTTGATCTTCAACAAAGGGCTGATAAGGAATTACGCAGATCTTTACGAACTTAATGTGGATCAGCTGATCCCACTGGAGCGTCTCGGAGAAAAATCTGCCCTCAACATTATAAACAGTATAAGATCGTCAGCCGGCGTCCCCTACCCTCGCGTACTATATGCCCTGGGTATCAGACATGTAGGTGAAACAATAGCAAAGACTGTAGCTAAAACCTTCGGTTCCGTTGATGAGCTTATGCAGGCCGACTCAGATATTCTGACATCGGTCAGAGAGATCGGGCCGAAAATTGCGGCCAGTATAATATCATTTTTCCGGGACGAAGATAATATCAGGATCATACAGCGACTCAAATCATATGGTCTGAAACTGAACAGGGAAGAAGATTCAATCCCCGCTGCTGCCGGTGGTAAGCTGACAGGAAAAACTATTCTCATATCCGGAGTATTCAAAGAACACACCCGGGAGGAATACAAGGAGATAATTGAGAAAAACGGAGGGAAGAATGCTACTTCACTGTCATCAAATACATCCTTCCTGCTTGCAGGAGAGAACATGGGACCATCAAAGAGGGAAAAGGCGGAATCACTCGGCATTCCCCTGATAAATGAATCAGATTTTCTTAAATTAATTCATGAAGATTAATATTATGCCCTGTCGCATATTAAAAAAACTGTTAGGTTTGCAGAATGGAATTACTAGGTGAATTCAGGCAAAAGATCGGGATATATATCCTGGAAAGAAAAGGATCGCGTTCAAAAAGGAAAGTGCACTATTCCAACATCGAAAGCATCAAAAAGATCGGAATTGTCTGGGATGCATCGAATAACGAGGAATTCAGCATTCTAACAAAATTCCATAATAAAATGAATGAAAAGAATGTCAAGGTAAAGATCATCGGATATTATGCCGGAAAGGACCTGCCAAACAACCTTACTGCGATTAAATTCTTTTCGTGTATCAGACAGCCGGAGCTTGACTTTTTTTATAAGCCTGTATCTTCTGTAGAAGCTGCTACATTTATCAAGACCAGATTTGATGTTCTGATTGATATCAATTTCGACAAGAAATTCCCCCTTTATTATGTATCTACTTTGTCAACAGCAAATTTCAAAGTTGGGTTATGGGACTCCAGAACATCCAATCCAATTTTCGATCTTATGATCGAGTTAAAGAAGCCTGTCAGAATAGACAATTATCTGGACCATGTAATGCATTATCTCGAAATGATAAAATCAGAATCACCTGAAATTGTGGAAAAATAGATGAACATGAAAAGATTCAGAGGAACAGGTGTTGCCATTGTAACACCTTTCAAGAACGATACAAGTATTGATTTTGCGGCCCTGGGGCATATAGTTAATCATGTTGTCGAGGGAGGGGTGAATTATATAGTAGTGATGGGAACTACCGGGGAGGCTCCGACACTTACTAAGGATGAAAAACAGGCTATACTCAGCTATGTTACAGAAGCTGTTAATAATCGTGTTCCTATAGTCGCCGGTATCGGAGGTAATAACACCCAGGAAATTATAAACTGTATAAGAGAGCTTGATCTTACCGGGGTTGACGGGATATTATCTGTTGCACCCTATTATAATAAACCCGGTCAGAGGGGTCTGATCCAGCATTTCAAAGCGATTGCAACCTGCAGTCCGCTTCCGGTGATCATTTACAATGTACCGGGAAGGACAGGGATAAATATTTCTTCTGAGACAACACTCGAACTTGCACATGAGTGTGAGAATATAGTTGGTACCAAGGAAGCTTCAGGAGATATGGCTCAGATAATGAGAATTATCAAAGGCAAACCTGAGAATTTCCTTGTCATTTCAGGTGATGATATGCTTACAATACCGGTTATTGCTTCCGGGGGAGCGGGAGTTATATCAGTACTGGCGAATGCCTGGCCCTCAGAATGGAGTGAATTGGTTAACCATGCTCTTAAAAATAATCTTAAGCAGGCCAGAGAGATCCATTTCAGGTTTATGGAAGTGATAGAACTTCTCTTTGCCGACGGGAATCCTTCAGGAATAAAGGCTTTTATGTCGCTCAGGAATCTTTGCAAGAATAATTTAAGACTTCCGCTGGTTCCGGTGAGCAAGAATGTTATGGCCCGGATCCAGAAAGCTGCTGACGACCTGAACTGAACTACGCTCAGGCATTAGGTCTGGCCGGAGCTCCGGCTGACTGAAGGCCATGACAGTGTTTATATTTCTTCCCGCTGCCACAGGGACAGGGATCATTTCTTCCTACTTTCTTTTCCACTCTTACCGGTTCGGTCTTCTGGTTACGGTCCTGACCTCCTCCTCCGGATGAACTGTACTGTGAGAAATCGCTTTTAGAGGTCCTTAGGTTCTCAACCTGTCTTCTGCGCTGGGCTTCCTTAACCTGCTCAGGATCCTGAGTTGGAATATGACCTTTCATCAGTGTGCTGACCACATCCTTGTTGACCTTGTTGATCATTGTCTTGAACAGCTCGAAAGATTCAAATTTATAGATCAGGAGAGGATCCTTCTGCTCATATGTGGCATTCTGAACTGATTGTTTAAGTTCGTCCATCTCGCGAAGATGCTCTTTCCATGCATCATCTATTGTCGCAAGAACAACGGTCTTCTCATAAGCTTTGGATAGCTCCTTTCCCTCCGACTCGGCCGTAGCTTTCAGATTAGTCACCACCTGGAACACCTTTATTCCATCAGTTATAGGAACAACAACATTTTCATACACATGCGACATCCTTTCATATACATCTTTCAGTACCGGATATGCCTGCTGGGAAATTGATTCTTCCTTGCGCTTATAGGTATCCAGTACCTTTGCATATACCTTGTCGACGATCTCATTTGATGAGACCTTAAGAAAATCCTGTGAAGTGACCGGAGAATCAATAGAGAATGATCTGATGAGATCAAAATCAAATCCTTCAAAATCCCCGTCTTTCTGATAATTATCGACAAGGCTTTCTGTTACATCATACATCATATTGGCCACATCCACGCTGAGTCTCTCACCGAGAAGTGCATGACGCCGTTTTTTGTAAATGACTTCCCTCTGGGAATTCATTACATCATCATATTCAAGAAGCCTTTTACGTATGCCGAAATTATTCTCCTCCACCTTTTTCTGTGCTCTCTCGATGGATTTTGTGATCATCGGATGCTGAATCATTTCACCATCTTTAAGGCCGAGCCTATCCATTATACCTGCGATCCTTTCGGAACCGAAGAGTCGCATCAGTTCATCCTCAAGAGAGACAAAGAACTGGGATGATCCCGGATCGCCCTGTCTGCCCGATCTTCCACGCAACTGTCTGTCAACCCTTCTTGACTCATGTCTTTCAGTGCCGATAATCGCGAGGCCCCCGGCTTTCTTTACTTCTTCGGTGAGCTTTATATCTGTGCCACGGCCAGCCATATTGGTGGCAATTGTGATTGTTCCTGTTTTTCCGGCTTCGGCGACGATCTCCGCTTCCCTCTGGTGAAGCTTTGCATTCAGAACATTATGCTTCAGGCCTTTCATCTTAAGCATCCTGCTCAATAATTCTGATATCTCAACCGATGTCGTGCCGACAAGAACAGGCCTTCCCTGTTTGTTCAGAGAAGAGATCTCATCAATAACGGCATTATATTTCTCACGCTTCGTCTTGTAAATAATGTCCTCGCGGTCATCCCTTACGACCGGTTTATTTGTCGGTATTACAACCACATCCAGCTTATAGATATTCCAGAATTCACCTGCTTCCGTTTCAGCTGTACCTGTCATCCCCGCCAGTTTATGGTACATCCTGAAATAGTTTTGAAGAGTAATTGTGGCATAGGTTTGCGTAGCTGCTTCAACCTTTACATTTTCCTTTGCCTCAATTGCCTGGTGAAGGCCGTCGGAATAACGCCGTCCCTCGAGAATACGGCCTGTCTGTTCGTCGACGATCTTTACCTTATTATCCATCACAACATATTCAATATCCCTGTCAAAGAGTGTCCAGGCTTTTAGCAGCTGCGTCATCGTATGTACCCGTTCCGATTTGACGGAATAGTCCTGCAAAAGTTCATCTTTCTTTTTCAGCTTTTCCTTTTCGCTGAGACCCGATTTTTCAAGATCGGCTATCTTCGAACCCACATCCGGCAGGATGAAGAAACTTGCATCCTCAACTGAGGTGGAAATGAGATCAATACCTTTTTCAGTAAGCTCAATTGAATTAGCTTTTTCGTCAATTATGAAATAGAGCTCATCTGTAATTTTGGGCATCTCCTTGCTGTTATTCTGCATATAAAAATTCTCAGTTTTCTGCAGGAGTGTCTTATTTCCTTCCTCACTAAGGAATTTTATCAATGCATTGTTTTTTGGCAATCCTTTGAATGCCCTCAGCAGGAGCTTGCCTCCCTCCTCTTCATTTCCATCTGAAATAAATTTCTTTGCGTCTGCAAGTATTTGTGTAACAAGTTTTTTCTGAGCCGCTACCAGCTTTTCGATCTTTGGTTTGAGTTCATCGAACTGCTGTGTGTCACTTTTTGCGGTAGGACCTGAAATAATAAGGGGTGTTCTGGCATCATCTATCAGCACCGAGTCGACCTCGTCGACAATTGCATAATGATGCTTCCTCTGTACAAGATCTTCAGGATTGATCGCCATATTATCCCTGAGGTAATCAAATCCGAATTCGTTATTTGTGCCGAAAGTGATATCCGCATTATAAGCTTTCCTCCTGTCTGCTGAATTTGGCTGGTGTTTGTCAATACAATCTACACTAAGTCCATGGAACTCATAAATAGGACCCATCCATTCCGAGTCGCGTTTGGACAGGTAATCATTTACAGTTACTATATGAACTCCTCTTCCGGCGAGGGCATTGAGGAAGACCGGCAGGGTTGCCACAACTGTTTTACCTTCACCGGTAGCCATTTCAGCTATCTTACCCTTATGAAGGGCCACACCACCTATAAGCTGTACATCATAATGTACCATATCCCACACAATCTCATTCCCTCCGGCTATCCAGTGATTGTTCCAGTATGCCTTATCTCCCTTTACAACAATGCTTTCCCTTGTTGCAGCCAGATCCCTGTCGTAATCCATTGCTGTAACCTCAAGTACACTTGTCTCTTTAAACCTCCTGGCAGTTTCCTTTACAATGGCGAAAGCTTCCGGTACACATTCATCAAGAACCACTTCAAGCTTGTCGGTGATGCGTTTCTCAATCTTGTCAATCTCGTTATATATCTCTTCTTTTTTATAAACATCCTCTTCCTTTTCCGACTGTTCCCTCAGTGATCTTATCTCATCCTCATCCTCCTTCACATAATCATGTATCCTTTTCTTTATCTCAAGGGTTCTGTCGCGAAGCTGATCATTCGACAGAGTTTGAAGCTTACTATATTCAATATGGATCTTTTCCACATACGGACTTATATCCTTAATGTCTCTCTCATACTTATTCCCCAGAAAGAGTCCCAGAACCTTATTTACAATACTCATCGCTAATAAACTTACTGTATTTAAAAATACCCTGCAAAATTAAATTAATTTTCCGATAATGGATTTGAAATCGGCTGAGAGGCAATTACCTTACGAGGCTGTATTTAAGCACCTGGTTACCAGATGCATTCCGGAACACTATTAAATATATTCCTTCGGGGTAATCAGAGATGTTGATATATTTAATTTCACCGGCACCTGTAATGCCGTCAAGAAGCAGGGTTCCGGCTGAATTGAAGACATTGTAACGGATCGGCTTACTTTCTGATCCTTCAGGCATTCTTACTGACAGGAAACCATTCCCCGGATTGGGAAAGATCACCGGCCGGCCTATTGTGACATCATCCACATTATCAATCAATGGTCCGATATGGAAATCCTCTATTCCCCATCCCCAGCCATTGGCATATGGATCTGAGAAAAGCCTGAACCTTATTACAAGAGTATCTCCCGCATTGACTTTATCTGAGGGTTTAATGAAGATCGTGTGTTTTACAAGCATCGACTCATCTCCCTGGTAGGTGGAATTGTTCTCAACAATGGAGCTGTTATATGCTGTTTCCCATGCCTTTTGATATCTGGAATCATAACCGGCAGTAAGAGAAAACCATGTTTTACCATAATTGACTGAACCTTCGACTATAACATAATCATAAAATTCAGGAGATCCGAAAACTGATCCTGTTTCTCCAGGTTCTACCAATACCAGTTCATTATAACTTATTATCATACCGCCCGGATCAAATTTTACCGGTGTCCTGAGCATGGCTGTATATCCTATACTGTCACCGGTCTCTTCCGGACTTTCATAAGGATGTTTTGTATGCAGGCCGGGTCTGGAGAATCCTTTGGGTACAGCGATCTCAAACCCCTGATTGAAGAAATCATCTCCGCCGTTATTAAAATCAGTATGATAGCTTAAGGCAACGGCATTGATCCGTTCGAAGGTAATATAAAAATAACCTTCAGCAGGCAGGTTCCTTGTATTGGGCTTACCTGCCCTGTCGACAGCGACCAGTCTGTATCCGATTGAATCATTACTGGTAACTGAAAATTTTTTGATATTCAGCGAATTGCTGAATTTATCCTTTTCTCCGGCTCTTAAACCAAGTGTCTTGGCCGGTCCGTCATTTATCTTATATTCTATGTAAACGGTATCAATTCCCAGGTTGTCAGTAGCTTCTGCATCAAATTTTATTGAATCGACAACTTCAAAATAATATTCTGCAGGAGAATGTGTCAGAAGTGGTTTTACAGTATCAGTTCCTATATAGACTGAATGTCTGAATTCCTTTATATATGAAGGTGAACGGTACATCCGTCTGAAATCATCCTCAACATAGAAATAATATTCAAGTCCGGTTTCATATGAAGGGATGTCAATATCAGCGGTAAAGGTATCGTTCCCGCCGGGGGAATTCATTATGATTGTATCGCTTGTGGCAAATTTATCCAGTGACCAGACAAGGCCAATGTTATTTCGGAAATATGCAGTGTCTGAAATTATTGTTGCTGACAGGCTGATATTTGTAATATGTTCCTCAGTATCATCGGGGGGATCATGATCTATTCTCGTATTTATCCAGCCAATGTCACCCAGCATTGACATCGTAAAATTTCCGGGATTATGTATCGCTTCACCCTTGCTGATAAACGGTGTCATCAACTGGTTTTCCTGCAGGGTGACAGTTTCATCAAGATGTGATATGCTTGATCCGGCATCAAATGTAGAAGGAGCATATAGTTTTGCTTTTCCTCCTGAGGTAAATTTTCTTAAGAGCGGACCATTGAAATATAATTGTCCGGATGTGAGTTCGTTCTTCAGGGCAACCGATGGATTATCAAATACCGCTGTATCGGTCAGCCGCTGTCCTCTGGCATTCTCAACAAATGTATCATAAATCAAAGGTATCGATGCTGCACCATAGTATCCTGTTGATGATCCGGCATTCATGCTGTCGAAAAAGCCGAGTCCATGTATAAGCTCATGGATCACAACGGTTACCAGGTCGTAGGCCAGCGAGGGAGTTTTGCCGTCTGTTCCCATGTACCAGTTAATTGAACTGTTGATTGTCAGTTCAATATCTCCTTCAAGATCAAAATTGAGAACTTCCCCCAGGATCTTTTCTGCAAGCGCGGCAGGATAGAAAGCTTCCGGTTCAAGGGCATCGATAGCCCATCCTGGTGCATATCCTGTCGTTGATGAATTTGCAAGTACGCCTTCTGTTGTGATCTTCTCCCATGAAGCCAGTACTGTTACTTTAGTATCCGAAGGAAGAACAGATTTAAGTATGGATGCTGCATATTCCATAGCAGTGACGGCAGCAGGCGGGAAACCGGAATAATAAATTATAACTGAAGCCCCTCCTTTTCCTGATTTCCGGAAATACTCATCAGGAGGCGGAATATATATCCTGTTAACCTTATCACCGGCATAGCATACACCGGTGATAAGGGAATTCCTGATCAGCTTCTGTGCGTTAAGCGGGAAAACTGACAGGCAGAAAATTGATGTCAGAAGAAATATCTTCCTGTTAATCATAAATATCGAAAGGCCAGGGGACTTAATCCCTGAGCCTCATTATATCCCTGTCCATCTGATACATAACATTCTTTCCTCCCAGTTTCAGTTTGTCAACGATTACCTGAGCGGATGATTCTTCTTCAACCTGTTCAGCAACAAACCACTGGAGGAAATTATTTGTTGCGAAGTCTTTTTCTGCAAGAGTTACCTCTACAATTTCATTGATACTTGCAGAAATGAACTGTTCGTGTTTTAATACCTCGTCGAACATTTCAACAATTCCCTTGAAATCGACCGGCGGTTTGCTGAATGCAGGAATAACCGCGCTGCCGCCTCTTTCATTTATATACTTGACGAACTTAAGCATATGGGCTTTTTCTTCATCGGCCTGGGCATAAAGCCATGATGCAAAGCCAGCCATTCCATTCTGTTCAGCCCATGAAGCCATTGCAAGATAAAGGATTGAAGAATATCCTTCTCTTTCCACCTGCCTGTTGCAGAGTTCTTCTACTTTCTTTTTTAACATATTCTACTTTTTTTAAGGTTTTAACAATAACATTTCTTTTATAAACTTGTTCAAAAAAATCATGTAAAATCGAGGTTAAATGTCTTTTTGAAATCTTTCATGACAGGGTATTTATTCTGAAGGTAACTGAATTTTTGTTCGTCAGTATAAGGTGCCTCATTTGCTTCAGCAAGATCGACCGTTGTTTCGATATCGGGATCCTGAATATTGAATCTGTTTTTAAACCATGTCAGAAGCTTCTGCCTGTAGTTTTC
This sequence comes from uncultured Rikenellaceae bacterium, assembly GCA_964410385.1. Lineage (GTDB taxonomy): Bacteria > Bacteroidota > Bacteroidia > Bacteroidales > VadinHA17 > LD21. The sequence continues at coordinate 36,792 of CAYPHL010000009.1, read as the reverse complement.
CGAGAAAATATCTTTCTGGGCCGCATTTGCAAGAGTTAAAACAATTGTATGATCATCTTCAAGAGCAGGTCTTATTGATTTGAACATACTTACGATCCGGGGTCCATCATTTTTTATACTTTCCTGAAAGTCTTTCCATGCGGAAAAAAATGATTCTTCATTTAATTCCTCCACAGGGGTTACAGAATCACCGGTGCTTGAAGTACTTTCCGGTGCGGGTTTGTTTGCTGCAGGTTTTACAGTATCTGTTATTATATCTTTGATTGAGAATGTTCTGGAGGGTTTTTCAATTACGGGAGTGTGCGTACCGGTCGTAATATCGTGACCGCCGCTTAACTCTTTCTTCTTTCCTTCAGTCGGGCTGATTATTTCGGATCGTGAAGGCAGAGGTATTTCATCTTCAGTATTCAGCGGCTGTTTACCTGAAGGCTTTTTTTTTTCAGGTTCCTGACCGTTTTCAGTCATTATACCGCATAATCTGATAAGGAACAATTCAACATGAAGCCGGGGATTCTTACTGTTCCTGTAATTGATATCATAATAGCTGCCCAGTTCGAGGGCTTTAAAAAGAAATCCCGTGGGGCAGTCAGCTGTCTGCTGCAGATATCTCTGCCGTACGGCCTGAGTTGTCTCGATCAGGCGTGTTGTTACTTCATCCTTGCTCACGAGGAGGTCGCGGAGATGGCTGGTAAGGCCCGAAAGGAAATTGTAACCGTCAAATCCCTTTGACAGTATTTCATTGAAAGTCATAAGAACGGCAGAGATATCACCTCTTACTGCTCCTTCAATAGTTTTGAAATAGTATTCATAGTCGAGAACATTCAGGTTATCAATAACATCCCTGTATGTAATTTTTTTACCGCCAAGGCTTACGATCTGGTCAAATATAGAAAGAGCATCGCGTAATGCCCCGTCGGCTTTCTGGGCAATAATGTGCAGGGCTTCTTCTTCAGCGGTGACCGATTCATTTTTTGCAACATACGATAACCTGTTTATAATATCCTCAACCCTGATCCTGTTAAAGTCAAAGATCTGGCATCTCGACAGGATAGTAGGTATGATCTTATGTTTTTCAGTTGTTGCAAGGATGAATATTGCATGGGATGGCGGTTCCTCGAGTGTTTTAAGGAAGGCATTGAAAGCTGATGCCGACAGCATGTGAACCTCATCTATTATATATATGCTGTATTTCCCTATTTGCGGGGGTATCCTGACCTGGTCGTTAAGGCTCCTTATATCTTCCACCTTATTGTTCGAGGCGGCATCAAGTTCATGGATATTAAAAGACCTCAGTGTATTGAACGACTGGCACGATTCACATTCATCACATGCTTCGCCGTTCTCTTTCAGGTTAAAACAGTTTATGGTTTTGGCAAGAATACGGGCACATGTTGTTTTGCCCACACCCCTGGGTCCGCAAAACAGATATGCCTGCGAAAGATGGTTGTTCCTGATAGCGCTCTTCAGCGTATTCGTAATTGTATCCTGGCCGACAACCATATCAAATGTTGCAGGACGGTATTTTCTGGCTGAAACAATAAAATTCTCCATAAAAGGAATGCGCCGTTTTGTTATGCAAATATAAATAAAAAGGGATGGCTGAGGAAGCAGATTGAAATTTACGGTAATTTCTTAGTGACAGTACTATAAATCATCATTATTTTTGTGATATTCATTTTTTTAATAGAAAAAATTGTATTTTTGCGCTCCGAAATCATTAAAAATTTAAACAAAATTATCAGTTAAGATTATGTTGAACCAGTACGAAACCGTTTTCATTGCAACTCCCGTTTTATCTGAGAACCAGATGAAGGAAGCGGTACAGAAATTCAAGAAGGTCATCACCGAGAACGAAGGTGAGATCGTTCATGAAGAGAACTGGGGCCTGAAAAAACTGGCCTATCCTATTCAGAAGAAATCGACCGGCTTTTATTATCTCCTTGAGTTCAAAGGCCCGGGAAGCATTGTTGAAAAGCTCGAAGTCCAGTACCGAAGGGATGAGAGGATCATCAGGTTCCTCACCTTCAGGATGGATAAGTTTGCTGTCGAATATGCAGAAAAGAAAAGAAAACAAAAAGAATCAGGTAAAGTAAAGGAGGAATAAGGTATGGCACAGAATGAATCAGAAATCAGGTATTTAACCCCACCGACAGTTGAAGTAAAGAAGAAGAAATACTGCCGGTTCAAAAAGAACAAAATAAGGTATATTGATTATAAGGATCCTGAATTCTTAAAGAAATTCCTTAATGACCAGGGTAAGATACTTCCCCGGAGACTGACCGGAACATCGCTCAAATATCAGAGAAAAGTAGCAATGGCAGTTAAAAGAGCCCGTCACCTTTCTCTTCTTCCATATGTAACTGACCTATTAAAATAAGGAGGAACAGGTATGGAAATTATTTTATTACAGGATGTTAGAAAACTGGGTCAGAAAGATGACCTGGTGCATGTAAAGGATGGTTACGGAAGGAATTATCTTATTCCCAAAGGTTTTGCAGTTGCTGCCACACCATCGGCAAAGAAAATGCATGCTGAGAATCTTAAGCAAAGAGCACATAAAGAGGAGAAGATCAAAGCTGAAGCTGAAGTGCTTGCAACAAAAATGGCCGATCTTAAACTTATAGTCGGTGCAAAAACCAGCTCATCGGGTAAAATATTCGGATCTGTTAACACTATTCAGATTGCTGAAGCGCTCAGAGAAAAGGGATTTGAAATTGACCGCAAGAACATAGCACTCCCTGAAGATCAGATAAAAGAGATCGGGAAATACAAAGCAATCATCAAACTTCACAGAGATGTGAAAGTAGATGTTGATTTTGAAATTGTTGCGGAATAAATTGCTGCAGAAACAATAAGGGACCGGATCAAAATGACCCGGTCTTTTTTTTTCTTCAGTCTGACTATTTTGCCGCTATTGTCTCTATTTCAATGAGGGCTCCCATCGGAAGATCCTTAACGGCAAAAGCTGATCTCGCCGGATGGTCTGCAGCATAAACCTGCCCGTACACTTCATTCATGGCCTTGAAATTTGAAATGTCGCTCAGGAAAACTGTCGATTTGACAACATCAGCCAGACCATAACCGGCAGCCTTGAGAATTGCTTCAACATTCCTGAGAATCTGCCTGGTCTGAACCTGAATACCCCCTTCCGTCAGTTTGCCTGTCGCCGGATCAATTGCTATCTGCCCGGAAATATAAAGTGTTCCGTTCACTTCCACAGCCTGACTGTATGGACCTATTGCTGCCGGAGCATCCGAAGTCTTAATTATTCTTTTCATTTTCTGTATCTGTTTATTTTATTACTATCATTCTTAACCTTTGTGTTTCCTTTGTGCCTGCCGGAAGCCGCATGCCGCTTGCCGGACGCCGGTTAATAATTATCATGATAATCTTTCCTTCGCTCATACTTCAGGTCGGACAAGACCGCTGCCTTGACCCTGATTGAGAACTCCCACATTTTCACGGTACCATTGGGTACCCAGTTGAACGACATATCCCAGCAATGAAGATCCCTTGTGATCGCAATCTGAGTCATGGTTATCTCTTTCCTCGCAAAATCATAACCGCTGTTAAAAGTAAGGTTCATCTTTTTTGTAAGTGAAAGATTCCCGTTGACCATCAGTGTCTGGCTCAGAGAAGATCTGTTATATAATTTTGCATAGTTGATACTGTATGCGATATTCATCGTCCAGGGCACATCAAATTCCATATACCCGTACTCATCGAAAATCCCTGCTTTTTCCGGCCCGCTCCCTTCAGGACCGGTAAAATTCCTGTCACTGCGGTTGAGACTTGAATAATTATTCTGATTCTGAGTTTCCGGGGGAGCCTGAGAACTTTTTTTCGAATCATTCCGGTTAAGGAGTTCATTAAGGCTGAAGTCGAGACTCATGCTGACATTGGTAAGGCGAAGCGGTTTGCCGGTCTCCGACCAGTAGAATTTCCCTGTCTGATTACCCTTGCTGTCGAGTGCATAGAATGAGAAATTACCTCCTGCAGAAATACTTATGTTCTGAAAAAGTGTTGTACGCATAACCATGTTCAGCGGGCTCCACTTCAATGAATCCGCAAATACATTATATGAAGTCGACAGGCCGAAATTATCGATCAGTTTCATGGTTTTCGGCTTACCTGTGGTATCGTTACGTTCAAATACTTTGGCTTCGAGAATATTTGTCAGATTGAAAGATATATTCCCGCTTTTTCTTGATAATGAAGGAGTTCCATATATACCCCCTTCAAAAATTGAATAGTCTGCCGTACGTCCGGCCGTATCTGACTGGACCTGCCTGTACATCTGGGTGCTGAATCCTTTCAGAAAAGGTATATAGCTGAAGCTTACAGAGGGTTTCATCACATGCCTTATGGCCTGAACCCTGGATTCGGGATTGGTGAACTGAAACAGTCCGAAGATCTGGGGACTATACCCGGCGCTTATTGAAGGATTGATTGAGTGACCATAGAAATATCCCCTTAGAGTGTCAATTATAACAGCCGGTTTTATCTCATTTGTTTCAGGATCCCTGTAATTAATATTCCAGGTTTTATTAATTTTCTGGGTATACATAACACCGTTATAGGATATAGAAGGCGAGATTGAGAAATTCCTGAATGGTCTCAGCTGGAAGCTCAGTGGCACCTCATGGGAAAATCCTGAGCGCATATTTTTCCAGACCTTATTTGTAAAAAGGAGGCTGTCATAGGTACTTATCTGATTATCGACCTTCGCTGAATATGAGAATGAAAGTTCCTGGTACCATTTGTCCGGTCCTGTTCTCTTTCTGCTCTTAAGAGGGTAAATTCTCGACATGCTGAAATTAAGCTTTGGCAGGTTGAGATTAACTGTGGGATATTTGCCTCTTATATTCTGGCTATGGTTCATACTTGCTGAAAAGTTGAACGGAGTTCCCTCCCAGGATTTTGAATAGCTGACACTTGACTGCCGCTGTGTTGTTATATGATCATTCAGATTATAGCTGTTATTCCTGTCGAAGCCGCTTGAGCTCATATTGACACTTGCTGCGAACCTCGATCCCGGCCTTGCCTTGGCATTCTGGTTATAGGACCAGTTTATACTGTAGTTTGCTGCCTTTCTGTAGTCAGATAATCCCTTATGTCCGTTCACATTATTTGCATATGTGAATGAAAAATTCCCGCTGTATTTATACCTTTTATTATAACTTGTAGCGACCGTACCCAGCCATGAACCGTTCGTGAAAATATTTCCTTTGAGTGTCAGGTCAAAATAGTTGTTAAGGGCAAAATAGTAACCACCATCGGTAAGTGCATATCCCCGGCCTTCCTCATAATGTGGTTTCGGCATAATAATTCCCGAGGCAGCCCTTTTGGTCTGCACCGGAAAGTACCCGAACGGAAGGTACAGAGGAAGGGGTATTCCTTCAAGTACCAGGTTACCCGGTCCGGAAATTATCTTCTTACCCGGGTAGACTTTTGCTTTCGGAAGGTTAATATAGAAATGCGGGGTATCTGCATCACATGTTGAATAGGTACTTTTAAAAATATTTGTTGTTCCGTCATCGAGCATTTTTGCTATCCGGCTCCTGAGGAGTCCATCCTCCTGTTCGGTGACGATTACCTTGACCACAGCCTGACCGGTTTTGAAATTGTATGTAAGGGTATCTGCATCATATTTGTCAGATCCAACCTCCAGAACCGGTTTCCCCTGAACAACACCTGAAGTATCCTTTATGCCGGTAGCGAATACCTGGCTTGTTTCCATATTGAACTCTATCGAGTCTGCAGTGATCTTTATATTATCGTAGTTGACTTCTGCTTTCTTTACAAGGGTTGATTTTTTATTAATCAGGTCATTCCGCTTATACCCTTCAGCCTTGTATGTTACCTGTTTTTCAATTGCTTCAGGGGAAATTTTTTTAAGGAATATTGTATCCGTAACAATCGAATCAGGCCTGATAATCAATGAATCAGGCTTAATAATGGCTTCCTGGGAGAACAGAGAAACAGACAGGAGCATCACGAAGAACACTACAAGTAACCGCTTTTCTTTAATAAAATACAACTTAAATACTATTTTTGTACTGTTTTTGTGTGACGTCATGATGTCGGCGGTAAAACTATTAAAAAAACGCGAACTAAATATGTGCACAGTTTATAAAAACGGCAAACACCATACCATTTATATATATAGTATTGCATTCGCCCTGTTTTTTACCCTCCTTAATGTTCATGCCGTTCCCTCCATCAAGACAAACGGGAAGTGGGTTATAGTTATTGATCCGGGCCATGGAGGAAGAGACCCAGGCGCTCTCGGATCTTTCAGCCAGGAAAAGAATATCAACCTGGCAATTGCAAAGAAAACCGGTGAGTACCTTACGGCCAATCTAAGTAACGTGAAGGTAGTTTATACCAGGGAAGATGATTCAACTGTCGATCTGCTCGACAGACCGGAAATTGCCAATAAGAACAAAGCCGATCTTTTTATTTCAATACATTCAAACTGGGCAAAGAACAAAAATGTGTCCGGTCCTGAAACATATATAATGGGGCTCGCAAAAGATGAGGATAACCTTGCTGTAGCTATGAAGGAAAATGAGGTCATCCTTCTGGAGGATGATTATTCAACCAGATACCAGGGCTTTGATCCGAAGTCACCTGAATCATATATTATATTCACTCTTATACAGAATGTATACCAGAAACAAAGTGCTGATCTTGCAATGAAGATCCAGACGCAGTTCAAGGAAAGAGCAAACAGGAATGACAGGGGTGTCAGGCAGGCTGGTTTCTGGGTTCTCTTTAATACTGCCATGCCTAGCGTGCTTATCGAAACCGGGTTCATTACAAACGCTGCCGAGGAGAAGTACCTTAACTCCGGACAGGGACAGGATTACCTGGCGTCCGCCATATACAGGGCATGCCGCGATTATATAAATGGTATAGATAAGATGAGCAATTTTACCCCGAATGATAAAAAACTGCCTGAGGAAGACCCTCAGGTTAAAGCTGAACCGGTTCAGAAAGATGACGGCATCGTTTTTATGGTGCAGGTGTCTTCGGCATCAGCCAGGACAGAGATCAAACCGGAAAACTTCAGGGGGCTGACCGATATTGTGGAGATCAATGTTCAGGAACGTTATAAGTATGCAACAGGAAGTTTCAGCGAATATGCCGAAGCGGTGAAATACAGGAGGAAAATTGAGGAAATCTTTCCTGATGCTTTTGTGATTGCATTAAAAGATAACAAAATACTACCTTTACAGCAGGCGCTTGACCTGAAAAAGAAGAAATAAACATCCGGCAACCATGAAAATCTCAAATGAAGTTAAAGTAGGAGCAGTAGCACTGTTAACCATTCTGGCATTTATCTGGCTCTTCAATTTTCTGAAAGGCAAAGATTATTTCAAAAAAACTGCTTACTACTATAGTGTATTTGACGATATCGGAGGTCTGGCCGAATCGAGCCCCGTTGAAATAAATGGTTTCAGGGTCGGTGTGGTACAGTCGATAAGCCTTCTCAATGAAACAAGCGGAAAGATCCTTGTAACTTACTCGGTAAGTAATGATTTCAGGCTACCGGTCAATTCTGTCGCCGAAATACTTCCCGTTTCAATAATTGCCGGAATGAAGGTCCAGTTCCTCTTCGGAAACGGCCCTGGATTCTACAATGAAGGCGATACAATACCCGGAATGCTTTCCAAATCGATAATTGTAAGTATTGAAGAACAGTTCGGACCCATAAAGGATAAACTGATGTCACTGGTTGTTGCCCTTGATTCGGTCACTACCGCAATTGATGATGTGCTTGATCCGGAATTCAGGAAAAATGTAAATGCTATCGTATCAAATCTTAACAGTACAACAGGAAGTTTTAACGAGATTATCGGTTCAAATGAGACAGAACTGAAGAAAGCAGTCGCAGATCTGACCAGATTTTCAGGGATGCTTGCAGATAATTCACCAAAAATAAGCAGTGCAGTGACCAACCTTGAATCGATTACCGATACTATTTCTGCTTCCGATATTTATTCTTCACTGGCGAATCTGAAGAAGACCCTTGAGGGTACATCAGGGCTTCTTAAAAACCTTAATGAAGGTAAAGGCAGTGCCGGACAATTACTTACAGATGATTCTCTATACACAAATTTATCAGGTACACTTCAGAGCCTGAACCTCCTTTTACAGGATATGAAAGCCAATCCGAAAAAGTATGTACATTTTTCTTTATTTGGCAAAAAAAATATTCCTTCAGAATGATCGTATATTAAAAAATTCACATTATCTTTTCGTCGTGAAAGAGATGTGAAGTCATGTTAGAATAATCCGCATTTTTGTTTTTATAATGCCCGGTTATGAACTTGAGTTTATAATGAGTTGTTATACACTTATTAGGTTGGCTTATTGTCTCTAACTGATTGATTTACTGTGATTTACGAAAAGAAATTATTTTTTCACGGGTAAGTTACTGATGGATAAAACCATATACTTTTTTTGACAAAATCAAGTGAAAATAATTTTTTTTATAAGTTTTTTTTTTACAAATATTGCTTAAGAAATGAGCTTGAATACGTCCTTATAAAACAACCTGTCTAAATGAACAAAACGCATCACGATGTCTGGAATAACTGTCTGCAAATTATAAGGGATATTATCCCTTCTCCCAGTTATAAAACATGGTTTGAACCAATAGTACCTCTCAAACTTGAGAATAACATTCTTACAATCCAGGTACCAAGTCCTTTCTTTTACGAGTACCTTGAGGAGCAGTATATAGATATTCTCAGAAAAACGCTTCGACGTGAGATTGGTACTGAAGCCAAACTCGAGTATAACGTCGTGATGGAAAATGCAAATTATTCCGATGGCAAACCTTATACTGTCAGGTACCCGTCGAAGAATAAAACAGATCTGAATAATAAGCCTCTCCAGGTACCGTTCGACGTCACCCATCCCTCAATAAAGAATCCGTTTGTTATACCCGGCATAAAGAAGCTGCATTTCGACCCGAAACTGAATCCCGATTATAACTTTAACAATTTCGTTGAAGGCGAATGCAACAGGCTTGCCCGTTCGGCGGGAATTGCCGTCGGGAACAGCCCGGGCGGAACTGCCTTTAACCCGCTTATGATCTACGGCGATTCCGGGCTTGGCAAAACCCATCTTGCCCAGGCTATAGGAATACTTGTAAAGGAAAAACATCCCGACAAAACTGTCTTATATGTAAATGCAAATAAATTCCAGACCCAGTTTGTTGAATCGGTAAGGAATAACAATAAGAACGATTTCCTTCATTTTTACCAGATGATCGATGTTCTGATACTCGACGATGTTCACGAGTTCGCAGGAAAAGAAAAGACCCAGGATACCTTCTTCCATATATTTAATCACCTTCATCAGTCAGGAAAGCAGCTCATTCTTACCTGTGACAAGCCGCCGGTAGATCTTCAGGGAATGGAACAAAGGCTCCTCTCCAGGTTCAAATGGGGGCTTCAGGCCGACCTTCAAAGACCTGATTATGAGACCCGCCTGGCAATCCTTAAAAGGAAAGCATACAATGACGGCATTGAACTGCCTGATGAGATATTTGAATTCCTTGCAGTTAATATTACAAATAATATAAGGGAACTCGAAGCGGTTTTGATATCATTATATGCCCAGTCAACCCTTAACAGGAAGGAAATAACCCTCGACCTCGCACGGATGATGGTCGAAAAGCTGATAAGCACTTCACGGAGAGAAATTACAATAGATTACATACAAAAAATAGTATGCGAATACTATAAGATCCCTATCGATCTTATTCAGGGAAAAACAAGGAAAAGAGAGATCGTGCAGGCACGCCAGGTTTCGATGTATTTCTCAAAAAACCTTACGAAAGCATCACTTGCAAGCATAGGCTCACATATCGGAGGGAAGGATCATGCAACAGTACTTCATGCATGCAAAACAGTCAATAACCTTATTGATACCGATAAACATTTCAGGAGCCAGATAAATGAAATTGAAAAGAAACTTAAAGTATAACTGATGAATAAAAAACATTTCTCTGACAAATTCTATGAGAAATACGGGAACAGGAATGAAAAGCCTGTTCTTTTTTTCTCACCCGGGAGAGTTAACCTTATCGGCGAACATACCGATTATAACGGCGGATATGTCTTCCCCTGTGCACTCAATTACGGAACCTACCTTCTTATACGAAAAACTGAAGGGAATAAATTAAAATTCAGCACTTTGAATTTTAATCATGACGAAGAAACAACTATTGACGGCCTGTTCAAAAACACAGGTAAAACCTGGATAAATTATCCTCTCGGTGTGATTAATGAATTTCTGAAAAGAGGGAAAAAGATCAGTGGCCTTGAACTCCTTTTTTACGGTGATGTTCCAAACGGAGCAGGCCTCTCATCATCGGCTTCTATCGAAATTGTAACTGCAGTTGCCCTTAACGAATTGTTCAATGCTGGCTTTACTACGCTCGAACTTGTAAAAATGGGTCAGCTTGCTGAAAACGAATTTGTTGGAATGAACTGCGGTATAATGGATCAGTTTGCAGTAGGTTTCGGCAAAAAAGATCATGCAATTTTCCTGAATTGTGATACTCTTGATTATGAAAATGTTCCTGTCGTCCTGGATGATTTTTCGCTGATTATCACAAATACAAATAAAAGGCGTGGCCTCACCGACTCAAAATATAACGAAAGAAGAGCGGAATGTGAAAAAGCTGTTGAGCTTCTGCAGGCATACAAACCCATAAGAAACCTCAGCGAGCTGGGAACAGGTGATCTGGATGTACTGGAGAAATATATCTCCGATCCTGTTGTAAGACGCAGGGCAAAGCATGTGATCAGCGAGAACGGAAGAGTAATTGAGGCAGTAAAAGTGCTTAAAGAAAACAATATTAAGAGATTTGGGGAATTAATGAACCTGTCGCACGACTCCCTGAAAGATGATTATGAAGTTACGGGCACAGAGCTCGACACACTTGTATATGAAGGGAGAAAACTACCCGGGGTAACAGGCACACGGATGACCGGGGCAGGATTCGGTGGCTGTACAGTTTCAATTGTTTTGAAAGAAGAGGCAGAGAACTTCATGATCAAACTTGCCAAGGCATATACAATTACGACCGGACTGGTGCCGGATTTCTACCAGCCGGAAATAGGAAACGGAGCCGGCAGGCTTCAGTACTGACCCGAAATATGAGAAAAACGTATTAAAAAACGTATTAAAAAACGTATTAAAATACGTTTTTTAATACGTTTTTTTTATAGTCATTTACCTGATCTGAAATTTTTCGGATCTATATCTTTTACGCACCGGAATCCGACAGTTTCACAACGGTCAAAGCCAGGTGAAACAAGAAGCATCATCTGGGTCCTGTCGAGAGGCTGAGGCCCCCCCTCAATATACCAGGAACCGGTCTCTGGATGGTAAAAGCTTCCTCCCCTGACGGATATGAAATAATTCGTACTGTTGAAGTACATATCACCTGTCATCTGCCACACATTCCCCACCATATCCAATGCTCCATACGGGCTTTGTCCTTTCGTAAATGCATCAACAGGGGTTGGCCTGTCGAAAGCATTATTACAGTTGGTGGCATGGAACTCATTTCCCCAGGGCCATTTCCGTTTATCGGGTCCCTGTGCCGCCAGCTGCCACTCAGCTTCTGAAGGAAGCCTTTTTTCAGCCCACAGGGCATAAGCCACTGCATCTTCATAACTAATATATACAACCGGGTACTTATCCTGCCCCTGTTTATACATACCAGATACCCAGTGTCTTAAGTACCGGGCTGTATCGGCCGGCCGGTAACCTGTCCTCATAATGAATTCATAATACTGAGCATTTGTGACAGGAAATCTGTCAATCAGGAAACTGTCTATCTGAAAAATCTTATTGCTGATGGCCGGGTAAGGTATGAAATTATCAGTTGGTGAAACCTCAAACGAAAAATTCCTTCCGGGAACAAGAACCATATCATCGGGCATTTCAGCTGCAGGTACAGACCGTGTGATCCGGCTTATCAGCCATGGCTCCCCTCCTCTTACATTGATAACATTCTCATCTGCAAGCCTTTCGTTAACAATAAGCTGGATCACCAGCTTCCCTTCATAATAGCCGAAAAGGTTCCTTAAGCTTACAATTGTATCGCTTATAACCTTCAACTCTTTCTTTTCTGCTTTGTAAGAAGGATTACCTTTCCACAAAACGAGCTTACCGGATCCGGGATAATTAATTTTTACCGAATCACCATTTATCAGCTCAGACCTGAGAATATCGGGAAATTCAGCAATGCAATCAACAGAACCTTCCTTTCTTGTACCGCTCCAGTCAGAAGGCCAGCCTTCAGTTTTCACCTCTATCATAGTCTTTCCGTTAACCGGCCCGGGAACCAGATTCTCGTGGTTCCATAGTGAGACATAGTGCCTGCCTTGCCGTACCGGCACCTGAAAAAGCTTTCCTGAAAATCCTTCCTGCCTGAGATTAAGAACAGTATAGATAGTTTTTTCTCCTGACTGCCATCTGTTAACAAAAATATTATCGGTTGCTGTTTCGATCAGGGGTGTCCAGTTCTTATCCAGGAATGCATCATTATTCTGCCTGAGGATGAAAGTGGTACGTGCAAGATAATCCATATCGGCCCTGAAATCGTCGTTCCTTCCTCCCGGACGGAACATATTGAGTTCTGTACCGTAACCGTTAAAAAACGAAATTGCAGTTTCTCGGTGTATCAGGTCCTCTCCCACGTCGCAGACCCTGAAAATGGCAAAATCCGGTTTAATTAGTTTATTAAGATTCAGTTCGGGACTCAGGAATATTGCGTTATGGACCCGTCCTGAGATAATTCCCGGCATATCTTTTACAACAGCCATTCCTTCTGAAAACATTACAACGCCTTTCCTGACACTGTCAGCAGCCGCCTGAAGTTCATAGCTTGAGTTCCCTCTTGTATCAAGAACAACACCATCAGCATCAGTTTCTTTAATCAGCTTCCCCATTCCCCTGTAATGATCTTCCTTCCTTGTACTGTTATCCCATGGATTATAAGCTATAAAGAAGCGTGTGCCGTATGAATGGGACAACTTTACAAAATTACCCAGCTGGGCAATACCGCCAGGCAGATCCCTGTACATATCCCACTGATTTCTCCTGTCGAGGCCGAGACGCGGCCATGTTGGCCATATCCCGTAAACATCGACCTTCCCGAAATCTTCTATACCAGTCTTCAGAAGCTCCGGATATGTGTATTTACCTGTAAGCCTGTCATAAAATTCCCTGTCCCATGCCATCTGAAGTATTATAAGATAGGCTTCCCTTATCCAGGCAAGGTCATTCCGCTCATATAGTTTGTAATCGAATTTACCAATGTCATATAAATATTTATCCCTGAATACCTTACGGATCCCATCCTGCCAGGTTCCCCTGTAAAGCGAGGTGTACATCGTATATGTTACAGATGATCCGGGAACTAACAAGGTCTCATACCTTTTTCTAATGGCTCCATCTGTTTTGGTCCTGCGTGTAAGTCCGCAAAGTGATTGTTCTTGGCCTGCTGAAAATGAAGAATAACCAAGTTCCCAGGCATTATCCGGCAGAATCACCCTGACAGGCCTGTAACCGGGACGGAAAAGACAGGCCCTGGCAAGGCCGGCCGGACCATGACCTGTTATATATACTGAAGATTTATCCTCACCATAGGGAACAACATTGCTGACAATCAGGGTATCGGAACCAGTGTTTTTAAATATTATACCGCATGCCCAGTCAGGATCTCCGGCATCAGGCAGCCGGAAAGTGATCTTCAGGGTACCATCAACAGTCTGTGAGAAAACAGAGTCATTCTTAACAGCTTCATAATCAGCTGATGTACAATATCTGCCGTTAAGAAGAAAACTGAACAGTGGTCTGGGTGCTTCCAGATTTATTGCTGAACTGTCTGCAAGGTATATCCTGCCGGTAATCAGACCGCGGGTCGCCTCAATGCCAATCTGCTCTATACCCTGAGCAAAAGCCTGATTTACTGTAAATAACAATATAATGCAGCAATTCCTGAGAATAATTACGGCTTTTCCTGTAAGGGATGAAATAGTGTTCGACATAAAACGCAGCTAATCTGTATTTATAAAAAGCTAATTAACAGATAAAAAATTTCACCATTAATATACTTGATTAATATAACATAGCGTTAATGAAAAAATTGTTTTTATCTGAAAAAGTACTAAAAATCAACATGCTGATCTAAGAATTTGTTTTGTTGGGTAATAATTTGTATTTTTAGCAATCTTTTCAGATCCAGATAAAAGGATGCGTGAAACTGTCAGGATAATAAAGTATTTTGCATTGTTTATTTTCATTGCAATGCTTACCAGCTGTGCTCCTTCGAAGCAGAATCCCTATTATAAGAAAAGGGCCGATGCATCCAAGGTAAACACTTCCCAGCTTGGGAGAAACCGCTATTATTTCTCATCGGGGTATCAGAAAAAGCTTGTCAAAAGCTATAAGAAGAGAAAATTCTAGGATCAGTCATCACAAACAAAGCTGAGGCCATCGTAAGCAAGACATATTCCGGGAGGAAGCTCGCGGCTCACTTCATTGTGCAAACCCATCTGATGGCTTATATGTGTAATAAACGCTTTCCGGGGTGAAATTTCCCTTATGAAATCTATCGCTTCCCGAAGACTGAAATGGGAGATATGTTTTTCTTTCCTCAACGCATTTATAACCAGATATTTCACACCAAAAAGTTTTTCCCTGCTCTCCTGGGGAACATAGTTTGCATCGGTTATATAAGCAAAATTCCCGATCCTGAATCCGTAAATCTCAAGATGAAGGTGACGTACCCTTATTGGTATAATTTCGATCCCTTTGATCCTGAATCCATAACCGTCAATATTGTTTAATCTCATTTTAGGTATGCCCGGGTACTGATATTCTGCAAAAACGTATGAGAATTCGCTTTTAATGGCTTTCTGAACCCTCTCCTCGGCAAAAATATCGATCGCATCCTGGCTTTTATAATTGAATGCCCTCACGTCGTCCATTCCTGCAATATGGTCCTTATGTTCATGTGTAAGGATGATTGCATCCAGTCTTTTTACATTTTCCCTGAGCATCTGCTGGCGGAAATCCGGACCGGCATCGATAAGCAACACGGTTCTGTCAATTTCAATCAGTGCAGATGTCCGCAGACGCTTATCGTGCTGATCTTCAGATAAACATGTTTTGCATTCGCAGGCAATCACCGGAACACCCTGAGATGTCCCCGTACCTAAAAAAGTGATTTTCACTATTGATCAATTTGCAGACAAACCTATATTAAAATTCAATAACACCAAACAGGAAATGCTATTTTTTGGATCGGCACAGTTACTTCATATTTTATTATATTTGATAAACTTCTGAACAGTGAAAGGACGATTATATCTTATTCCGGTTACACTTGGGGGAAATGATTTTTCATATGTCATCCCCGAAAAGGTTCTAAGCATAACAAAACAGTTACGGTTCTTTATTGTTGAAGAGATAAGAAGTGCAAGGAGGTTTCTGAGGCTTATTGATAAGAACTTCCCTATTGATGATTGTAGTTTTTCAGAACTTAATGAGCATACCCGCGAAGATGACATAAATCATTTCCTTGAACCTCTTATGAATGGTACAGATATAGGTCTGATGAGCGAGGCCGGTCTGCCGGGGATCGCTGATCCGGGATCAAACCTGATTGCTGTTGCGCACAGAAAGAACATAAGAATAGTACCGTTATCAGGACCTTCATCTATAATACTTGCGTTAATAGCCTCCGGATGCAACGGTCAGAACTTTACTTTTCACGGATATCTTCCGGTCAAACCACAGGAGCGTGCTTCACGCATAAAAGAAATTGAAAAGAAGGCTCACGATGGTTATGCCCAGATATTTATGGAAACACCGTACAGGAATTCGCGTATGCTGGAGACACTTTTATCTGTCTGTAGCAGCAAAACTCTGCTTTGTATAGCAGCAGATATCAGCCTTCCATCGGAATTCATCAGGACTATGAGAATTTCTGAATGGAATGCTGACAAACCCGATCTTGATAACAGGTTAGTTGTATATGTTATGCAATAGAAATACTACTTTCCGGTGTACGGTGCAATACTGTCAAGCTTAACCTCAAAAAGAAGAGGAGTATATGCCGACATATAATAACCTGAGTTTCCATAGCCAAGAAAAGACGGGATCAGTAACTTGGAAGTACCGCCTTCCTTCATGTACATAACACCTTCATCGAATCCCGGAATAACGTAACCTTCTCCAACCGGGAATGCGAACAGGTCGCCTCCGACATTTGAGTCAAACTTTGTACCATCCAGGAAATAACCGGTATATGTAACAAAAGCTGTATCCTTTGCCACAGGCTTTTCACCAGTGCCCACTGTAACGTCAAGATAGTATAATCCACTCTCTTTCAACTCAAAAGCAAGTTCGGGGTGCTGATTGAGATAATTCAGTATCTCTTCCTTTTCTTCCTTCTCATATTTTTTTGTAAGGTCACAGGAAGAAAGCATTATCATTATCAATCCCGTAAATAAAAACCCTTTAATTAAATTGTTCATCTTTATCATCATTTTCAAAAATTAATTATTTCAGTTGTTTAAGATTCTTACTTCATATACAATTACTGACCTGGCTGGTATTTTATTACCGTCGCCTTTAAGGCCATAAGCCAGGTAAGGTGGAATAATGAAAACCGCTTCTCCTCCCGGTTTCAGCATTTTCAATCCCTGATCCAGTCCGGGAACCATGTCACTTCTTCCGATAATCATTTCTTCCGGTCCTGACTCTTCCGATGAATAACATTTTGTACCATCAAGAAGCGAACAGGTGTATTCCATAACTATCTTCTGGTTATCTGACAGAAAATCACCACGTCCCTGCGAAATGATCTGGTACCACAATCCTGTTTGTGATTCCGTCATCTCAAGATCTCTTCTTTCAATATAACCTTCTATCCTCTCCCTGTCTTTCCGGACAAGATACCTGTTCAGATCTGCCAGCTCTTTTCTGCCGGGAGGCTGAACGTTCTTTTGTTCCGGAGCCTGTCTGCACGAGAAAAAAGATACAATAAATAACGTAATAATTAAAACTCTTATTATCATTTCCTTATTTATTCCCGTTCAGGCTTCTGAAATTCTCCTTAAGGACCTTCAGAAAATAAGCAATTGAATTTTCAAGCGAATCCCTGTATTCACCTCCTGATGCATTCATATGTCCGCCCCCCGAGAAAAAATCCGATGCAAATTTGTTTGACGGAAAATTACCTGTGGAACGGAATGAAAGCTTTACAAAACCTTCCTTCTCGACAAAGAATGCCGAAAAAATTATCCCTTTTATTGAAAGGGGAAGGTTTACAAATCCTTCAGTATCGCCCTTTACATATTTATAATCATCGAGATCGGCCCGGGTAAGCCATATATAAGCTGTCTGATACTCAGGCAGTACGACCATTCTTTCATTCAGGGCGAATCCCTGAAGTCTTAATCTGTTCTCGGAGAAATTATTGTAAACGAGATTAAGAATTCTGTCCTTTTCGATACCTGTATCGAGTAAATCAGCAACGATCCTTAAAGTGCGACTCGTATAAGATCCATATTCAAAATTACCTGTATCGGTAATGATCCCCACATAAATCGCCTCACTGTAAGGTTTGCTGGAGAAAGGATTACCATTCATTTCTGTGATCAGTTCATGAACAAGCTCGGCAGTTGAACAGTAGCCGGAATCTGAAATTTCAAAATCTGCAAAACCTTTCGGATCGAGATGATGGTCGATAATAATTTTTACTTTTCCTGATCCGGTAACAAGATCTTCCATTTCACCAAGCCTGTCAGGCTGATTGAAGTCAAGCATCACTATAAGATCTGCTGCCTCAACAAGCTTTCTGCACCTTTCCCTCTGGCGGATATATATATGAATAAGATCCGACCCGTCCATCCATCTGAGGAATTCCTGGAGATTATTGGGAGAGATCATTGTTACATTCTTGCCTGAAGAGACCAGATAATGATAAAGCGCAAGCTGTGAACCAATTGCATCACCATCAGGATTTATGTGACTGATCAGCAAGATGTTATCAGAGTTGAAAAAATGTTCAGATAATCTTTTTGTATATTTGTATAAATCAGGCATCTTTGCTCCTCATAATTTAAGGGCGTAAAGATACGCAATATTCCCGACTAGAAGCGCCGGAAGTACAATTACGAAAAAGGCAAAAAATGAATGGTGATCTGACATTTGCTATTATAAAACCCAATGCCGTAAGGACAGGCAAGTCCGGACCGATCCTGGCTATGATAAATGAAGCCGGCTTTGAGATCACGGGGTTAAAAATGATTATGCTTACCACACAGCAGGCTGAAAATTTTTATGATGAACACAGAGGCAAGCCCTTTTTTGAGGGGTTGATCGAGTTCATGACTTCGGGACCGGTAATTGTTATGACACTCAGGCGTGAAAATGCAGTAGAGGAATTCAGGAACCTTCTCGGCAATACCGATCCTGAAAAAGCTGAACCGGGAACTATACGGAAAATATATGCAATATCTGTCAGGATGAATGCGGTTCATGGCTCCGAAAGTGACGAAAGTGCACGGAGAGAAGCTGATTTCTTCTTCTCAGACATAGAAAGATTCTAAAAATACCGATCTCATATTATTATGATTACTGAAACAGCTGTTGACTTTTCCGATCAAAGGACCTTAGAAAAGTACTCCTCAGCTTTTACCCTCTCCGATATGGAGATATTCATTTTTCCCGAGCTGTTCTATCCTCTTGTTCTCGCAAATATCATGTCGCCCGTAATCTGGGAATGGAGAAAGGACCCATGGTTCAGTGATATTGAGAAAAAGAGTTTCAATTATAAAATTAACAGGATCAAGCAGTTCATCATCCAGAACTATGTTTTTAACCTCGATCTCTCGACCTGGGGTCTCACAACAAAAAGCCGTGAGATTGAAAGATTCAGGGATTTCTTCGACATGGATATGCTGAAGCAGTCAAATGCACTTTTCGGGTACGAGGGTGATAAATACTATTTTGATATTGATATCAGGAAGCACTTCGGACTGGACAAATTCAATACTGATGTGATCCCGTACTGGAAGACCGAGACTGTTGAGGCGATGACAGCTTTCAGATACAAAGATAATTTTACGACAGGTGCAGGCGAATGCGTCTCACTATCGGCGCTTTACGCTGCAGCCATATTTATTATAGCCAGGGTACCTCTCGAAAAAATATTCCTCATAGCCACACCGCTGCATTCGCAAAATTTCATTCCCGAAAAGGAAGGTATAATTACCAATAACCGCAGAATAGTCACAAAAAACATGTGGTTTAACGGTACTTCCCTTTCCGAAAAGGCAAGAAGAGCATTGGAAAATGAGAAAGTAACAATAGTAAGCCATATTTCAGGATACATTCATACAGTCAATGAGACTGCCACAATCGACAGGAAATCCTATGAATATTTTTCAAAAAAGCTCAGGGACTTCCTCCATACAGATCTTACTCCGTTGGTATTTATAAACTTCCTCAGATTCAAATCAAAGTATAAATCACTTTTCCAGGTTGTGTGTGAATGTTCAGGTATCAAACGTTATATCACTCTTGAAAAAATGTTTGAATATGAACACACAAGCAAATACAGTGTTTCTGCTGAAACAAGAGATCTGCTGATCAAAGAGATCGAAGGAGATGAATTTCATCTCAGCCCCTTTCCGGGGAAGATCTTTCTTCATCAGGCAGAGGATATACTTAAAGAAAATACCGGAAGGAGCATTCAGGAGCTTGAGAAACAATTCCTGGAGCTGAATTCTGAGATCCAGCCCGGGACAATAACAGAACTGTTCAGGGATATTTCAACGTTTATTGCAACCGAGCCCAGGTTACCGGATGTAGCGAAAAATTATCTTCCGTCCGTTTCACCGGAAATAACACTTGAGGATACACGTGACAAAATTGTCACAAAAATTCAACGTCTTTCCGCGAAATCCGAAACAGCGCTTCTGACATTATATGTTTACAGGCAGATGGACATGACAGACTGGAAGCCGTTCATCAAAGCGGCAATTGAGCGGAATCCGGTTTGTTTTGAAGATCTGAACGGGAAAAGTATTAAAGAAGTATCTGTCATCCTTGATAAACTGCCTGATGAATCGATTTATGACGACCAGAGACTGGCTCTGCCTGATGAAGTCTGGAATTTCTGCCGCGGTGACGGAATTGAGAAAGCCTTTCTGCTTGCCGATTTAATAATTAAAAAAGACCCTTCTGCAGAATTATCGATAGAAATAGATAACAGGAATGTTATTCTGAACCATGGAGGTAATGATTACCGGTTCACATCATATAAGAATTTCAGGAAAAAAATCCGTATCCGGGGTAATAATTACGAAGTCGTATAATTATATTGTTTTTATAAGGGTACTTGTGCAGGGCCACTCCATGGCATGTCCCTACAACAATTTTACCGTAAAACAATATCCTTTATTACCTCCGTGCCTGATCTTGCATTCAGCTTTTCTTTCAGGGCCTGACGGAGCATAAGCAGTTCATTCCTGACTACCGATGATTTCAGATGAACATAAAGGACCTGGTCTTTTATATAGATTTTTGAAGTCCTTGATGCAATTGCCTTACCAACGATCTCTTCCCACGAACTGATGAGGGCAGTTTCATTCAGTCCCTTTTCAAGTTTCATCTCCCTGACATAATCCTGAATTGCCTCTGCGAGCGATATTGTCTTACTTCGTCTCATTGACCTTTATACCTTGTGAAAAATCTCCCTGACGCTGTTGTTGCTGATCATAAATAGCTTATAATCAGTATTATGAGATGATAATATCTCCTTCAATCTGCTTTGATGTGTATCAGTTATAAAGATCTGGCCAAACCTGCTGCTGCCAACAAGTCTGATAATCTGTTCGACCCTTTCTGCATCAAATTTATCAAAAATATCATCCAGTAACAGTACCGGAGTAATTCCGGATCTCCGGTTTATATAATCAAATTTGGCAAGCTTAAGTGCCACCAGGTATGATTTCTGTTGTCCCTGTGATCCCAGTGATTTTACCGGATACCCGCTCATTTCGAGGATCAGATCATCTTTATGAATACCCGTCGTTGTATACTCGAGAAAGCGGTCCTTGGACATTGTACTGACAAGTGTTTCAGCAAAATCACCCTCCGACAGATGAGATCTGTACGATAATCTGACAGACTCTTTCTCTGAAGAGATCAGTGAATAATATTCCTGGAAGACCGGGATCAGCTCATTAACAAGATTTTTTCTCTCCCTGTATACATATTCCCCATATTTAACAAGCTGGACATTCCATATCATCAGGGCATCTTTATCGAACTGACCGGTTTCTTTGAATTCCTTAAGCAGCCTGTTCCGCTGCTGAAGTGCCTTATTATATTTAAGGACAGAGTCAAGGTACTCAGGATCGTACTGGCTGATTATCTTATTAAGGAAACGGCGCCTTTCCTCACTGCCTTCCGAGATAAGGGCACTGTCAGCCGGAGAGATCATAACCACCGGGAACTTACCTATATGATCTGAAAGCTTCTGGTACTCTTTCCCGTTTTTCTTCATCACTTTTTGCTTCTGCCTCTGAAAGGCACAAAAGATCTGATCCTCCTCGTCCCGGCCCGTGAATTTTCCGTTAATAATGAAATAGTCTTCACCGTGCCTGATGCTAATACTGTCGATAGCGTTAAAGAAGCTTTTTGTAAGCGACAGGTAATGAACAGCATCAAGAATATTTGTTTTTCCTACTCCGTTATTCCCGACAAAGCAATTTATTCTCGGCGAAAATTCAAGGTCGGCTTGTTCGTAGTTCTTGAAATTGGTCAGGGTCAGATTCTTAAGGTACATTTCAGGGTTACGGTGTTACGGTGTTACGGTGTTACGGTGTTATGGTTCGACGGTGCGACGGTGCGATGGTATGACGGTATGACGGTTTGACGGTGCGACGGGAAGACGGATAGCATTGGGAGAGTCCATATTCAGAGTCTGTAATTGTGCCGGTTATTCATAAAACAAAATTAATAAAAGAATTGCTATTTATGCCTTCAGAAGCATTAAGCTGTAAATCAATATTATTGTAAATCAGGTCGCTGATTTTGTTTTTTTAAGTAATTGTTTCAAAATTATTTGAAATAAATTACTTTTGCGGTGGAAAAATTTGAAGTTAATTCATAATCTGATATGGCCAAGAAAACAAAAGATGATCCTGAAAGGATGAAAAATGTCGAGCAGACACTTACCAAGACTGAACAATTTCTTGAAGCAAATTATAAATCACTTAGTATTATTTTAGGAGTTATCGTAGGGCTGGTAGCGTTATTCTGGCTTGGAAGGATGTACTTCAATAAAAGGAATACAGAAGCACAGTCACAGATTTACCAGGCAGAGAGATATCTCGAGATGGATTCGCTTTATCTGGCTTTGAACGGTGACGGGAATTATCTGGGATTTCTCGATATTGCCAGTGATTATAAAATGACTTCAACCGGTAATCTTGCACGATACAGTGCAGGTATTTGTTACCTTCATCTGGGGCAGTTTGATGAAGCTATAGAAATGTTAGATAAGTATAAGAAAAAGGATAAGATTCTGGGATCTCTTGCAATAGGTGCTACAGGAGATGCATATGTTGAGAAGGGTGAAGTTGATAAGGGAATCTCAAAATACCTGGAGGCAGCAAAGTTCGCAGATAATTCCTTCAATACTCCTTTGTTCCTGATGAAAGCCGGTGAGATGTATGAGCTTAACGGAAATTATGCCGAAGCGCTTAAGGCATATGAAAGAATTCAGAATGAGTATCCTGAAAGTACGGAAGGAACCACTATCGAAAAATATATTTCCCGCGTTAAGCTTCTTACAGGAAAATAATATGTCAACAACCGACCTGTCAGCTTATGATCCCGGTAGTATTCCGGATGCCGGCAGCTTTAAGTTCGGGATTGTCGTTGCTGACTGGAACAGGGATATTACACATGCACTTCTTGAAGGGGCGCTGAATACCCTGAAGAAACACGGTGTGAGGGATCATAATATATTTATAAAGCATGTCCCGGGAACATTTGAACTTACGTTCGGAGGGAAGTTTATTGCAGAGACAACAGAATCTGATGCGGTCATATGTCTGGGCTGCGTCATTCAGGGAGAGACACCGCACTTCACCTATATTTGCCAGGGAGTTACACAGGGGATCACACAGTTGAATCTCGATTTCGATATCCCGTTTATCTTCGGGGTTCTTACTACTGATACACATCAGCAGGCCATCGACAGGTCAGGCGGGAAATATGGCAACAAAGGGGATGAAGCTGCTGTTACAGCAATAAAAATGGCTGCTCTCAACATCGGAAGGGAGTAGCCTCTGAAATATATCTATGCTATGAAGCATAAGAAGGTACCTCTGAGGGATGCTTTGGTTATGCTGTCGGGCTATGCACGAAGCAGGATCGTTGCCCGGATAAGATCGGTAGCTTTCATCATAATTTATCTTGTTGTTTTTCAGGCTCTCATTCTCAGAGTACCATTAAGCAATGCTTTGCTGACTGCTGCAGGGATAGGACTTGTTATATTTGGTCTGGCATTTTTCCTCGAAGGACTGGTCCTCGGGTTTATGCCTCTGGGTGAACGCGTCGGGGTAAAATTACCTGCCCGGACAGGGATCTTTGTTATATCTGTGTTTGGACTGATCCTGGGTATTGTTGCTACACTTGCCGAACCCGCCATAAGTGCTCTCAGGGTAGCCGGATCGACAGTAACAGCCTGGGAATCACCTCTTCTCTATATGTTGCTCCATCATTATGCCGAATGGCTTATTCTATCAGTCGGGATAGGTGTAGGAGTAGCTGTTGCAATGGGCATGTTCAGGTTCTATTTTAACCTGTCGATCAAACCTTTCATACTTATAATTGTCCCTGTTCTGCTGGTCCTTACAGTCCTGTTTTCTTATGATCCTAATCTTAACGGGATAACAGGTCTTGCATGGGATTGTGGTGCCGTAACGACCGGAGCCGTAACTGTCCCGCTTGTTCTTGCTCTCGGGATCGGTGTTTCAAGAGCAGCCGGCAAAGGAAAAGGAACAAGCAGTGGATTCGGGATCGTCCTCCTCGCATCAGCATTACCTGTTCTGGCAGTATATATTCTGGGTTATATCCTCAGCTTTAAAGCTCCATCCCCTTCCTCAGAGACAGCATTTTTCTCAGTTCCAGAAAGGAAGACGTCTCTTGCCCTTTTTGAAAATGAACATCAGTTGCGTCAGCATGCATTTACACACGGTACGGAAAAAGGCAGAAAATCGTTTTTTGCGAACAGTGAAGCATATGAGACAGCCATCCTCTCGATAAGGGATAATCCGGCTGTAAGGGATTCATTGTTAGGCGATATAACTCCGGACAAATGGATATTCAATATTGCATCTGAATCGGAAAGGGAAATGCTGTCGGATATGCAGCTGACAGATGATGAAAGTAATAATAATCCTGAACTTGGTGAAGTATTTAAAGGGGAAGCGATTGCCGGCATAAGGGCAGTCATTCCGTTGTCACTTCTCCTGATAATTGTCCTTACCGTATTTCTCAGGGAAAAGCCGAGGTACAAGGATGAAGTGGCCATCGGGATTATTTTTACACTTCTTGGAATGATCATGCTGACTTCCGGAATCAAACTGGGCCTGGCAAGGCTTGGCGGAGAAGTGGGTGAACAGCTTCCGGGTGCTTTTTCAAGCAAGGAGGAATTTATTGACAGGATAATAATTAATAATTTCGATAAGAATCTTCTTTACAGCACAATAACCTCAGAAGGAGATCAGAAGATCTTCTTTAATTATTTTGACAATGGCAGGATAAGACCTGTTGAGTTTCGCGAGGAGCATTTTGATGAGGCAAGCGGCAGATATGAACACATTATTACACGCCCACCCTTATTCGGGAACAATCTTTCAGTACTGGGTATTATCCTTGTCCTGTTATTTGCATTCGGTCTTGGTTATGGCGCCACCCTTGCAGAACCGGCACTTAATGCTCTGGGAATGACTGTGGAAGGTATAACAGTGGGCACAATTAAAAAAACACACCTTATACAGTTGGTTGCAATCGGCGTAGGAGCAGGTATTCTGGCAGGGCTTTGCAGGATACTGTTCAATCTTCCGCTGGCCTGGCTTATTGTTGTTTCATACCTGCTGCTTTTACCACTGACAATTCTGGGTGATGAAGAGCTCACAGAAATTGCATGGGATTCGGGTGGAGTAACTACCGGGCCTGTTACTGTTCCCCTGGTATTGGCAATGGGACTAAGTATCAGCGTGGAATTAAACATACCCGATGGCTTCGGGGTACTGGCTCTGGCTTCGGTATTTCCAATAATGTCTGTCCTCATTTACGGCCTGTTCATCCGGGCCAAACAACGAAGATCTATTCTGGCAAACCGGAAGAATCCTGAAAATGAATAAAGAAATTCCACCAAAAAGCAAAGTTTTCTCCCCTTCAAGGACAGTTTGGAGAAGCCAGATGTCGAAAGGGGTATATTCGCCTCACAGGGTGAGCAGGATAACATGTATTGTCAATGAACTTCTGAGTGAAAAGATCACAGGGTTCCTTAAGGAACTGGGGGTAATCGTATATGTTGAGAACGGTAGGTCAGTGCGTGAAGTGACCAAACCAAGGCCCTTTAATTTTCCCGGTGAAATAGTTACTCTCCGCAATACTCCGGTAGATATTTTCAGGTTTACTGTGCCAAGGGAGAATTCAAGAAGTGTTATAAATAACCTGATTGAAACAGCTGAACTAAATACTCCGGGCCGTGGCACAATCTTCTCTCAGGATCTGATGGAATTCAGTAAGGAGCAGCCAGACGTTGATCTCAATTTCCTTTCAGGAACAAAATGCAGGGATTACAGTGACATTCTCCTTCATAAATTATCCTGTGTTGTTTGTGTTCTTTCCGAACCGGGAAGCGGCGAGGCTCTTGCAAAAGCAGCTCTTGATCTTGGGATCTGCGTTCCCCTGGTTACCTTCGGAACAGGAAATTATATGAGGGACCAGCTCGGACTGATAAGAATAACAATATCCCACGAAAAGGAGATTGTTCATCTTGTTATGCCGGAGCAGGACTCTGAAAGCATAATAAGGATACTGATTGAGCAATCGCGCCTGGACCTGCCGGGTCGTGGATTCATTTATCAGACTCCTGTTTCAATGGGATTGCCTGATACATACATGAAAATAGGCAAACAAAAATATGCCGCAACAATTGAACAGATAATTGCCGCAATAGATCAGTTGAAATCGGGAACAGGATGGAGAAAAAGACTTGATTCGGAACACCAGGAAAGAAAGAGCGGGAAATCATTATTACCTCAGGATAATTGTGAGATATCAATTATTTCAGATGAAGACAGGATAGACGAACTGAGGGAAGCCTGCCTGAAAGTAGGGGCAACAGCGGCAGTATCGGCAAGGGTAGTTCCAATTACTGGGAAAATTGAGGAAGAGATTACATCAGCAATGATCAGAAGTGCTGTAAATGTGCCTGCTGATATAACTGACAGAGTCGTTGACATGCTTCTTGAGATTAGCACAATCAGGGATGATACAACCGACCGGATCCATGTCCTTGATTCTCCGGCCGCATATGTCCATACATTAAAATAAACCCCTACCTCTGACATAATCCCCTGAAAGGACAATAGCTGCATTTACCCCAGGATTTCCCTGTCATAACAAAGGGTTCTTCACTGCTGAAAATTCTTCCAAGGGTAATGCCGAGAAATTCAAGGAATTCATCTCTCACAGAATTATAGTCATCAACGATGAAGTCAGGTTTTATCAGAAGCTTCTCTGATAAATCCTTACCGGGATTCTTCCTAAGCTTATAAATTGCAGGAAAAGCTTTTACACCCTTATTGACTGACAGATAAGACTCACAATAAAGCAAGGTCTGAAGCCACCCGTCCGGATCTTTGTCACGGTCATCCATGAAAAGCTGCCCGATCGAATTTATTGAATCTGCTACATTCCCCGTTTTATAGTCGATAATCCTTGTCACCCCGTCCTTAATATCGACCCTGTCAATCTTGCCTCCTGCTTTCAGAATTATATTCCCTTCCTGAGTTTTTACAGTGACCGGGAATCCAAATGCTTCTTCGAATGACAGGATTGTCAGTGGAGCAAAATCAATATCGAATAACAACACTCGGGAAAGAAAAACCATCAATACATCTCTGACTATCATCTCATTACCCGCAAATACCGGATTGCAGGTTCCACCTGAATTATCCTGGATAGTGCTTCTGATAAGAGTTTCCAGCTGGTTCCTGTTTTTTAACAGAACTTCCAGCTCACTGCAATTCAGAACCCTGCCACGGTATTTATCATAAAGTGTTCTAATTGCTGAATGCAACATAGTGCCCAGTTTGGCCGGATCAATTTCCTCCTGTATCTTCTCCTTTTCTTCAAGTCCGCATACATATCTGTAGTAAAATTTCATCCGGCAGTTAAGCCACATATTTATGGCGGAAGGTGAAATATATTTATCTCTTCCGTTTGTCTTGCCTGAAAATCTTTCAATCAGCCTTAAATTGTGCTCACTTTTTCTTTCAACTACTTCAGGAACAGGATTCTGTTTTCTGATCCTGAAGCCCAGATCCTGCATTACCGGTTTATCAGAACCAAGGTATTTCATCTGAAGCAGGAAGCGGCTTATTTCCCCGCTCTTCAGACCTTCGGAATTCGAATTATAAAGGAAGGTGACATTCTCAGCCCTGTGAAGAAGCCTGAAGAAATGGTATGCAAAGACAGATTCCTGGTGGTTTATTGACGGCAATCCGAATGCTTCCCTCAGGCTGAAGGGAATAAATGATGAAGATGATGTCAGAGAAGGAAGCACTCCCTCGTTTACCGACAGCATTATTATGTTCCTGAAATCAAGTGCGCGTGATTCAAGAATTCCCATCACCTGTATCCCCGATAATGGTTCTCCTGAGAATGGCACCGACTGTTCATTCAGCAGCCTTTCCAGTATTCTTGTCCAGGTACTTACAGTTATGTTGATCTCCGGACCCGAAGCCACTGCGTCAAGCCTGTTCAGGGAGAGTAATATTCTGTAAATAAACTCATTTCTTAACCTGGTCAGGGCTGAATCATTGCTTGACCTCTCCCCTTCTTCATCTAAACCGGAAATGATCCTGATCAGGATATCTTTCAGGTAATCTGATAACTGAGCCGGAGAACCTGGAAGGCTGAATATTTTTGAAAGAAATTCAGAACCTGAGAAGAGATCCGACGGCACACGGAAAAGGTTCCCTGAAATTATTTTTTGAGAAATCTGTTTATCCTGATCATTCAATAATCCTGAGATAAGATCATCCGTAATTATTCTTTCAATATCCTCATGTTCAAACAGAACGGTATTACCTTCAGTCCTGGCCTTTCGCTGCATATCAAGCAGTCTCTTTACGAACGAATACTCCCGGGTGTATTTCATGGGATAGCCCATTGTAATATTAATATCTTCCGGATATGAAGGTAAGCTTGAGAGGACCGGAATCAGAAGGTTTTCGTCAGCCAGGATAACTGCAGTCTGATGAGCATTGACTGAAGTAAGCCCGTCAAGCTTTTCAATAAGTCCGGGAAGAAGCTTTACCTGTGCCACATCGGAAGATGCACTTATTACCTGTCGTTTTATGCGGGTCTGTTGCGCGGAGAGGCAGGTATCATAGCTCCAGTCAGCCGGCATGTCATTTCCAAATCTCAGTAAGTTGTCCTTCAGAAAAAAACCAGCCGAATTCTGTTTCCCCGGAGAAATGTAAGAATTATCATAATCCCAGTAAAAACATGCCCTGTTGGCTTTCTTAAGGCTCACCATGAGTGAATCCTCACACCTGTTCAATGCATTGAAACCTATGAAATGGAGCTT
Source organism: uncultured Rikenellaceae bacterium (assembly GCA_964410385.1). Classification (GTDB taxonomy): domain Bacteria; phylum Bacteroidota; class Bacteroidia; order Bacteroidales; family VadinHA17; genus LD21. The sequence continues at coordinate 7,835 of CAYPHL010000009.1, read as the reverse complement.
TTCCCATTTCAGTCCGGCTGATATTTCATGAAGATGGTTTTCAACAACTTCCCTGAAAATCATTCCCTCATAGCCGATCTTTTTATCATTCAGTGTATTACGGAATTCATTATACAGATCGTTCAGTATCGACCAGATATTAATGAATTCTGATTTTTCCTTTGTCAGTTTAGCAGGATTGAAATTCATCCAAAATCGTCTGATTGTTTCAACCTGTTCATCGGTAAGGGTTCCAAACTCTTCATCTATCTTTTTAAGATCAAGTACATTACGAAAAACCTTAGATGCATCTGCAAGATATTTATCAACATCGTCAAAATCATTCAGGAGCATATCGCCCCAGAAATAAAAGTCATCAAAGCTCTCCTTACTTTTCCTGATCCTGATATATATTTTATAAAGTTCAAAAAGCAGTATTTCATTCCCGGCCGGCTGCAGTCCGGACCAGGAATGAAACAGGTCATTGATTGTAAGAACGGCCGGTGCCCAGACGGGTTTGCTTATTTCCTCCGACAGGTATTTTTTAAAGAAGAGACCTGCCCTCCTGTTGGGGAAAACAAGGCAGTGGTTGTGAAGGTTGTTACCGGGAGTTGTATACAGGTGCCGGGCTATGCGTTGCAGGAAATATTCCATTGAAGAGGTTTAGGGTTCAGCGTTCCGGGTTCCGGGTTCCGGGAATCAGTTTTGTCAAAATTAGGGAAAAAAGATTGAAGAAGTTATAAAGTGAATATATTTGTATATATCCTGAAAATCCGATAAAATGAAAAAATCCCGTATCTGCGCTGTTTTCGTTGTAATTATTATTTCAGCGCTTGCCTGTAATCCAAAGGTCGTTTTTACTCCTGATGAAGAAGAATTATTCCGACAGGCAGAGGATAATGCCGCTGCGGTGAATGAAGGTTATGATCGTTGCCTGAAATTCCTTCATGGCTGGCTTGAACTTGCAGATCCTGAGACAGGTTTGATACCAAGGAACATAAATGATGAGAAGAGCAGGGACATCTGGAATGCCCAGGATTGTGCAGCAGATAATTTTCCTTTCATGGTGTTGACATCTGCTTTGCTTGACAGGAATATTTTCGAAGGACGGATGAAGGAGATGCTTGAAACAGAGAAAAAGCTGACATCCAGGATCGGGGCCATGCCGGACACCTGGTCATTTTCAAAGAAGGGTTTTGCCAGAGCGGATACAATTCTGAGCGAAATAATTTTCGGTTCGGCTGAATATGTCAAGGATGGCCTTATTCCCCTCACCGAATGGTTAGGTCCAAGTGCATGGTCGGAAAGACTGATTGGCATCCTGGATGATATCTGGAAATATGCACCTGTAGATACCCCATTCGGGAAAATATGCTCCGACAATCCCGAAGTTAACGGCGATATGCTTCAGGCACTGTCAAGAATTTACTGGATGACAGGAGATAAGAAATATCTTGACTGGGCTGAACGGCTTGGTGACTATTATCTGCTCGGCACAAATCATCCGACAAATGATTTTAAAGTCCTCAGGCTGAGGGATCATGGGTGTGAGATAGTCTCGGGACTATGCGAACTGTATGCAACAGTAACATTTGCCGATACAGCCAGACGTAGTCTTTACAGGGCTCCGCTATGTACAATGCTTGACAGAATACTTGAAGCCGGCAGAAATGAAGACGGATTATTCTACAATTCAATTGATCCTGTAAAAGGCGTTCCGGTAAACGAAGGGATTGCCGATAACTTCGGTTATACACTCAACGGATTCTATACAGTTTATCTTCTGGACAAAACAGAAAAGTACCGGGAGCCGGTCAACATTGCTCTGAGTGTACTTAATCAGAAATACAGGAATTTTGCCTGGGAAGGAAAAAGTCATGACGGGTATGCAGATGCCATAGAAGGCGCCCTGAATCTCTATGTAAGAGAACCTGTGCCCTCAGCAAAAGACTGGATGGAAAGTGAGATAAGGGTGATGTGGAATAAACAGCAACCTTCAGGAATAATTGAGGGCTGGCATGGTGACGGTAATTTTGCAAGGACCACAATCATGTACTGTCTCTGGAAGACAGGTGGAGCATATCTTATTCCATGGAATAATGACCTGCTCTATGGCGGTATCTATAATGATAATAAGTTGTACCTGACAATTTCTTCGGCCAAAGGTTGGGAAGGGAAGCTGATACCGGATATTGAACGGCACAGGGAGTATATGAACCTGCCTCTTGACTGGCCACGTATCAACCAGTTCCCGGAATATTTTACTGTTGAATCAGGAAAAACTTACTTGATAAGCTCTGACAAAAGCCGGAAAGGGACTATGATCGGCGGAGATGAATTAAGAAAGGGATTTCCGGTCAGACTGCGGCCCGGTGAAAGCGTCAGGATCATGATTGAAGAGTCATCGTCTGAATAATCTTCCCTGCCAGGTATTAAGCTCCTCAAGTTTTTTTTCAATTATTGTAGCGAGCTGGTCATTACGTAGCTTCTCCCATGGCGAAGAAGCCAGAAACCTGGGGGGGACTTCCCCGGTAAAACGCTCAACCATTATACGGGGTGTAAGATATTCCAGGAATTTTATTATGAATCCCAGGTATTTTTCCCATGTGAACAGATGAAAATCAGAAGGATGGTCCTGATATTCCTTTTCTATTGGAGTTCCCTTTATGATCTGCAGCTGGTGGAATTTTACTGACGTAAGAGGTAATCCGGAAATTATCCGGGCTTCTTCAAGCATCATCTCTTCTGACTCACCGGGAAGTCCGAAAATAAAATGGGCTCCGGTATTTATACAATATTGAGCAGTTAATTTCAGCGCAAAAACTGCCTCTTCGAATGTATGGGCCCTGTTGATCCTGAGCAGGGTACTATCATAACAAGTCTCAATTCCATATTCGATTGATATATAGTGCTTTTCAGACAATTCTTTCAGATATGCCAGTTTCTGTTCATCAATACAGTCGGGCCGGGTCCCGATTATAAGACCGATAACTCCGGGATAAGCCAATGCTTCTTCATAGATCACACGCAGCAAGTCAATTGGTGCATAGGTATTTGAGTATGCCTGGAAATATGCGAGGTAATAAGATGCACGCCTGTAACGTTTCTTATGAAACTCAATCCCTTCACTGATCTGGGTTGTAATTGATTTTTCCGGTCTGCAATATGAAGGGTTAAAAGCATCGTTCAGACAATATGTACATCCGCCTTTACTTTTTGTACCATCCCTGTTCGGACACGTAAAACCGGCATTTATTGATACCTTTTGGACTCTCTCCCCATATTTTTTCCTGAAATAGTCAGTATAGGAATTGAACCTCCGCTTGTTTCCCCACGGGTAAAAAGAAATATCAGATTGACTTCCGGTCACTATACTTCAACTATTTTATCTTTATCAACGTACCAGATGAATGCTTCAGTATTTTCATAACCCATCCCGGCAAGAAGGTCCCTGTATCCCAGAGCCTGATCAATATACTTCCTGTCTTCCTCACCGAATTTAAAGTCGATCACGGTAGCTTTTCCATGGCTAAAGATTACCCTGTCGGGGCGGCGGGTAGTGCCGGAAGGTAAAAGTATCTCAGCTTCCTTAAAAAACCTGGCGCCGGGTGCAAACCATTCAGCAACTTTTGGAGAAGTAATGAGAGATTTTAGCTTTTTCTCCAATCCCTCATAAGCGGATCCGGGAATTTTCCCTTCAACTATCAGTTTATTTATTGCTGAAGGGATATCATCGGCAGTATTTATCCCTTCAAAAACTTCATGCATCAGATTACCATAATTTATTTTCTGTTCACTTGCTTCATCCGCAGGAGTGAAATAATTTTCTCCGTGGAGTTTCAGCTTAAGTGATTCATGCCGGCGGTTAACAGTATAATATTCTGAAATTATCACTTCACTCAGCTCAGGTTTTTCATTACTGCCCGGAATCTTACCATATTCAAATACACCCTCTAATTCATCGAAATACTCTTTCAGGACAATTCCCTGTCTGTCTGCAGGATTCTCACCGGAGGTAATTGCATTTTTTATAATCCCCGCAATTGTGGAAGACTTTGCAGTATTTCCGGGAATGAATCCATAAATGGCGTCTTTAGCCCTTGTCATTGCCACATATAAAAGATTAATATTATCTACATATGAAAAGTACTTTTCAATGTGGTAATCATCGGCAAAAAATGTATTGGCAAGGCTAGAGGAATATCTTACTGGTACAATCCCGAGGTCATTGAAAGGCGGTTTATCCGGCCTGATCCACATAATGGGTTGTTTTCCTGAGGGATAGTCGAGTGCCCAGGAAATGAATGGAAGTATAACAATCTTAAACTCAAGCCCTTTAGCCTTATGTATTGTCAGTATCCTTGCAGCATTCCGGTTTGAAGGCAGTGAAATTGATTTCCGGTTTCCTGTACTTTCCCACCATTCCAGGAATGAATCAGCATCAGAGCTTTTAGTGCGTGAGAAATTTAACACCTGGTCCTGAAAAGTTGTCAGATATGCTACATTACCCGGATTGCTGCCAAGATCAAAGAAGGATATAATGCTTTCAGTGATCTCAAACAACGGACGGTTACGCATTTTTTCAAGGAAATGTTCAGAATCTTCCGGAAAGAGATCAGGGGAACTGTCCGCGATTGAACCGTCATTCAGATCCAGGTCCCCCTTACCTGGAACCGTTGCCGACAAACTGTAAAATCTGACCATCTGTGCCCTGCTTATAATATCTCCGGGATCACAGATCACCTTCAGCGCAGCGGTAATGAAATTAATTACATGTGAGGACGACAAAGTCAGGGAATCATCAGAAACCACATCATAGGAATATTTTCCTTTTTTCTCAGGAGAACAGATATTGCTGTAATCGATAATTCTCTTCACAACATCTTCCCCTTCTTTCACTTCCCTTACAATGATCCCGATATCAGAAGCCTGATATCCATGATCCTGAAACATTTCAATAACTTCCGGGATCCTTTCCAGAACAATTTCCTTCCAGCTTTTTTCCTTTTGATCTTCTTCGCCCTTTTCCCGGCCATCCTCCTTATTCAGGACAACATCAACAATATCCAACCTGACGTATCCCCCTTTCCTTTTTCCCGGGTCCGACTGAACAGAGTCTGCATAGAGGTCAGCGAACCCGGAGCGGAATCCGCTGTCAGAAAAAAGACTGTCAGCCTGAAGCGGTATGAGAGAAAAAAGAGTATTGCTGAACCTGATTATATCAGACCGGCTTCTCCAGTTATTATTAAGCGATTTGGATAAAATCCGCTCATTGTCAACCTTTTCAGTCAGCAGGCCGGCCAGAATCCTCCAGTCACTGTTCCTCCATCTGTAGATCGATTGTTTGATATCCCCTACAATAAGATTATCAAAACCTCTGCTCATGCTTTCATCGATGAGTGGATAGAAGTTCTTCCATTGAAGAATGGAGGTATCCTGGAATTCATCTATCATGTAATTCTCATAGTGATTCCCTGTCTTTTCATATATAAAAGGCGCCTGATCATTACCTGTTATAAGATTCAGGAATTCTCCTGCTTCTGACAGAAGAAAGCTGTTTTCATCTGCAGAAACCTTCCTTACTTTGCCAAGGACATCAGAAAGGATACCAAGGGCATATACATTCCTGGAAATTGCCAGGGCAGTGTTATAAGTTGAAAAATTCTCATCACAGTAGCTGATTGCTTTTCTCAGTGTTTCTTCCAATCCCCCGCTTATTGCGCTTAAAAGCTGAGGTGAGGGGTTTTTTGCCGACCACCGCGGATTATCGTCAAGAATGAGCCGTACCATATTGTTTGCCGGAACCATCCTGCCCACCGAAAGAGATCTGATAAATGAAGGTATGCCCCTGCTTTTGCCGTAAAACATATCATCCGACAATCCAAACTCCGAAGATATCGATTTCAAATCTTCACCAAAACCTGTCAAAGTCTTTTCGGTGGATGATATCAGAGTCCTTATCTTATTTATATAGTCACGCAGAAAGGATTTATCTTCAAGTTTTTCCCTTTCGGGCCCTGAGAGTATCTTAAACTTTTCCCTGAATAGCTCTTCAGCCAGAGTTGTGATCTCGGTCTTCAGGTTCCATGATTTTTCTTCTTCAAGATTCCTCATGACATAATCTGTCAGCCAGCTTCTTATGCCGGGATCATCAACCGATGAAGCGATCATTTCATCAATAGCAGATGACAGAATTATGCTGTGGTCGAGTTCAACATTAAAACCGGAATGAAGTCCTGTCTCTCTGGCAAACGACCGGATAACTTTCTGGAAAAATGAATCGATTGTTGAGATAGAGAACCTCGAAAAATCGTGCAGAATTGAAAATAGCAATTCCGAAGCTTCCTGTCTGATCTTTTCCTCATTTTTTCCTGTTTCGGAAATGAGATCATCAAGATACTCTGATTTTCCGCCATTTGCCAGGCAAAAAAGCTGATCCAGTATCCGGCTTTTCATCTCTGCAGTGGCTTTGTTTGTAAATGTCACTGCAAGTATTTTGCGGTAGCTATATCCTGATCTGAACAGATGGCTTAAATAAATCTTAGTCAGCCGGAAAGTTTTTCCTGAACCTGCCGATGCGCTGTATATTGTCAGAGTGCCATTGTTCATCAGGGTTAAAGTTAGCATTTTTAAATATCTTTGACATGTGAAAAAAAGAGTTGTTATAGGGTTATCAGGAGGAGTAGATTCCAGCGTTGCCGCATGGTTGCTTAAGGAACAGGGATATGATGTATGCGGGCTTTTCATGAGGAACTGGCATGATACGACCGGGTTGCTTCAGAGTGACTGCCACTGGGAGGATGATGTTATGTTCGCTGAAATGGTGGCAAAAAAAGCCGGAATCTCTTTTCACGTTGTCGATCTGAGTGAAGCATACCGCCTCAGGGTTGTAGATTATATGTTCTCTGAATATGAAAAGGGAAGAACACCCAATCCGGATGTGCTCTGTAACAGGGAGATCAAATTTGATAGCTTTGTCCTTGAAGCAAAAAAGCTTGGAGCTGAACTTGTCGCAACCGGACATTATTGCCGGAAGGATACGGTAATTTCAGGAGAAAAAAATGTCTGCAGGCTGCTTTCAGGTAAAGATGAGAACAAGGATCAGAGTTATTTTCTTTGCCAGGTAACTCAGGAACAGCTTTCCGGAGCCCTATTTCCGGTTGGAGACCTTACCAAGCCGGAAGTAAGGAAGATTGCTTATGACATCGGACTTCCAACAGCAAGCCGGAAGGATTCCCAGGGAATTTGTTTTATAGGAAAAGTTCATCTGCCTGTATTCCTCCAGCAAAAACTAAAGGCAATGGAAGGACCGGTAATCGAAATTGATAAGGCGGCATATCACACATCATGGCACTCAGGTTTCCCCGATGAGACTGCAACGGATGATCTTCTGAAAGAAATTTCGGCTCCCCATCAGTCAGGAGAACTGCCTGGAAAAAGAATCGGAATTCACAGCGGAGCTCATTTTTTTACGATCGGACAAAGAAAAGGCATTAATATAGGCGGATATAAGGAACCTCTGTTCGTGATCGGCACAGATGTTCAGAATAATATAATTTATGTGGGTGAAGGCCAGTCACATCCCGGACTATACCGGAAAGGGCTGTTTATCAGGGATAATGAGATTCATTGGATCAGGACCGATCTTGCCATGGAGCAGGGAGAAAGCCGTGACTATCTGGTAAGGATCCGTTACCGCCAGCCTCTTCAGCCTGCAAGGTTATTCAGAAGAAGGGAAGGTTTGTACGTAATCTTCCATAAACTGCAGAGAGGCATAGCTCCCGGACAATTTGCTGCATGGTATGATGACGATGAGGTGATTGGGTCAGGGGTGATTGATAGGTAGGCTCAACGGC